>JAEYGD010000213.1 GCA_023402505.1 Actinomycetes bacterium
GGGCGGGCGCCGCACCCGGCGGTCAGCCCGCGTCGGGGACCAGCCCCGGCACGGACCGTACGGCCACCGCCTCGCCGTTCAGCAGCGACCGGGCCGGGAGGTCGGCGTCGCCGACCCCGGCGAGCACCAGCTGCCCCACCTGCAGCGGTCCTCGCGTCTCGACCCGCAGCTCGGCCCCGTCGCGGACGGACACGATCTCGGTGTCCCCGTCGACGTCGTACACGACCGTCCGCGCGTCGGCGGCCCCGAAACAGAGCAGGGTGACGTCGCGGAACGGGCCGTCGCCGACGGTGCCCGCCGGCTCCACCAGCGGCAGCAGTGCGCCGTGGCGCACGTACAGCGGCAGCCGCTCCAGCGGGACGCGTACCCGCAGGTGCCGGCCGCCCGGATGCCGCTCGCCGGTGGCGGCGTCGATCCAGTCGTCGCCGGCGGGCAGGTACACGTCGCGGACGCCGGACGCGTCGAGCACCGGCGCGACCAGCAGGTCCGGGCCGAGCCGGTACTGCAGGTCGGTCGTCCACGCGGTCGGGTCGCCGGGTGTGTCGACCAGGAGGGCCCGCATCATCGGCACTCCGGTGCGCGCCGCGTGCACCGCCGCCGACCACAGGTACGGCATGAGCCGGTAGCGCAGCCGCAGCGCGGCCACCGCGTGCCGTTCCGCCTCCGGCGGGAAGTCCCACGGCAGCCGGCTGGTGGTGCCGTGCAGCCGCACCAGCGGCGACAGCGCTCCGAACTGCGACCACCGGACGTACAGGTCGGGATCCGGGGTGCCGTGGAAGCCGCCGGTGTCGTGGCTCCAGAACGGCACCCCGGACAGGCCGTGCGACAGGCCGCCGCGCAGCGTGGACGCCAGCGCCGGCCAGGTCGCGTTGACGTCGCCGCTCCACTGCGCGCTGTGCCGTTGCCCGCCCAGGTACGAGGAGCGGGCCCACACCGTACGGTGTCCGGCGATCTCCTCGGTGACGGCGGCGACCACGTCGTTGAACAGCAGCGCGTACACGTTGTGCAGTTCGGTGCCGGTCATCCCGTTGTGCGCGACCGCGTCGGCGGGCACGCCCTCGGCGAAGTCGGTCTTGAACACCGCGACGCCCTGCGCCAGCAGCGGCCGCAGCAGCCCGCTGAACCACTCGACCGCGGCCGGGTTGGTGAGGTCGACGATGGCACTGGCCGGGTAGCTGCCGTGCCAGACGTCCGCGACGTACGTGTCGCCGTCGGGCCGGCGCAGGAAGTAGCCGGCCTCGGCGGCCTCGGCGTACAGGGGACTGCCGGTCATCAGGTACGGGTTCATCCAGAGGCAGACCCGGAAGCCCTGCGCGGTGAGGGCGCGCAGCATGCCGTCCGGGTCGGGGAACGCCTCTCGGTCCCAGCGCAGCTCGGACCAGCGCCCGGCGACCTGCCAGTAGCAGTCCAGGTGCAGCACGTCGCACGGGATGCCGCGGTCCCGGATGAGCCGGGCGCGCTCCAGCACCCGCTGCTGGGTGTCCGGGAAGAAGCCCGAGGAGATCCAGGCGCCGAACGCCCACCGGGGCGGCAGGTACGGCCGGCCGGTGAGCGCGTCGAAGCGGTCGAGCACCTCGGCCGGGGTCGGGCCGGCGAGCACGTAGTAGTCGAGCAGTTCGTCGGGCACCAGGATCTGGACGCTGCTGTGGGTGGACTGGCAGACGTCGAACTGCACCGGCAGGCCACTGTCGACCAGTACCCCGTACCCGTGGTTGGACAGGTAGAACGGCACGTTCTTGTGCGACCGGTCGGACTCGCCGCCGAAGGCGTCGAAGTTCCACATCAGCGCCCGCTGGCCGCGCTTGTCCAGCGGCGTGAACTTCTCACCGAAGCCGACGAAGCGTTCGTCGCCGGGGGCGGTGAAGCTCTCGTGCCAGGCCACGCTGGTGCCGTCGGCGGTGGACCGGCCGAACGGCAGGGTGCGCCGGCGGCCGCTGATGTCCCGCACGCCCCGGTCCTGGGCGAGCAGCAGGCGCCCGTCCGGGGTGCGGAACTCCAGGTGCCACGGGTCGAGGCGGATCTCGGCGACCAGCGCCCCGGCGTCGACGCGGACCCGGCTGTCCGCCACGGTGACGGCGGCGGGGTGGGTGCCGGGGCGGACCAGCGGCAGGGCGCGGGCGGAGCGGCTGCGGGCCTGCGGGTCGTCGGCGAGGCGGACCCGGATGACGCCGTCGCCGGCGGCGTCGACGCGTACCACCGTGGACGCCCCGTCGGAGAGGGTGGCCTTGACCGTGACCCCGTGCTGGTCGGTGGCGACGAGCTCGGCCCGGCCGACCAGCGCGGCGCCGTCCTCGCCCGGTGCCCGTACGGGCAGGTCGGGCGGGTCGGCCACGAAGGTCTCGTACGGCACCAGGGGCGGGCGGTAGGGCATGGGCGTCTCCTCGACGACAGCGGCTCCGGCGGTATCCCAGTTTCTTTAACTTCCCAACGAACTGTCAACGATCGGGATCGATGATTTGCCCTCTCGGTCGCCGTTGACAGGCGACAAGAGCACTTCCTAGTTTGGCCGCATCCTAAACAAACAGGGTGGTGGGTTCATGTGGAGCGAAGGCCGGCTGCGCTACGGGGGCGACTACAACCCCGAGCAGTGGCCCGAGCGGGTCTGGCGGGAGGACGCGGCCCTGATGCGCCGCGCCCGGGTCAACCTGGTCACCGTCGGCGTCTTCGCCTGGTCCCGGCTGGAACCCACCCCCGGCCGGTACACCTTCGACTGGCTCGACCGTGCCCTCGACCTGCTGCACGACGCCGGCGTCCGGGTCGCCCTGGCCACCCCCACCGCGTCCCCGCCGCCGTGGTTCTCCCTGGCGCACCCCGACGCGCTGCCGGTCACCGCCGACGGGGTGCGCCTGCACCACGGCAGCCGCGACACCTACTGCGCCGCCGCGCCCGCCTACCGCGCCGCCGCGCGGCGCATCACCACGGCCCTCGCCGACCGGTACGCCCACCACCCGGCCCTGGCCCTGTGGCACGTACACAACGAGTACGGCACCACCTGCCACTGCGAGCACGCCGCCGCCGCGTTCCGCCGCTGGCTCGCCGAGCGGCACGGTGACCTGGCCGCCCTCAACGACGCCTGGACCACCAGCTTCTGGAGCCAGCACTACACCGACTGGGCACAGGTCACCACGCCCCGGGCCACCCAGTACCTCGCCAACCCCGGCCAACTGCTGGACTTCCGCCGGTTCTGGTCCGACACCCTCCGCACCGCGTACGCCGAGCAGCGCGACCTGCTGCGCGCCGCCAACCCGGACGTGCCGGTGACCACCAACTACGTGCTCGGCGACTGGGTGCCGGTCGACCACGCCCGCTGGGCCCGGGAGGTGGACCTCGTCGCGGTCGACCACTACCCGTCCACGCCCGACGGCGGCGCGGAGGAGCAGACCGCCCTCGCGGCCGACCAGGCCCGGGGCTGGGCGCGGCGCGGCGCCGGCGGGAACGGCTGGCCGCCCTGGCTGCTGATGGAGAGCGCCCCCAACCAGATCCACACCCCGGGCCGGATGCACACGAAGGAACCCGGCCGGATGCTGCGGCACAGCCTCGCGCACGTCGCCCGCGGCTCCCGCGGCGTCCTGTTCTTCCAGTGGCGGGCGCCGGCCGGCGGGGCGGAACGCTTCCACTCGGCGCTCGTCCCGCACGCCGGGCCAGACAGCCGGGTGTTCCGCGAGGCCGTCGAGCTGGGTGGGCTGCTGGAGCGCCTCGACGAGGTCGGGGGACGCGTCGACGCGTCGGTGGCGCTGGTGCGCGACGCCGCCAGCCAGTGGGCGCTGCGCCATCCCGGCCTGCCGTCGGATCGCCTCGACCACGGCGCCGAGGTCGCGGCGGCGCACCGGGCGCTGTGGCGGGCGGGGTACGCCTGCGACGTGCTCGCCCCCGGCGACCGGCTCGACGGGCACCGGCTGCTCGTGCTCCCGGCCGTGTACCTCGCCGACGACACCACCGTCGGCTGGGTACGTGAGCACGTCCACGCCGGCGGTCACCTGCTGGTGACCTTTCTCAGCGGGGTCGCCGACGGTCACGGGCGGGTGCGGTTGGGTGGCTACCCCGGCGCGTACCGGGACCTGCTGGGCGTCCGGGTGGAGGAGTTCCACCCCCTCGCCGAGGGTGACCGGGTGCCGCTGACCGGCGGCGGCACCGCGGAACTGTGGTCCGAGACGGTCCACCCGGCCGGGGCGGAGCCGATCATGGCGTACGCCGGCGGGGTGCTCGACGGGCTGCCGGCGGTGACCCGGCACCGGGTCGGGGACGCCCACGCCTGGTACGTCTCCACCCGCCCCGACGGCGACACCTACCGCCGGCTGCTCACCGAGGCCGCCCGGCTCGCCGGGGTCGGCCCGGTGTGTCCGGAGGCACCGCCCGGTGTGGAGGCGGTCCGCCGCCGCGACGGGGACCGCAGCTGGCTGTTCCTGCTCAACCACACCGACCGGCCGCAGCCGGTCCCGGCGGCCGGGCTGGACCTGATCACCGGTCGACCGGTCGCCGCGACGGTGACCGTCGCGGCCGGCGGGGTCGCCGTGATCCGCGAGCGGCCGGCGCGGTGTGAGAGCGCAGGCGAATGACGGTCCGGGCGGCACCGGCCGGTGGGGGAATACCGGCTCCCGCGGTGGCGCTGACCACGCTCGGAGGCGCGGATACGGTGGACGCGGAGGTGAGGCCGGGGTGGACGCGCGCTGGGAGGCGACGGTCGAGGCGCAGATCCGCGCCGCGCAGGAGCGGGGTGAGTTCGACAACCTGCCCGGCGCCGGCAAGCCGATCCCCGGCCGCAACGAGCCGTACGACGAGTCGTGGTGGATCAAGAGTTTCCTGGAGCGGGAGGCGCTCGGCAGCGACCTGCTCCTGCCGACGCCCCTGCAACTGCGCCGCAGGATCGAGCAGCTGCCGGCCGATGTCGGGGACCTGCCCACCGAGGAGTCCGTCCGCGCGTACACCAGCGACCTCAACGCCCAGATCATCGCGTGGCTGCGTACGCCCACCGGCCCGCAGGTGGTGGTCCGGCCGGTCAACGTCGAGGACGTCGTCCGGCGGTGGCGCGCCGATCGCCAGCAGGCCGCCGCCCGCCCGGCCCCGGTCCTCGCGCCGCCCGCACCCGCCCGGCGGCCACGGCGGTGGTGGCGGCTGCCGTGGCGGCGGCGGGCAACCGGCTGACGACGGCCCGGCCCACCGCGTGGCGGGTCACCTCAGCGGCGGGTACGCCCGCCGGCTGAGCACTCCCTGGTCGCCAGGCAGGCGCGTCCCGGTCAGGCTCGGCGATCCGCCCGTGAGCCGTACGCCGGACCGAACACGACCAGCAGCGCCAGATCCTCGGTGACGTCGACGAACCGGTGCTCCTCGCCGGCCGGGACGAAGATCACCGTGCCGGGGCCGACCGACGCCTCACCGTCCGGTGTCACGATCCGCGCCCGGCCGGCGGTCACCACGTAGATCTCGTCCTCGGTGTGCGGGCTCTGGCCGTCGACCCCGCCCGCCGGGATGCAGTACGTCCCGACGGACAGGTCGGGCACCCGCAGGTGCTCGACCCAGTCGTTGGCGGCCGTCTCCGCCGGCTGCCGCCATTCGCCCGCGCCCGTGATGATCTGCATGGCGGCGACCCTATCGACGGTCCACCGCGGGCGCGCCGGCCAACTGCCCGCCGGTGGTCTGTGCCTGCCCGGCTCCCGGGACGACGGCACGACCCGGTGTCACTCCACCGCCGCGCGCCAGACCCACGACGTGCGCCGGGGCCGCCCCGGCAGCTCGCCACGCCCGGTACACCAGAGCAGCACCTGCGCCGGCGGCCCGCCCGGGGCGTCCGGAAACAGGCGGCGCAGCACCGCGGCGCTCAGTGCCGCTGGCGGCGTCCACGGCACACCGAGGCCACGGGTGATGTCGTGGGTGTGCAGCACCGTCTCGGCCACCCCCATCGCCGCGAAGCCACCCGGGTCGCACGGCCCCCAGTGCCAGGCCCGCACCTGCGGCGCGGCCGTGTCCACCACGGCGGCCAGCAGGCCCGCACAGGCCCGCGCCACCCGCAGCACCTCGGCGGGCGCGGCGGTGGGGGAGACCACCAGGTCGTACGGCAGGTAACCGGACTCCGGCCGGCCGGCGACCTGACCGGCGTACGCCATCAGGTCGTGCGCCACGTGCGCGGCGGTCGTCCAGCAGGTCCATTCGAGGTCCCCGGCCGGCACCGACCAGTCCCGGTCGGTGTGCGGGCCGAGCACCTCGGTCATCGACGCCACCGCGCGGGTGACGTCGGCACCGGTCATCGGGGTCACCGCCCGACCCTGACAGCAGCACGCGGCCGGAGGCAAACGCACCGGTTCCGCCGGTGCCGCGGGCACCATCCACGTCGACACCGGGCACCGCCGGTGTCGACGGCGGCGCGTGGGTGACCGAGCCGAAGGAGAACGATTCCCGTTGACCGGCGGATCGGCGCGTCGATAGGGTCGGTCCCGTGACTGCCGGGTCGGCCATGGGCCACGAGCGGACAGGGCACCCGGCCATTCGATGAGGCCGGCGGGGGCCCGAGCCCCGCCCTGCGCGTTCCCGCCGAGCTCCTCACGTATCGGTGATCGTCTCCGCGCCGCCCGAGCGGCGCCGTCTCCCGTGCCCGCCGGTGTCCCCGGCGGCCACGCCGTGTGTCGTGTCCAGAAAGCAGCGCATGCCCAACGACTTCAACCAGCAGATCATCGACGAGTTCCGGGCCAACGCGGGCCGGGTGGGCGGCCCGTTCGAGGGTGCCCGCCTGATCCTGCTCACCACGACCGGGGCGCGGTCCGGCGCCCCGCACACCACCCCGGTCGGCTACCTGCCCGACGGGGGCGAGCGCATCCTGGTGATCGCGTCCGCCGGGGGTGCGGACCGGCACCCCGACTGGTTCCACAACCTGGTCGCCGACCCGATCGTCACCGTCGAGGACGGTGCCTTCACCTACCCCGCGCGAGCCGAGGTGCTCACCGGCGCCGAGCGCGACGGGATCTTCGCCCGGGCGGTCGAGGCCGACCCCGGCTGGGCCGAATACCAGGCCAGGACCGACCGGGTCATCCCGGTGGTGGCCCTGCACGCGCAGGACGCAGGCCCGCCGCAGGTGACGTCCTGGGGCGAGGCGCTGCGGCGCATCCACGACGCGTTCCGGCGGGAACTGGCGCTGATCCGGGACGAGGTCTCCCGTTCCGGGCCGACGCTCGGCGCGCAGCTGCGGGTGAACTGCCTGACCGTGTGCGCCGGCCTGCACGCCCACCACACCCGCGAGGACGCCGGCATGTTCGTCGGCATCGCCGCCCAGCGCCCCGACCTGGCCGACGTGCTGGACCGGCTGCGTACCGAGCACCGGCGGGTGGCCGAGCTGGTGGGCGAGCTCCAGAGGACGGTCACCGCCGTCGACGCCGACCGGGACGAGGTCCGCGAACACGTCGCGCGTCTCGTCGCCGATCTGGAGGCCCATCTGGCGTACGAAGAGGAGCAGCTCATCCCCGTCCTGGACGCCCCGGCCGGCTGACGTCCGTCGCCCCCGGTTCGGGGCGGGGGGGGCCGGGGGCCCGCCGGGCCACAACGCCTAGTCGGCCGCCATGACGGTGAAGGTGAAGCCGGCGCTCGCCGGACGGCGTAGCGGCACGCCGCACTTGACCCGGCGCGACACCTCGCTCCTGCTCAGGCCGAGCCCCTGCGCGATGAGCCGGTCCGGGCGCACCGGTACCGGATCGGCGAAGACGACCTCCACCTGCATCGGCCAGGTCTCGTCGAGGCGTGCCGGCGGGGTGTCCAGCTGCCAGGCGCCGGTCCAGTCCAGGGTGAAGCGGTTGCGCCGGGCCAGCGACGGATCCAGCAGCCGGGCCGCCACCAGTGCGGGATCGTTGACGTGGTAGCCGTGCAGCTCGGTCGGATCGAAGGAGCTTACCGGGGTTCGCTCGTGCAGGGTGAGCTTGCTCGTCCGGGCACAGGACACGCAGCGGACCAGCAGCCACACGTCGAGCAGCTTGCCGTTGGCGTTGACGCGGAACCGGCCGTCGCCGGTGGTGGCCGACCCTGACCGGCAGTCCACGCACCGCATCGCCAGCAGGGGCAGCCTGGTCCGGCGGACGACCCAGGGCAGCACGGTATGAGGTTGTGAAGACACGATCGCTAGACCTGATCTCTAGACCTGACACGAGGCCGATCACGCGCGACCTCGAACGCGGGATGACCGGGCGCACGAGGGCAGCCCGGTGGAGCCGACGGGGACGTCGGCTACCGGTGAGCGGAGAAGGGTGTCAGGTCTAAAGAGCAGGCGGGGTCACGCGGTTCTGTCCTCTGTCTGCACGGGGACGGCGGGTGATCGGCAACCTACGGGACGCCGGCGGCGGGGCTCAACGGGTTTCCCCACCGGAGCCAGAGAGTCAAGCCGCGTTACTCAGCACGCGGTCCGGTTCCGATCTGCGCTCTGCTGCAGGATCGCGAGCAGTGCATGCGGGCCGGCCGGTCGCCTCCAATATCAACTACGCGACACCGCGTCCGGACGCGGAGATCACCGCCTCCGACATCGAGACCCTGGTGAGTGCGTTCCGCTCCATGTCGCGACGGCCCCGCCTGGAGTACGTCGTGACCTGCGCCCCCGGCCTTGAGGGACTGCTGCTCGCGGCCGGTTTCACGGTCGAGGAGCGACACGAGTTCCTGACCTGCCGGCCGGAATCCCTCGTCTCGCCGCCGTCGGTCGACGGCTTCGTCGTGCGGCAACCGGAGAACCGGGCCGAGCGGGCGGCGATGGCCGCCACCCAGGGTGAGGCGTTCGGCGGCGCATTCGAGGTGAGCGACGCCGACGTCGACCGTCTCGAAACGCTGCGGCAGCGGGGCGGCTTCGAGGTGGCGGCGTTCGCCTCGGATGGCATCTGCGCCGGTGCGGGCCAGGCAGCCCCACCCGGTGGCGAGGTCAGCGAGATCGCGGGCATCCCGGTGCGGGCGCCCTACCGACGTCGCGGTCTGGGCGGGGCCATCACGGCCGCGCTCAGCCGGCAGATCTTGACTCGGGTGCCGACCTGGTCTGGCTCGAAGCGTCGGGTGACGATTCGCGGCGAGTCTACGAGCGGATCGGCTTCCGCGCGGCAGGCCGCCGCCTCTACATGCGGCTGTAGCCGAACGGGGCCGGGCCCACGGCGGTTTCAGTGGTCCGGCCCCCAGCCTCTCGCGGGGGCACCGGCCGACTCGGTTGTAGAGATCCAGCGATCAGGCCATGGCCGGACATGATGGCGTATCCGGTCTCGAACTCAGTGGCCGGGCTCGCCAACCGCGCCTTGATCAGTGTGCTTCCAGGACGAAGAAGATGAAGCAGATGAAGGCTGTTCGGTCGCCGAGGCCGGGCGGGAGCAGTTCGCGTGGAGTGTCGGCCGCGAAGGGAGGCTCGCTGATGACCGCGATGCGGAAGCCCGCCTCGGTGAACGCGTCGGCCATGGCATGCAAGGGCCGGTGCCAGTAGGTCAGCACCGCGCGTTGATCGCCGAAGGTGTACTCGTCGGAATGCTGCGTGACGGAGAAGTAGTCGGCGCTGGGATCGCTCAACTTGTGAAGCATGGGGTGGTTGACCGACAGCAGGAGCCGGCCACCGGGTTTCAGCACGCGCCGCAACTCGGACAGCGGTGCCTTCCAGTCTTGCAGGTAGTGGAGTACGAGGGAGACGACGACATCGTCGAACGCGGCGTCGGCGAAGGGAAGGGGCAGGCTGAGGTCGGCTACCCGTAGGTCGGCGTCCTCGCCAAGCCTTTGCCGCGCCAGGTCGACCATGGCCGGGCTGGAGTCGAAACCGGTCACAATGGCCCCTCTGGCGCGGAGGGCTTCGGAAAGGGGCCCGGAGCCGCAACCGGCATCGAGGATGCGCCGCCCGCGTACGTTGCCGGCGAGCTTGAGCATGGCCGGACGCTCGTAGTGGGCGTTGAAGAGGCCCGATTCGTTTTCTCTCGAGTAGCTCTGGGCGAAGCCGTCGTAGTGGTCGGCTCTCATGAAGTCCTCGCTTCTCCGGGTGCTTGCCGGTCGGGGAAACCATGGCGCGTTTGGCAGGTAGCAGCGGTCGAGGCGCGGCAGCGTGCCTCAGACACCGACAATGCCTCACGTGGCCCGGCAGACGACACCCCAGGCACGTACGCCAATTGCTGGAATACCGGTAATAGGATTCCAGTAATCACGGCGCGAGGCGATGGAGAGGCGTACACCATAATGTCTGTTCTTGTGCGTAAGGATTCTGTCTGGTGTAGCGCGGATGCCGCCGTTCCGCCAACAGGCCCGCGAGTCAGCGCCGGTGGTGCTCGTTGTTTCTAGGCGGTGCTGCGCGCGTCCTTCGGAGGTGAGTGCTGGCAGAGGTCGCCGGTGGACCGGGGCAGCTTGCGCATCGGCCGTTCAGTCGTCTGCGGCGGACGATCGGCTATTTCCATGTGCGTGCGCCCGTCCGCGACCGCTACGAAGTACGGGTGGCCAACGAGATAACCGTTCCCCTGCTGCCCTGCGCGTCCATCGACGACATCGTCGCCTTCTACGAGGTGCTCGGGTTTCACACGACCTACCAGCAGCGCAAACCCAACCCGGCCGTGGGGTTGCAACGGGAAGATCTGCAGCTGCAGTTCTTCGAGATGCCGGGGTTCGATCCGGCGCAGTCCTACGGTTCGTGTGTCGTGCTGACTCCGGACACGGGCGAGCTGTACCGGGCTTTCGCGGCGGGGATGCGCGCCGCGTACGGCAAGGTGTTGGTCTCCGGGACGCCGCGGATGACCCGGCCCCGGGCGCGGAAGAACGCCGACGGGCTGAGTGGCTTCAGCGTCGTCGATCCAGGCGGCAACTGGATCCGCTTCTTCCAGAACGCCCCGGCTTCGCCCGCGCCGGCGTCGACCGGGCGGCTGGGCAAGGCGATCGCGAACGCCGTCGTGCAGGCCGACTCCAGAGGGGACGCCCGGCAGGCGGCTCGGATTCTTGACAGTGCGTTGGCCCGTACCGAGGCGGATGACGACCCGGTCGCGTTGGTGGAGGTGCTCGTCTACCGCGCTGAGGTTGCGATGGTCCTGGAGGATCCGGCCACGGCGGTCGAGATGCTGGCCCGTGTCGGCCGGGTCGCGTTGAGCGCGGACGAAGCCGCACGGGCCGCTGCCGCGTACGAGGCCGCCACCGACCTCGCGGCGGCGCTGTCCTAGGTGCCGCTGTTCGGCGGGAGCGGACTCGGTGCGGCGTTGACGTTCGGGAGAGCTCTGGGGAGCGCCGCCCTGCGGCGCTGATCGACAGAGATCCATTTGCTCTGGAGCCCGCTCAAGGGGGCATGCTGCAGCCATGGAGATCGACTCCCGCATGATCGACGAGCCGACCATCGGGCAGGTAGCTGACCGGGTCGGCCTGTCGCCCGACACGCTGCGCTGGTACGAGCGCATCGGGCTCCTCGAGGCGATCCCGCGCGATGCCGCCGGGCAGCGCCGATACCGAGCGGTCGACCTCGACCGGCTGGAACTCCTGATCAAGATGCGGGCGACCGGTATGCCGGTCAGCGAGATGCACGAGTACGTCGCTCTGATCCATAGCGGCCCCGCCACTCGATCCGACCGGCTGGCCCTGCTCGAGACACACCGTCAGCGCACGCTCGACCGGATCGCCGCTCTGCAGCAGGATCTCGTCGTCATCGACCGCAAGATCAACCGCTATCGCAGCCTCCTGGGGGATGACAATGCGCAAAACCGTGCTGGGTGAGTCCGGTCCCGCCGTCTCCGCCATCGGCCTGGGCTGCATGGGAATGAGCGCACACTACGGACCACGCCCGACCGAGACGCAATCCATGAGCGTCGTTCACCGGGCACTCGACCTCGGCATCAACCTCATCGACACCTCCGCCTCCTACGGCGTCGGCCACAACGAACAGCTCATCGGCAAAGCCATCCACGGCCGACGCGACCGCGTCGTCCTGTGCACCAAGTTCGGGATCCGGCGCGACAACGGCCGCATGTACGTGGACTCCTCACCAGGCTGGGCACGAAGGTCATGCGACGAATCCCTGCAACGCCTCCGTGTCGACTACATCGACCTCTTCTATCTGCACCGGCGCAACCCCGATGTCCCCATCGCGGATACGATCGGCGCGATGGCCGACCTGGTGGCCGCCGGCAAAGTCCGCCACCTGGGACTGTCCGAGGTAAACGCGCAGACTCTGCGGCAAGCTCATGCCATCCACCGCCTGGCAGCACTGCAGACCGAGTACTCGTTGCTCAGCCGCGAGGTCGAAGCGGATTTGCTGCCGACCTGCCGCGAGCTGGGCATCGCCCTCGTCGCCTACTCACCCATCAGCCGGTCCCTGCTCACCGGCAACATCGCCACCGACACTGTGTTCGGTGACGATGATCTGCGCAGTGGCAACCCCCGCTTCGCCAAGGCCAACCGGGCCGCCAACCTGGCCCTCGTCGAGCGGTTACGCGCACTCGCAGGCGAGCTGGGCGTGACACCGGCACAACTCGCACTTGCCTGGCTACTCGCACAGAACACCACCCCGATCCCCGGCACGACCACAGTCCGCCACCTGGAAGAGAATGCTGCCGCCAGCACGGTCTCGCTGACGCCCGGACAACTCCAACAGATCGCCGACCTCATACCGGCCGGCGCCGCCCACGGCGAACGACTCTCCGCGTCGGCCGCGCGCTGGGTCGGCAAGTGACACGCAACAGCCGCTTCCTCACCGACCGCGACTGGGCGCAGACCCTCAGGGCATTCACGCCGCCCTTCGACCGAACGGCCATTTCGTCTTCGAGACCCGACGCCCCGAACGTCGCGCCCGGGAGGAGTGGGCGCCGTGATCGGGTTTCGCCTCGTCGGTCGGCCGCACCACCGGCGGTCAGGCGCGGACGGGCCCCGGGATGCGCAGGCGGAGGTGCGGGGACAGGGCGCGCAGGAAGTCCGGGGCGTCGAAGGCCGCGCCCGCCGAGACGACGCCCGTGCTCCTGGTCCGGCCGGTGAGGACGCGGTCGACGGCCTCCACCGCGAGCGGCGCGGTGACGGCGTAGATGTCCTGACCGGCGGCGGACGCGCGGCGCTCGGTGCCGCCGGAGCGGACCAGGACGTCGACGACGAAGGTCTGTGCGGAGCGCCCGCGCTCGTCGACGGCGGACGGCGCCGGGGCGTCCGGAGCGGCCAGGTCCGCGGCGGCCGTGGCGGTCATGTAGGTGCGCACCTCGGGAACGGCCAGGTGGCTGGGCACGGTGACGACGTCGGCCATGGTGAACTCGCCGATGACGTCGCGGGTGCCGAACGGAGCCGGGAAGGTCCACCGCAGGGTCGGCAGGGCGTCGTCGTGGTACTCCAACCGTCCGCCGGTGTAGCGGACCCGGCGACCGCCCCGACGCTGCCCGGAGACCGTGCCCGAGGCGAGCGTCCCGGCGGTGGGGTGCCAACTGCTCAGGCCGTAGGCGACATGCACCTCGTCGGCCGCCGTCCAGTCACCCATGGCGGCGGTGACCAGCAGGTCACCGAGACCGCCGTAGAAGGCCATCGCCGGGACCACCAGGGTGTTCGCGGCACGGGCGCGCTGCCCGAACTGCGTGAAGGTGTCGAGGTTCGCCTCGATCTCGGCCGCCACGTCGATGTACGGGATGTCGGCCCGCAGTGCCGCCTCGACCAGCGGGGCTGCGGTCGCCGCGAAGGGACCGGCGCAGTTGACCACGGCTGCCGCCCCGGCCAGCGCCCGGTCGAGCGAGGCCGGGTCGTCGACCGACGCCGGCCGTGTCGGCGACCCCGGCAGGTCCCGCGCCAGGGCCAGCAGCCTGTCTCCGTCGCGACCGAGCAGCAGCGGGACGTGCCCGCGCTCGCGCAACTCCGCGACCACGAACCGTCCGGTGTGCCCGTACGCGCCGAACACCGCCACGTTGCGACCCGATGCCATGCCTGCTCCCACCCTCGAAATTGATCGACTACGGAGATCCTGTCCGCACCGCCCCAGCCGGGCCAGTGTCCGGAACGACACGACCCGTACAATTCCCGACATGGATCTCGTCCCGCGTTCCGTCGCGATCGCCGCCACCGACGGCATGCTGCATTTCGAGCTGGCCCTGGCCTACGAGGTCTTCGGCTCCGCACCGGCCACCCTGCCCGGCCCCTGGTACGACGTCCGCCTGTGCGGGGCGCGTCCGGTCCGGGCCGGCCGCTTCCTGCTGGAACCGGACTGCGGTCTCGACCGGCTGGCGCACGCCGAAACGGTGATCGTCCCCGCCGTGGCCGACGTCGACGAGGACCCGCCGGCCGAGCTGGTCGAGGCGGTCCGCGACGCCCACGAGGCGGGCGCGCGGGTGGTCTCCCTGTGCACCGGCGCGTTCGTGCTCGCCGCCGCCGGCCTGCTCGACGGGCTGTGCGCGACCACCCACTGGGCACACACCGACGAACTGGCCGCGCGCCACCCCCGCGTGAAGGTCGACCCGGACGTCCTCTACGTCGACAACGGCAGGGTCCTCACGTCCGCGGGCAAGGCGGCGGCGATGGACCTGTGCCTGCACCTGGTCCGCCTCGACCACGGCTCGGCGGTCGCCAACGTGGTCGCCCGCCGCCTCGTCGTGCCCCCGCACCGGGCCGGCGGCCAGGCCCAGTTCGTCAGCACACCCGTACCCGCCCGGGACGGCCATCCCCTGGCCGAGCTGCTGCCCTGGGTGATGCGGCGGCTGGACCAGCCGCTCACCGTGGAGGACCTGGCCCGCCAGGCCAACCTGAGCGCGCGCCACCTGACCCGGCACTTCCGCGCGGTGACCGGCACGACCCCGCTGCAGTGGCTGCTCACCCAACGGATCCGGCGCGCCCAGGAACTGCTGGAGACCACGGACGACAGCGTCGACACCATCGCCGCGGCGGCCGGCATGGGCACGGCCACGACCCTGCGGCGACACTTCCACCGCACGGTCGGCGTGCCGCCGGACGCCTACCGCCGCACGTTCCGGGCCTGAACCCGCGGGGTCGAGACGTCGCCGGCCGTCCCGTACCCGATCCGCGCCTCGGCGACCAGCGCGGCCTGGCGTTCCCGCCAACGCCGCTGCGCGTCCCGGTTGCAGACCCGGCAGACCCGGCGCAGCCGGCCGGTCGCCGGATCGGTCTCCCGGTCGTGCCCGTTGCGGCACTGCGGGCGCTGGTCGCGTGCGCGGCCGAGCTCCGCGCGGGTGACCTGGCGGAGGTGACCCGGCTCGATGCAGTCCGGCACGCCGCAGTCGTGGTGGACCCGCAGCTCCGGGTCGTAGCCACCGACGAAGAGCACGTACGCGGCGATGTGCGCCCAGGCGCGGCCGGCGACCTTCTGGTGCACGCCGCGCCGGTCGCCGTAACCGCGTACCACCAGGCAGCCGGTGTCGAGGCGGGTCGAGCGGCCCAGCAGGTACGCCCGCAGGGACTCCTCGGTGAAGTGCCCGGACAGGCCGGTGATCTGCGACAGCACGGCGAACCTCAGGCGCGCGCGCCGCCGAGGCCGAGCAGCACGGCCAGGCCCAGGGCGGAGCGCGGCGCGTACGGCACCCGCCACAGTCCGCCGTGCGCGGCGGCGTACGCCTCGTCCTGCCAGGGGTGCTCGTGCGCCGGCCCGCCACCGGTACGCAGGTCGTGTACGAGCAGCGCGGCCATCAGGGTGTTGCTGGTGGCCGGGTCGAACACCTCGACACCGAACCGGTGGGCCCCGGCGTACGCGGCGGCCAGCGCCCGGTTGCGCAGCACCGAGCGGGTGCGCGTGGGCGGCGCGACGGTGAACGACACCGTCGTGCCGGCGGCCCGGGCCACCGCCGCCCGCCACCGTTGCAGCCGCTTGGCCAGCGCGTAGTTGGGGCCCTGCTGCGGCACCAGGCTGTCGTTGATCCCCGGGTCGGCGTCCGGCGGGTAGTTGCGGTGCAGCAGCCGCCCGCCGGAGGCGACCCGCAACGCGCGCCGGGCCAGGCCGCGCCGCGCGAAGCCCCGGTCGGCGTGGGCGACCGCGTCACCGGGCACGGCGAACACGTCGGTGGGGGTGGCGAGGAACGCCAGCGCCGCGTCGGGCCGGTGCCGCCCGAGGTGCTCGGTGAGAGCGTCGACGGCCATCGCGACCCGGACGTTGGTGGCCCCGTCGGCGTAGACGTAGTTGCCGAGCACGAGCCGGCCCTCGACACCGTCGAGCCAGCGGCCGGCCTGGGGGAGGTGGTGCAGCAGGTCGACGCCGGCGCCGCGCGCCAGGGCGTCGTCGCCGGTGCCGGTGCCGGGCCGCACCGGCAGGTGCAGCCGGCCGCCGTGCCGGCGGGCCGTGCTCAGCACCCGCCGCCAGATCTCCGGGCGGGGCAGGTCGACCGCGACGACGTCGCCGCCCCAGCGCAGCACCGACGGCAGCGGGCCCATCTCGGCGCCCGCGCCGAGCACCACGACGCGCTGGTCGCTCAGGTCCAGCCAGTCGGGGTTGTCGAGCACGACGCCGACGGCGTGCGCGCAGGACGGTTCGACGACACCGGCGGCCACCCAGTCGTCGAGGCGGCGGCGCAGCTCGTCGCCGCGCAGCCGCCGGCCCCGGTACGGCAGGGACAGTTCCCGCTCGACCGGGCCGTCGCCGGTGACGGTCGCGGTGTCCGGCGGTTCGAGCTCGTCGGGGGCGGTGACGGCGTCGGCGAGGTCGCTCTCGTGTCCGGCCGGGCCGACGTAGCGCATCCGGGCGTGCAGGGAGGTCAGTCCGTCGTGGGCGATGGTGAGCGCGGCGTCGCGGCTGAGCAGGCCCGCCTCGACCAGGCGGCGGAAGTGGACCAGGTAGCCGTGCCGCCAGTCGGTCTCGTGCCCGGCGGCGCGGGCTCCGACCGGGTCGACACCGCGCAGGGCGTCGGCGACGACCGCCCGACCCAGCGCCGACGTGCTGCGCCGCTCGCCGCTACGGGGGAACACCACCCCGGTCGGATCCGCCACCGCCACCGCCTCCCTCGCCTGCCGTACCCGGTCACTGTGCCGCATGCCCCGACCGGCCGCAGGGCCGGCGTCCCCGGGATGCGGTCCGGCGGGTGCCGGGTGGCAGGATCGGTGGAGTCGACGAACCGGAGGGCACCCCATGCGCTACCGCACCCTCGGCACCACCGGAACGGTGGTGTCGACGCTCTGTCTGGGCACGATGACCTTCGGCGCGGAGACCGACCAGGCGGGCAGCTTCGCCCAGTTGGACCGGTTCGTCGAGGCCGGCGGCACCTTCATCGACACCGCCGACGTGTACTCGGCGGGTGCGTCGGAGGAGATCGTCGGCCGTTGGCTGCGCGAGCGGCCCGGCATGCGCGACCGCGTGGTGATCGCCACGAAGGGGCGGTTCCCGATGGGGCCGGGCGCGAACGACGCCGGGCTGTCCCGGGTGCACCTGACGCGGGCCCTGGAGGCCAGCCTGCGCCGGCTCGGTGTGGAGGCCGTCGACCTCTACCAGGCGCACGCCTGGGATCCGCTGACCCCGCTGCCGGAGACGCTGCGGTTCTTCGACGACGCCGTGCGGGCCGGCAAGATCCGCTACGCGGGGGTGAGCAACTTCACCGGTTGGCAGTTGCAGAAGGCCGCCCTGCTGACGCAGCAGGGCGGCCTGACCCCGATCGTGACGCTGCAACCGCAGTACAACCTGTTGGCCCGGGACGTCGAGTTCGAGCTGGTTCCGGTGTGCGAGAACGAGGGCATCGGCGTCCTGCCCTGGTCGCCGCTGGGCGGCGGCTGGCTGACCGGCAAGTACCGGCGGGACACCCCGCCCACCGGCGCGACCCGCCTGGGGGAGAACCCGCGGCGGGGCGTCGAGGCGTACGAGGGACGCAACGCCCAGGAGCGCACCTGGCGGGTGATCGACGCGGTACGCCAGGTGGCCGAGGAACGTGGCGTGTCCATGTCGGCGGTCGCGCTGGCGTGGCTGGCCGGGCGGCCGGCGGTCACCTCGGTGATCCTGGGCGCCCGCACCACCGAGCAGCTCGACGACAGCCTGAGCGCCGCCGACCTGACCCTGGACGCCGGGCACACCCGCCTGCTTACCGAGGTGAGCGCCCCGCCGGTGGCCGACTACCCGTACGGGCGGCCGGGAGTCGAGCAGCGGGCCCGGGAGCTGCCCGGCGGCTGATCCGGAGACGGCGCACAATGGCGCGGTGACGAACCCGTTTCCCGAGCCGACCGGCCCGGCCGCCGGCCGCGCCGACGTGTTCCTGCGCTACCTCGACTATTTCCGGGAGAGCCTGATCGGGAAGGTCGAGGCGCTGCCCGCCCGGGAGCTGCGCGCCAGCCGCCTGCCGTCCGGGTGGACGCCGCTGGAGCTGGTCAAGCACCTGCGGTACGTGGAGCTGCGCTGGATCGCCTGGGGGTTCCAGGGCCGCGACGTCGGGCAGCCGTGGGGGGACCGGCGCGACGGGCGCTGGTACGTCGCCCCGGAGGAGGACCGCGGCGGGCTGGTCGCCGCGCTGCGGGCGCAGGGCGCGCACACCCGGGCGGTGGTCGAGGCGTCCGATCTGGACGCCGTGGGCGCGCCCGGTCCGCGCTGGGCCGGCGCCCGACCGGCGACGCTGGAGCGGGTGCTGTTCCACCTGGTGCAGGAGTACGCCCGCCACCTCGGGCACCTCGACATCGTCGCCGAGCTGGCCGGCGGGCCGACCGGGGAGTAGCCGGCGGTCAGCCGGCGTGGCGTACCTCGGTGTCCCAGATCTGCGCCCACGGTCGCTTCAGGCCACGACACACCCAGATCGGGCCGCCGTTCTCGTCGTTGTCGACGTCGACGCGCTGGTCCACCCGGCCGGCCAGGGTGACGTCGGCGAACCAGGCCCGCAGCGGCTCCGGCCGCTGCCAGCCGACGGCGACGACCACGTCGGCGGTGTCCGGCGGTCGGCCGAAGTCGGCCATGCTGTTGTGGCCGGAGTAGGCGGCGGGCAGGCCGCGCTGCGGGCCGTACCGGGCGACCGCGCCGGCCTCACCGTAGTTGCCGGTGAGGATCACCGCCCGCTGCCGTTCGCCGTCGGGCAGCGCCCGGTGCACGGCGGCGAGGGAGTCGGCGAACGCCGGCCAGCCGATGGTCTCCCCGGCGTCGTAGTTGACGGCGACGACGAAGCCGGGCAGCCGGTCGGGCGGCAGGGTGGGCAGGAGCAGCACCGCGCTGCTGGCCGCCGCCAGCACCGCGCCGGTGGCCAGCAGCGCCCGGCGTACGGTGTGCCGGGCCGCCCAGCCGACGGCGACGGCCGCGCCCGCGGCGGTCAGCACCAGCAGTAGCGGGGCGTCGTAGTAGCCCTTGCCTCCGGCGAGCAGGACGAGACCCACGACCACCAGCCACGCCCAGCCGACCGCCCGGTACGCCCGCCAGGCCGGCCGGCGCAGCAGCGCCACGAGCCCGGCGACCCAGACCGGCACGGCGAACGGGCTGATGATGAGGAACTGGAGGACGAACGCGTCCAGCCGGCCGCTGTAGGAGCTGTCCCCGCCGGCGATGCCGGCGGCCACCGACAGCTGCGGGAACCCGTGCGCGGCCTGCCAGGCCAGCGCCGGAGCGGCCAGCAGCAGGAACAACGCGGCGGCGGCGTACACCCACCGGTCGCGCAGCAGGCGGCGAGGCCCGGCGGTCGCCACGCCGGCCAGCAACCCGGCGGCCAGCAGCGCGGGCAGCAGTTTGTTGAGCATGCCGACGCCCAGCACCGCCCCGACGCCGAGCGCCCAGCGGCTGTCGCCGGTGCGCAGCAGCCGCACCGTGCACCAGGCGGCGGTCAGCCACACCAGCAGGTCGACGGTGGTGGTGCTCAACAGGTGCCCGCCGGCCAGGACGATCCCGGAGGCGGCGGCGAGGAACGCGGCGAGGGTCTGCGCGCCCGCGCCGGCGCCGAACTCGCGGGTGATCGCGGCGACCAGCAGCACGGCGACGCCGGCGATCAGCGCCGAGGGGGTACGCAGCGCGAGCAGGCTGCCGGGGGCGACGGTGTCGGCGAGCCGGGCGATCGCGGGCACCAGCGGCCCCTGGTCGACGTACCCCCAGTCGAGGTGGCGGCCGGCGAGCAGGAAGTACAGCTCGTCGCGGTGGTAGCCGTAGCGGGGTGCGAGCGCGAGCAGCACCGCCGTCGTCGTCGCGGCGACCAGCCACGGGCCCCGCGAGCGCGGGCCGGGGGCCGGCGGTGTGGACGGGGTGGTCGCCGATGCCGTTGCCGGGGCGCGCACGGATCCGGTCACCCCGACATCATCGCCCCGCCGGGCGAGGGACCGGAAGGGACGCCGGCTGCGGGGGCCGGAAAACGCTGGCGGCTCGCGTACGCCGCTGGCAGGGTGACCGCCATGACAGCGCAGGCTCTGGCGGGGGCACTCGCCGACGGGACACGTCGTACGGTCTTCGCGGCGGTCGTGCTGGGCGCCACCGACGCCGCCGCGGTGGCCGGGCGTACCGGACTGGCCTCCCGGCAGGTGCTCACGGCGCTGCGCCGGCTTCGGGACGCCGGCCTGGTCACCGGTGCCGACAGCGATCTGCGGGTCGACGCCGAGCGGTTGCGGGAGGCCGCTCGTACGGCCCCCGCGACCGGCGCCGAGGAGGGGACGGACCGGGTGCTGCGGCCGTTCCTGCGCGACGGGACGGTGCTGTCGCTGCCGGCGCAGCGCAGCCGGCGGCGGCTGCTGCTGGCGCAGGTGGCCACGTCGTTCGAGCCGGGCGTGCACTACCCGGAGCGGGACGTCGACGACGTGCTGCGCGGGTGGTGCGCGGGCGGCCGGGCCGATCACGTGTCGTTGCGGCGGTACCTGGTCGACGAGGGGTTCCTGGCTCGGGAGCGGGGGGTCTATCGGCGGGCCGGCTGAACCGCCCCTCGGGTTGACGTCGCGCCGGTTGCGCGCTATCACAGAAGAGGAAGTTGAGTCACTCGGACTCAACTCGCGAACCTTCGGCCAGAGGAACCGAGGAGGCACGACCATGCTGATGCGCACCGACCCGTTCCGCGAGATCGACCGGCTCGCCGAGCAGTTCTTCGGCACCGCGTCCCGACCGGCGATGATGCACCTGGACGCCTACCGCGACGGGGACCACTTCTACGCGGCGTTCGACCTGCCGGGTGTCGACCCGGACAGCATCGACTGCACGGTGGAACGCAACGTGCTGACCGTCCGCGCCGAGCGGCGCCGCCCGGCCGGTGACAACGTCGAACTGGTCGCCGCCGAGCGGCCGATGGGGACCTTCACCCGGCAGCTCTTCCTCGGCGACACCCTCGACACCGACCGGCTGGAGGCCGGGTACGACAACGGTGTCCTCACGCTGCGCATCCCGATCGCCGAGCGGGCCAAGCCGCGCCGGGTCACCGTCACCGCCGGCGGCAACGGCAACGGCCGCAGGCAGATCAGCGCCTGACCGGAACGGGCGCGGGACGGCTGGACCGGCCGTCCCGCGCCCGTTTTTCCGGTTCCAGGGCGCGCCTCCGGGCGTTCACCGCACTGCCCTGAGAACCTTTCGCACATGCTCTCCTCCCAGGCGCCGGTACGCCGTGCGGCGGCGGCCCTGCCCGCCGGACCCGCCGACTTCACCGAGGCGTGGCTGCGCAACCGGCGGCTGAGCGAGCACACCCGCGACGCGTACCGGCGCGACGTCGCCGGCTGGCTGACCTGGTGTGCCGGTCGCGAACTGGACCCGTTGCACGCGACGTTCCTGCACGTCAACGAGTACGCCCGGACGTTGGAGTCGACCCTGGCGGCGCGCAGCGGCCGGCCACTCACCCCCGCCACGGTCGCCCGCAAGCTGTCCGCCCTGTCCAGCTGGTACGACTTCCTGGTCAAGCTGCGCGCCGTCGACGCCAACCCGGTGGCCGGCGCGGACCGCCCCCGCATCGACCGGGACCACTCGGCCACCGTCGGCCTCAACCCGGAGGAGGTCGACGCGCTGCTCGCCGCCGCCGAGGCCGCCACCGGACCGACCGCCGCCCGCAACCGGGCCGCGATCGCGCTGCTGGCCGACCTGGGGCTGCGGGTCGGGGAACTGGTCTCGCTGGACGTCACCGACCTGGGCGCCGAGCGCGGGCACCGCAGCATCCGCTTCGTCGGCAAGGGCGGTCGGGCCCGCCGGCGGGCCCTGACCCCGGGCACCGCGTACCTGGTCGACGCGTACCTCGCGCACCGGGCGGCCACCGCCGGGGTGCCCGTCCAGCAGCTGACCGGCCCGCTGCTGGTCACCGCGACCGGCGGCCGGCTCGACCGGCACTCGGTGTTCCGGCTGGTGCGCCGCCTCGCCCGGGAGGCCGGCATCCCGGCGTGGGCGCGGCTGTCACCGCACTCGCTGCGGCACTCCTTCGCCACCACCGCCCGCGCCGAAGGGGTGCCGCTGGAGGACGTGCAGGACGCGATGGGGCACGCCGACCCCCGCACCACCCGCCGCTACGACCGGGACCGGCACAACCTCGACCGGGACCCCGCGTACGTGATCTGGGCCGCCCGCGCCCGCCGCCGCCCCGGCTGACGCCGCCCCCTCCGCGAACCCGGACGCGCGGCTACGGGGCCGCGCCGGCGACATAGCACGACCCCTGGCTGCCGAGATCCGCCGAGCTGCGATGACCGACGACGACCGCGACCGGCGGACTTCCTGCGCGCGGGCGGGCCCGTTGCCTACGGTCGACAGGTGGGCGCTGAGCAGCCGTGGAGCCGGCCGGTACGGCGGCGCCGACCGGTGCGCGCCGGCCTGGTGTTCACCGCGGTCGGCGTCGGACTGTGCTTCGTGGGCGTCGCCGGCCTCGGCGCGTGGAACCTGCAGCTCGTCACCCGGGCCAGCGGCCCGGTACGGGAGACCGCCGACGAATTCCTGCGGTCGGTGGCCGCCGGCGACACCGACGGCGCGTACGACCGGTTGTGCGCCGACGCGCGGACCCGGTGGAGCGCGCTCGGCTTCACCAGCTGGGTACGCACCCCGCCGACGGTCACCGGCTACGAGATCGTCGACGTGTCGGTGTCCACCGACCGGGGCCGCCCCAAAGGCACGGTCAGCGTGCGGCTCACCCGCGACGGCGGCGCCAGCGAGCAGCGGGACCTGACCGTCGTGCAGGAGAACGGCGGCTGGCGGGTGTGCGGGGACCCGTACTGACCTCAGGCCGGCACCGGCTCACCCGCCGCCACCAGGCGGCCGTCCCGCAGCACCAGGACCCGGTCGGCCATCTCCATCAGCGCCGGGTCGTGGGTGGCGACCAGGGCGGTCATCCCGCGGGCGTGCACCAGGGCGCGCAGCAGGTCCATCACCGACCGGCCGGTCTCCGAGTCGAGCTGGCCGGTCGGCTCGTCGGCGATCAGCAGCGGCGGGTCGTTGGCCAGCGCCCGGGCGATCGCCACCCGCTGCTGCTGCCCGCCGGACATCTCGTACGGCCGCTGCGCGGCGTGCCCGCCGAGCCCGACCATCTCCAGCAGCACCGCCACCCGCTGCTCCCGCTCGGCGGCCGGCACCTTCGCCAGCCGCATCGGCACGCCCACGTTCTCGGCCGCCGACAGGATCGGGATCAGCCCGAACGACTGGAACACGAACCCGATCGTGTCGCGGCGCAGCGCCAGCAGCTCCCGCTCGGCGGCGGCGGTCACCTCGTGCCCGGCGACGTGGATCCGCCCGGTCGTCGGCCGGTCCAGGCCGCCGATGAGGTTCAGCAGGGTGGTCTTCCCGGCACCCGAGCGGCCCCGGATGGCCACCAGCTCGCCGCGACCGGCCGTGAAGGACACCTCCCGGACGGCGTGCACCACCCGGTCGCCGCTGCCGAAGTCGCGGCCGACTCCCTGCACCCGCACCAGTTCCCCGCTCACGACGCGTCCTCCTTCGACTCCACCCCGGGGCGTACCTGCACGTGGTCGGGCTCCAGGGTCAGCTTCACCCGGTCCCGCAGCGCCAGGGCGTCGACGAACGCCGCCGGCAGCTGCATCCGGCCGGCCCGGTCGAGGACCGCGTACTCCTCGGTGACCAGCTCCTCGACGCCGTCGGCGCCGACGCGCGCCGAGCGGCGTACCTCCGAGGCGGTGCGCCCGTCGCGGATCGCGACGGTCCGGCGGACCTGGGAGGCGACCTGGTGGTCGTGGGTGACCACCACGATCGTGACCCCCAGCTCGGCGTTGATGGTGCGCAGCGCGGCGAACACCTCCGCCGCGGTCGCCTCGTCCAGCTCGCCGGTCGGCTCGTCGGCGAACAGCACCTCCGGGTCGTTGGCGACGGCCACCGCGATCGCGCAGCGCTGCTGCTCACCGCCACTCATCTGCCCCGGCCGGCGGTCCGCGCAGTAACCCACGCCCACCATCTCCAGCAGCTCCACGGCCCGCCGCCGCAACCCCCGGCCACGCCGCCCGGCCAGCCGCATCGGCAGCTCGACGTTCTCCCGCGCGCTCAGGTACGGCAGCAGGTTGCGGCCGGTCTGCTGCCACACGAACCCGACGGTGTGCCGGCGGTAGGCCAGCCGCTTCTTGGCCGACATGGTGAGCAGGTCGTAGCCGGCGACCCGGGCGATACCGGCGGTCGGCACGTCCAGGCCGGACAGGATGTTCAGCACCGTCGACTTGCCGGACCCGGAGGCGCCGACGATGGCCAGCAGCTCACCGCGGTCGACGACCAGGTCGAGCCCCTGCAACGCGACGACCTCGACGCCCTCGGTGGTGAAGATGCGCACCAGCCCGTCGCAGACGATGTGCCCGCGCAGCCGGTCGGCGCCGCCGGCGCGGGCGGCCGCGCGTTCCGCCGCCCGCCGTTGCAGGGTGGCGAGGTCGGGTGCGTCCTCGACGACCGTCATCAGTTCTCCTCTCCCACGCGGAGCACCTCACCGAGACGCATCCGACGGTTCGCCAGATTCTCCACGGCCAGGCCGGCCAGCAGGCCGACCACCACCAGGGCCAGTACGCCCGCCACGACCAGCGGATCCAGGTGGGCCCGCGCCGGCACCCCGGGGGTGAACGCGTCCAGGCCCAGGGTCTGCCCGAGCAGCCACGGCACCGCCACCCCGACCGCACCGCCGGCCAGCGCCGCCACCCCCACCAGCGGCACCAGCTCGTACACCAGCAGCCGGCGGCCCTGCCCGACGGACAGGCCCATCGTGCGCAGCCGCGACAACACCCGGCCGCGACCGCGCACGTCGGCGACCACCGCGAACCCGACGGCCAGGATCGCCAGGGCGGTGCCGCCGGCCCCGCCCAGGACGAACGCCAGCGCCAGCACGCCGTTCGCGCCGGAACGTTCCAAACCCTCCCGGTACGCCGACCAGGTGGCCAGCGCCGCCGGGGTCTCCGGCTCGGCGACCGGCCGGCCGAGCACCGCCGACTGCCGCTCCCGCTGCGTCTCGTCGGCCACCCGCAGCAGCTCCGCCTCGGCGACGTCGTCGCCGGCCAGCAGGAACCGGTTGGGGATCACCGGGGTCTGCGCGTACTCGGGCAGCGCCTGCCACGGCAGCACGACGAACCGTTCGACGTCGGGGCCCAGGCCCGGGAAGGACTCGGCGACCTGCGCCACCGTGAACGCGTACAGGCGGCCCTGCACGTCGGCGGCGGCTCCGGCGGCCACGTCGGCGGCGACGGCCGGCGAGACCACCGCCGGCACCGGCCCGTCGCCCCGGACGGCGGTACGCAGCACGCCCGGAACCTCCACGTCGGCGCCGCTGCGCCGCACCACCTCGGCGAACGCCGGCCCGTCGACCACCAGCACCCGCGCCTCACCCAGCGTCTCGGCCTCGGCGCCGGTGCCGGCGAGCAGCCGCCGGTTGGCCTCGGTCCACACCCGGGCCGCCGCGTCCACCCCGTCGACGCCGGCCAGCCGGTCACCGGCGTCCGGCGTGAACGCGTACCCGGTCAGCCACGCGTCGGCCGGGACGGCCTGACCCGCGGCCCGGTCGCGGGCGGCGTCCACGCTGGTGGCCACCACCGCGCTGAACACGCCGGTGCTCACCGCGACGATCAGCACCGCGAGCGGCCCGACCG
>JAEYGD010000227.1 GCA_023402505.1 Actinomycetes bacterium
CCGTTCCTCGACCACCTGACGGGTGACCCCGGTGGAGGTGTCGCGGGGAAGGCCGGCCGCGATGCGTACCAGGTCGGCCAGGGGCGCCAGGCGGCGCCGTTCGCCGAACGCGGCGCAGCGGACCGACAGCACCCGTGCCCCGGTGTGCGCCGCGAACCGCCCGGCACCCACGTCGTAGCCGGCGGCGAGGCGCTCCACCTCGGCGGCGAAGCGGGACTTGCCGATGCCCGCCTCGGCGGTCATCAGCAGCACCCGGGGCTCGCTGCGGTCGATCACCTCGGCGAGCCGGCCGGCGACCCGCCCGATCTCGGTCTCCCGGCCGACGAAGGGCGCCTCGTCGCCCAGGCCGGACCGGGTGCCCGGGGCGTCCAGCAGGCCCAGCAGCTCGTACGCCTCGACCGGCTCGCGCTTGCCCTTGAGCCGCAGCGGGCGCAGCGCCCGCCAGGACGCGACGTGCCGGGTGGCGGCGGCGGTGCGGCCCCCGGCGTAGACCGCGCCGACGGCTGCAGCGTCGGCCAGCCGGGCGGCGGTGTTCACCGTGTCGCCGATGACCGTGTACTCGATGGCGGCCTGGATGCCGGCGATGACGTCCCCGGTGTTCAGGCCGACCCGCAGCCCCAGCGGCGCGCCGCCGCCGCGCTCGTCGTCGAGGACCCGGCGGACCGCCCGCTGCATGGACAGCGCCGCCCGGACGGCCCGCTCGGCGTCGTCCTCGTGCGCGACCGGCGCGCCGAAGACCGCCATGATCCCGTCACCGGTCAGCTTGTCGACGTGCCCGCCGAACGTCTTGACCGCGCCCGCGAGCGCGGCGAGCACCCGGTCGGTGACCGCGCCGACCCGCTCCGGGTCGAGGTCCTCGGACCAGGAGGTGAAGTCCGACAGGTCGCCGAAGAGCACGGTGACCACGCGGCGTTCGGCGGCGGGGAGGGTCGCCGCGGCCGGCAGCGCGGCACCGCAGTTGTGGCAGAACCGCGCGCCGGGCACGGCGACGGTTCCGCACACGGGGCAGGTCACGTCTGCTCCAACCCCGCGGCGTCGCCGCCGGATTCCCGGCCCAGGTACTCCAGCTGCGCGCGGACCGACCACTCCGCGGCCCACCACAGCGAGCGGTCGACGTCGGCGTACACGGTCGCGACGACCTCGGCGGCGGTCGTCGCTCCGGCGTCCAGCGCGGCCCGGACCTGGTCCAGCCGTGCCCGCCGGTGGGCCAGGTAGAACTCCGCCGCCGCGCCGCAGTCGGCCACCGCCGGGCCGTGGCCGGGCAGTGCCGGGATCCCGGCGTACGTGGCGAGCAGCTCCAGGCTGTCCAGGTAGTCCCCGAGGTGCCCGTCGGGGTGGGCGACGACGGTCGTCCCGCGGCCCAGGATCGTGTCGCCGGTGAACACCACCCGCTCGCCGCCGTGCTCGGCGACGAAGCAGACGGAGTCACCGGTGTGCCCGGGCGTCGGGACGAGCCGCAGGTCGATGCCGGGGACGGCGGGCGGCGTGCCGGACCCGACCGGGTCGGCGGCGATCGTGTGCGCGGCGTCGGCGGCGCGGACCGGCACCCCGCCGAGCAGGTCGTGCAGCGGAGCCGAGCCCTCGGTGTGGTCCGGGTGGCCGTGGGTGATCAGCACCAGGCCGATCGGGCCCTGCGCGGCGATGGCGGCGAGGTGCCCGTCGTCGGCCGGCCCGGGGTCGACCACCACGGCCGGCTCGCCGGGGGCGCGCAGCACCCAGGTGTTGGTCCCGTCGAGCGTCATCGGGCCCGGGTTGGGCGCGCGCAGGAGGGTGACCCAGCGGGGCAGCGAGTCCGCGAGAGCCGCCGCCGGTGCCGTTAAGTGCCCGCCCATGGCTGCGATCGTACGACCACCGCCGCCACCCCCCGCGATCTTGCACTATCGGCCCTCGCTTCGTACCCGTTCAGGGCCTTTGTCCAGGCAGAAAGCGCAAGATCGCGGGGAGACGGTCGGGGACTAGGACGAGACCTCGACGATGACCTCGACCTCGACCGGGGCGTCCAGCGGCAGCTCCGCGACACCCACCGCGCTGCGGGCGTGCTGGCCCGCCTCGCCGAAGACGGCCGCGAACAGGTCCGACGCGCCGTTGATCACGCCGGGCTGGCCGGTGAACCCGGGGGCGCTGGCGACGAAGCCGGTCAGCTTGACGACCTTGACGACGTTCTCCAGGCCGACCAGCGAGTCGACCGCGGCGAGGGCGTTGAGCGCGCACCGCCGGGCCAGGTCCTTGGCCTGGTCGGCGGAGACACCGGCACCGACCTTGCCGGTGGCGAGCAGCTTGCCCTCGGCCATCGGCAGCTGGCCCGACACGTACACGAGCTGGCCGGACTGGACCGCCGGCACGTAGCTGGCGACCGGCGGCACCACCTCGGGCAGCTCGTGGCCCAGCTCGGCGAGCTTCGCGTGCGGCCCGGTCATGCCTTCGGCCGCTTCAGGTAGGCGACGAGCTGCTCCGGGTTCGGACCGGGAACCACGGAGACCAGCTCCCAGCCGTCCTCGCCCCAGTTGTCGAGGATCTGCTTGGTCGCGTGGACCAGCAGCGGGACCGTGGCGTACTCCCACTTCTGCATCGCTGGAAGGCTCTCTTTCGGCTGAGTCGGCTCTTTCCAGACACAGCCTACGGTCCGGTGGCGGAGCCCGGTGCGGGACGTTGCTCCGGAGCCGTCGCCAGCTCGCCGCACGGGCCGGTGTGCTCGTACGGCTGGGGACAGCGGGACTTGTCCGGCAGCAGCAGGTCGCAGAAGACGCGGTGCCGGTTGTTCTGGTCGTCCGCCGTGGACACGGTGGTCTCCCCGGCGTCCACCTCACCGAGGAAGCTCAGCGACGTGGCGATCGTGCCGGCCAACGCGGTGGCGGCACCCAGGTCGGCCACGCGGATCGGCAGGTGCACCACATAGCCGGGCCCCTCCTCGTCCCGGGACCGGTCGCCCGGACCGACGAGGACGTCACCCGACCGGGCCGGCACGTCGGCGGGCCGGCCGGCGGGCGGCGCGTCGACCGGCTCGGCGATCCGGCGGTAGGACCGCTCGTTCATGGGCAGCCCGGCCGCCTCGCCACCGCCCGGCACGCCGAGCCGCCGGACCGCCGGCGGGTACTGGATACGGGGGATGTTCTCCACGTCGCGCATGCCCTGCCTCCGGCGGTCGTACCTGGTCGAGTCCTCGTCTGTCGGCCCGGCCCCCCAGCCCGGTCCCGCACCACTGAGAACGTAGGACGCTGCCCGGAGTCCCGCCAACAGGACGCGCGGCATCGATGCACGACAAGTCACATATGCGACACCCCGCAGGTAGGCAAGGTGATCGCGGCCGTCGCCGGCGACTCCCGCACCCCGGTGGACCGGGTGCGGGAGTCACCCCGCACCGGAGCGCCGGCCCGACCGCTACCCTTCCGGTCGGAACCGGCGGGTCCACCGCCACCACGCCGATATCCGTCGCCTCGCCCGAGTCGACGCGGTCCCACCCCCGGGGGAACGATGACCCAACCACCCAGCGGCGATCCGGCCGGCCAGCCGGGCGTCCCGGTCGAGGCGGCCGCCCCGTCCGTACCGCGCCAGGGCCCGTCGGCCATCCCACCGCCGCCGGAGACCTATCCCCCGCACGAGGTCACCCCGACGCCGCGCCGCAAGCGCGGCGTGCTGGTCGCGTCGATCGCGCTCGCGGTGATCCTGGTCCTGTGCGCCGGCGGCGGCGTCGTCGCCTTCCTCACCCTGCGCAACGCGGAGAGCGGCGCCGGCGCCGACGAGCCGACGGTCGCGGTCGAGGAGTTCCTCACCGCCGTGTACAAGGACCGCGACGCCGGCAAGGCGTCCGCCCTGGTCTGCTCCGCCGCCCGCGACGACGGGAAGATCGCCGCCAAGGTCGCCGAGGTGGACAAGTACGCCTCCGGCTACCAGAACCCGCGCTTCCGGTGGAGTGCCCCGAAGGTCGACAACCAGACCGGCGACCGGGCCACGGTCACCACCAAGGTCACCATGACCACCGCCGACGAGAAGATCGCCGACCTGCCGCTGCGCTTCACCGTGGTCAAGAAGACGGGTTGGTGGGTCTGCGAGGTGGCCTGACCCCGATGCCTGGATAGGCTCGACGGGTGGGAGCAGCGCAGCGACCGGCCGAGCCGGCCGGCACGGAGTGGCCGGCCCGCCTCCACGTGGTGACCGGCAAGGGCGGCACGGGCAAGACGAGCGTGGCCGCGGCACTGGCCCTCGCGCTGGCCACCGGCGGCCGGCGCACGCTGCTGGTCGAGGTCGAGGGGCGGCAGGGCATCGCCCAGCTCTTCGGCACCGACCCCTTCCCGTACGCGGAGCGGCACCTGACCGACGCTCCCGGCGGCGGCGAGGTGCGGGCCCTCGCGGTCGACGCGGAGGAGGCCCTGCTCGAGTACCTGGACATGTTCTACAAGCTGGGCGGGGCCGGCCGGGCGCTGCGCAAGCTGGGCGCCATCGACTTCGCCACCACGATCGCGCCGGGGCTGCGCGACGTGCTGCTCACCGGCAAGGTCAAGGAGGCCACCACCCGCACCGTCGGCCAGCGACGGGCGTACGACGCGGTGGTGCTGGACGCTCCGCCGACCGGGCGGATCGGCCGGTTCCTGAACGTCACCGCCGAGACGGCACGGCTGGCGCGGATGGGCCCGATCAAGACGCAGAGCGAGGGCGTGGCGGCGCTGCTGCGCTCCCCGATCACCGCCGTGCACGTGGTGACGCTGCTGGAGGAGATGCCGGTCCAGGAGACGGTGGACGCCATCGCCGAGCTGACCTCGCTCGGCTTCCCGGTCGGGCGGGTCATCGTCAACGGCACCCGGCCACCGCTGCCGGTCGGGCGCGCGGTCACCCCGGCGGAGCTGACCCGCGGGCTCCTCGCCGCCGGCCTGCCCGCCGACGAGCGGATCGTGGCCGGGCTGGCCGCGGAGGCGGGTGACCAGATGGTCCGCCGCGAACTGGAGGACTCGTTGCGGACCGACCTGGTGGAGCTGGGGTTGCCGCTGGTCGAGCTGCCGCTGCTGCCCGACGGGGTGGACCGAGCCGGGCTGGACCGCCTGGCGGCGGCGCTCCTCGGGGCGGATTGACTCACACCCTCGTCGGCCCGGACGCGCGGGCGGACCCGGCCCGATACGCTCGATTGGTGCCTTCCGACAACGTGGCGCCGCCGCTGGACGTCGACCGGATCCTCGCCGATCCGGGCGTACGGATCGTGGTCTGCTGCGGGGCGGGCGGGGTGGGCAAGACGACCACCGCCGCCGCGCTCGCGCTGCGGGCCGCCGAGGAGCACGGCCGGCGCACGGTGGTGCTCACGATCGATCCGGCGCGCCGGCTGGCCCAGTCGCTGGGGCTGACCGAGCTGGACAACACCCCGCGCCAGGTCAAGGGCATCGACGTGGAGGCCAGCGGTGGCGAGCTGCACGCCATGATGCTGGACATGAAGCGCACCTTCGACGACGTGGTGCTCCAGCACACCGATCCGGCGAAGGCGGCGGAGATCTTCGCCAACCCGTTCTACGCGGCCATGAGCTCCACCTTCGCCGGCACGCAGGAGTACATGGCGATGGAGAAGCTGGGTCAGCTGCACGCCCGGGGCGAGTGGGACCTGATCGTGGTGGACACGCCGCCGTCCCGCTCGGCGCTGGACTTCCTCGACGCGCCCGCCCGGCTGTCCCGCTTCCTGGACGGCCGGATGCTGCGGCTGCTGCTCGCGCCGGCCCGCACCGGCGGCCGGAGCATGTTCACGTTCGTCACGGCGGGCTTCGGGCTGTTCTCGAAGGTCGTGCAGAAGGTGCTCGGCGCCCAGTTGCTGACCGACCTCTCCGGTTTCGTCGCCGCCCTGGACTCGATGTTCGGCGGTTTCCGGCAGCGCGCCGAGCAGACGTACCGCATCCTCCAGGCCCGGGAGACGGCGTTCCTGCTGGTCGCGGCGCCGGAACCGGACGCGGTCCGGGAGGCCGCGTACTTCGCGGGCCGGCTGCGGGAGGAGAAGATGCCACTGGCCGGCCTGGTGCTCAACCGGGTGCACCGCCCGGCCGTGCCGGACCTCGGCCCGGCCGAGAGCCTGGCCGCCGTCGAGCGGCTGACCGGGCTGGGTGGTCACGAGGGCACCGTCGAGGTGCTGCGGGCCCACGCCGCGCTGGCCCAGCAGGCGGTACGCGAGCAGCGGGTGGCCACCCGCTTCACCGAGGCGTTCCCGTCCGTGCCCACGGTGTCGGTGACGGCGCAGCCCGCCGACGTGCACGACGTCGACGGGCTGCGGACGATCGGTGCGGCGATCAGCGGCGAGTGACCCGGCCGGCCGGGCGGCCGTGGCGGCTCGAACGGTCGCGGCGGCTCAACCGGCCACGGCGGCTCGAACGGTGGCGGCGGCTCGAACGGTCGCGGCGGCTCAACCGGCCGTGGCGGCCAGGACCTTGTCCTTGGCGGCCTTCTCCTTGGCGTTCTTGCGCATCGCCGCCTCGAACATCTTGCGCCAGCTCGTGACCTGCGGGTGGCGGCGCAGCAGCGCCCGCCGCTCGCGTTCGGTCATGCCGCCCCAGACACCGAACTCGATCCGGTTGTCCAGCGCGTCGGCCAGGCACTCGTACCGGACTGGGCAGCTCCGGCAGATCCGCTTCGCCACGTTCTGTTCGGCGCCCTGTACGAACAACGCGTCCGGGTCCCCGTTCTGACACGCCGCCAGCGACGGCCAGTCAGTGATCATGCCCATCTGTACACGTCCCCCCTTGCAGTACTACCGACCCCGTCGCGGACCAGCCGGCTGTTTCCCCCCGGTCGCCCGGCCGGCCTTCCCCAAGGCGGCGCGGACGACATGTGGCGTTGTCGCCGTCCCCATCATGCTCTGTAGTCACCCGATTACGCAACGTTGTCGGCCAAATCCATCATTCCGGACACTCCCGGCTTCCCGGACTGGTGCCCGCCGCTTACCCCGACCGGCTCGGCGAAAACGCTGCGCGCCCTCCCCACGGCGAGGGAGACTCGGCGCCGGATCACGCAACCTCGCACCGGGGGTCGTGCGTTTAGCACAACGAGGACGGCGCGCGCAGGAAATGGGGAAAAGACGCCCCGCGCCCCTCGTTACCTGTTCGCGTACCCTGTCGAGGTGACCTGGATGCGGAAACGTGACCACAATGTGCTGACCAACGCCGCATCGCTACTCATCTGTGGCCTCTTGGCCGGCGTGGTGGTGGCCGCGGCGGCCTTCCCCGCAGTGGCGATGTCCGGCCTGGCCGCGAAGGCCGGCGCCGAGACGTTCGGCGCACTGCCCTCCGAGCTGACGGTGAAGCGGGCGCCGCAGATCAGCTATCTGTACGCCTCCGACGGCAAGACACCGCTGGCGACCATGTACGACGAGAACCGGCGCGACGTCAAGCTGAAGGACATCGCACCGGCCATGCAGAAGGCGATCATCGCCGCCGAGGACCACGACTTCTACAAGCACAACGGGGTCGACCTCAACGGCGTCGCCCGCGCCTTCGTCAACAACAGCTCCGGCACCGCCGACCGGCAGGGCGCCTCGACGCTGACCATGCAGTACGTCCGGCTCGCGATCGCCTACTCGGCGACCCACCCGGCCGACGTCGTCGCGGCGACCGAGGACACCAGCGCCCGCAAGCTGCGCGAGATGCGCTACGCGATGCAGATCGACAAGGAACTCTCCAAGGACGAGATCCTCCAGCGCTACCTCAACATCGCCGCGTTCGGCAACGGCGCGTACGGCATCTACGCCGCCAGCCAGGTCTACTTCGCCAAGCCGCCGAGCAAGCTCACGATCCCCGAGGCGGCGATGCTCGCCGGCCTGGTCAAGGCCCCGAGCGCGTACAACCCCACCACCCGCAGCGGTTACCCGCAGGCGGTGGCCCGCCGCGACTACGTCATCGACAACATGGTCGAGATCGGCGCCATCACCAAGGAGGAGGGCGCGCAGGCCAAGGCCACCAAGCTCGAGGTCGTCGGCAAGCGCGCCCCGAACGGCTGCGTCGACACCAACAAGAAGGAGTGGGGCTTCTTCTGCGACTACTTCTACCGCTGGTGGATGGGGCAGGAGGCGTTCGGCTCGACCTCGTACGACCGCGAGCGGCGGCTCAAGAGCGGCGGCTTCACGATCATCACCACCATGGAGCCGCAGGCCCAGAACGCCGCCGACAAGGCCGTCCGCAAGCACCTCGGCGTCAACAGCAAGGCCGCCCGGATGGTCGCCGCGGTGGAGCCCGGCACCGGCCGGGTCCGGGCGCTCTCGGTCAACCGCAACTACAAGCTCGACGACCCGAAGAACCCGGTCAACAAGCCGCACAGCGACCCGAAGAAGCGGAAGGCGGGCCTGCGGGGCAACTACCCGAACACCGTCAACCCGCTGCTCAGCGGCGGTGACGGCATCACCGGGTACCAGGCCGGCTCGACGTTCAAGATGTTCACGATCGTGGCCGCGCTGGAGAAGGGCATCCCCCTCAGCTACACGATCAACGCCCAGAAGCAGTTCCGGTCGGAGTACATCATCCAGCGGAATGGGCCCGCGGCCTGTCCGGGCACGCACTTCTACTGCCCGACGAACGCCAGCGACAGCATGGTCGGCGTCCACAACATGTGGAGCGCGTTCGGCCGCTCGGTGAACACCTACTTCGTCCCCCTCCAGCAGCAGGTGGGCGCGGAGAACGTGGTCAAGGCCGCCAAGAAGCTGGGCATCAACTTCCGCGCCCAGGAGGACCTGGACCTGGAGAAGGGCGCCAACCAGTGGGGTGCCTTCACCCTCGGCGTCTCCCAGACCATGCCGCTGGAGCTGGCCAACGCGTACGCCACCCTCGCCGCGGACGGCAAGTACTGCGAGCCGATCCCGGTGCAGGAGATCCGCGACCCCGAGGGCAAGAAGCTCGACATCGCCAACCCGCGCTGCGAGCAGCGGATCAGCACCGAGGTCGCCCGGGCCGCCGTGGACGCCGCCCGCTGCCCGGTCGGTGACCGCTCGTCGACCTCGAAGTGCACCGGTGCCACCGCCGGCAACGTGCGGGGCATCGTCGACGCGCCGGTGGCCGGGAAGTCCGGCACCACCGACTCGGAGAAGAGCTCCTCGCTGGTCGCGATGACCAAGCAGTACGCGGTGGCCGGCATCATGGCCGACCCGGACTGGCCGCAGACCAACCAGAAGATGGGCCACAACGAGAAGACCGGCATCAACCCGCCGGTGTTCGAGACGCTGCGCGACGCCATGAAGGGCAAGGAGCGGATCAACTTCACCCCGCCCGGCAACAAGATCCGTGACGGTGACCAGCGGAGGATCCCGGACGTCAAGTGCGTCAGCGTGGAGCAGGCGAAGTCCCGCATCCAGGGCGCCGGCTTCGAGGCGGTCGTCTCCAGCAACAAGGTGCCGTCCGACTGCCCGGCCAACACCGCCGCGGGCACCAGCCCCGAGGGCCGCACCATCAAGGGCGGCGTGGTGATGATCCAGGTCAGCTCCGGCCCGGCCAACACGCCGGTGACGCCCGGCGCCGGCCAGCCGCCCAACAACCCGGGTCGCCCGCCGGGCCGCCCCGGCGGCTGACGGTCCCGAACAGCGAACGGGCGGACACCCAG
>JAEYGD010000230.1 GCA_023402505.1 Actinomycetes bacterium
GGTGTAGTCCCCGGTGAGCACCGGGTAGCCGGGGCCGCCGTCGAGGTCGTCGACCTCTTGGAGGACCGGCATCGGGGCGTGCACGCCGGTGCCGCCGAGCAGTTCGTGGATCTGCTGCGCGGAGTGCGGCAGGAACGGGGTGAGCAGCGTGTTGGCGTCGCTGACCACCTGGAGCGCCACGTGCAGGATGGTGCCCATCCGCGGCTTGTCCGCCTCGGCCTTGAGCTTCCACGGCGCCTGCTCGGACAGGTAGCGGTTGGCCTCGGCGACCACCTTCATCGCCTCGCCGATGGCCTGCTTCTGCCGGTGCTTGCCGATCAGCTCGCCGACCGTGGCGAAGCCGGCGCGGGCCACCGCGAGCAGCGCCTCGTCGGCCTCGGTGAGCCCGGCCGGGTCGACCGGGGGGATCGCGCCGAAGTTCTTCGCCGCCATCGAGATCGAGCGGTTGACCAGGTTGCCCCAGCCGGCGACCAGTTCGTCGTTGTTGCGCCGGAGGAACTCCGCCCAGGTGAAGTCGGTGTCGTTGCTCTCCGGGCCGGCGACGGCGATGAAGTAGCGCAGCGCGTCCGCGTCGTACCGCTCGAGGAAGTCGCGAACGTAGATCACCACCCGGCGGGACGAGGAGAACTTGCGCCCCTCCATGGTGAGGAACTCGCTGGACACCACCTCGGTGGGCAGGTTCAGCCGGCCCAGCTCGCCCGGCTGCCCGTCCCGGGAGCCCTCGCCGGAGTAACCGGTGAGCAGGGCGGGCCAGATCACCGAGTGGAAGACGATGTTGTCCTTGCCCATGAAGTAGTAGCCGAGGGCGTCCTTGCCCTGCCCGTCCGCCGACCACCACCGCCGCCACGCCTCCGGGTCACCCGAGCGGCGCGCCCACTCGATGGCGGCGGACAGGTAGCCGATCACCGCGTCGAACCACACGTAGATGCGCTTGTCGCCGCGGTCCCGCCAGCCGTCGAGCGGGATCGGCACCCCCCACTCCAGGTCCCGGGTGATGGCCCGGGGCTGCAGGTCGGCCAGCAGGTTCTTCGAGAAGCGCAGGACGTTCGGCCGCCAGCCCTCCCGGGTGTCCAGCCACTGCCGCAGCGCGTCGGCGAGGGCCGGCAGGTCCAGGAAGAAGTGCTCGGTCTCGACGAACCTCGGCGTCTCACCGTTGATCTTCGACTTCGGGTTGATCAGGTCGATCGGGTCGAGCTGGTTGCCGCAGTTGTCACACTGGTCGCCGCGCGCGCTCTCGTAGCCGCAGATCGGGCAGGTGCCCTCGATGTAGCGGTCGGGCAGCGTCCGGCCGGTCGACGGCGAGATGGCGCCCATGGTGGTCTTCGGCACGATGTACCCGTTCCGGTACATCCCCTCGAACAGCTCCTGCACCACGGCGTAGTGGTTGCGGGTGGTCGTACGGGTGAACAGGTCGTAGGACAGGCCGAGGCCGTGCAGGTCCTCCACGATCACCCGGTTGTAGCGGTCGGCCAGCTCGCGGGGGGTGACCCCCTCCGCGTCGGCCTGGACCTGGATCGGGGTGCCGTGTTCGTCGGTGCCGGAGACCATGAGCACGTCGTGGCCGGCCATCCGCATGTACCGGGCGAAGACGTCGGAGGGAACGCCGAAACCGGAGACGTGGCCGATGTGGCGCGGGCCGTTGGCGTAGGGCCAGGCGACCGCGGCGAGAACGTGACTCATGACCAGCAAGCCTAGTGACCCGCGCGGGACCGCTGCGAACCAATAGGGCGGGCGGGTCGGCCGTCCGGTGGCCACCGGCTCGGCTGCTGGTCCGATTTGTCGTCGACACGCGGCCCGACGTGCCCGGCGAGGTGTACGCACCGGTGTGCAATGAACACCGTGAGTGGCAGACGAGCCGACGAGCGTCCGTCCGGTCCGCCGGCCGGGGGTCACCACGACCCCGGGGGGCCACGTACCGGCGCCGTGGCGCCGCACCCCCGGCCGGTGCCGGCCGGACCGCCCGAGGCGGCCGAACCCGACGTCGAGGTGGAGGCGACCACCGGTGCGCCGGTCGACGCGCTGCCGCGCCGGGTCCCGGTCCGCCAGCCGCGTCGGCTGCGCCGTGGGCGCTCCCGCCACGGTGGCCCCCCGGACGGCGACGAGGCGTGGGCGCCGATCGAGGAGGTGCACTGGGACGGCACGCCGGTGCGGGTAGAGCCGAAGCCGGAGCGCGCCTGGTCGGCCCGGTTCGGGCGGTGGCGGCGGCGGGCCCGCCGGCCGGCCCATCCACCCGACCCGCTGCCGGGCCTGGCCGCGCTGGTCGCCCTCAGCCTGGTCACGGCGTTCTTCGCCTGGGTCAGCGCCGCGCCGCTGTGGCTCGCGGTGGGGCACGCGACGCCCGGGCGGGTGGTGATCGACGACTGCACCGGGAGCGGGCTGACGCAGCGCTGCCGGGGCAACTTCGTCGCCGGGCAGGACGGGTGGGTCGCGCACGGCGTGGCGGTCAGCGGGGTGCCCGGGGAGCGGGCGACGCCGGGCAGCGTCGTACCGGCCCGGGTGACCGGCCGGGACGCCGGCACCGCGTACGCCGACACCGGCGCGTCCGGGCACCTGCGCTGGCTGCTCGGCCTCCTCGCGGTGGCCGGCTGCGCCGCGGGCGTCGCCCGCTGGAGCGGCGCCACCCGGC
>JAEYGD010000339.1 GCA_023402505.1 Actinomycetes bacterium
AGCGCCACCGGCAGCGCCAGCACCCACCAGCGTTCCCCGCCGAAGGCGCGCACCTGGTTGCCCCAGCCGAGCGGGGACAGCCAGGACGGCCAGGCGCTCTGCACCCGCAGCCCGTCGCGCTCGCCGAGGACGTCACCGGCGGCGCGGAGCAGGAACGCCACGCCGACGACGGCCGCCGCGAGCGCGTTCGCGCCGCGCGAGGTCACCGAGAGCTGGGCGGTGACGGCGGCGACGCCGGTGAACGCGACGCCGACCCCGGCTACCGCCCCGGCGGCGGCCAGCGAACCGGCCAGCGGCAGGCCGGTCGCGGCGAAGGCCAGCCCGAGGAGTACGCCGGCGGCCAGGTTCGCGCCGACGACCACGATCAGCGCGGCGGTGAGCAGCGCGTGCCGGCCCACGACGGCCGCTCCGAGCAGTTCGGCGCGACCGGTCTCCTCGTTCTGCCGGGTGTGCCGGACGACCGCGAACGTGCTCAGCAGCGCGGCGAGCAGGGCCAGGGTGAGGTACGTCTCGGCGACCACGACCGCACCCAGGTCGGCGCTGACGATCGGCCCGTTGAAGGCGCGGGCGACGACGCTGGTGGCGGCGGTCTCGGCGTAGCGGATGCGGGACGGTTCGTCGGGGTAGACGCCGGACACGCTGCCGGCGAGGGCGACGCCGAGCAGCGGCGTGCCGAGCACCCAGATCCCGAGCTTGACCCGGTCCCGGCGCAGGGCGAGCCGGGCCAGCCGGCCGGTGCCGGTGAACGCGCTCACCGGCCCGGCTCCGCGCCGGTCGCGGCCAGCCGGCCGTCGGCGGCGCCGTCGTAGTGCCGCAGGAACAGCTCCTCCAGTGTGGGTGGGGCGCTGGTCAGGGCCCGGACCTCGAAGCGGACCAGGTGGGCGAGCAGCCCGTCGAGGTGTTCCGGCTCGACCTCGAGCTTGACCCGCCCGTCGACGGGGCGGACCTCGTGGACGCCGGGCAGCTCCGCGACGCCGGTGAGCGGCCGGGCCGTCTCGACGGTGACGGTGGTACGGGCGAGGTGCCGCAGCTCGGAGAGGGTGCCGGACTCGACGGTGCGGCCGGCGCGGATGATGCTGACCCGGTCGCAGAGGGCCTCGACCTCGGCGAGCACGTGGCTGGAGAGCAGCACGGTGGCGCCGTCGCCGGTGAGCCGCCGGACCTCCTCCTGGAACACCGCCTCCATCAGCGGGTCGAGGCCGGAGGTCGGCTCGTCGAGCACGTACAGCTCCACGTCGGAGGCGAACGCGGCGACGATCGCGACCTTCTGCCGGTTGCCCTTGGAGTACGCCCGGCACTTCTTGGTCGGGTCGAGGTCGAACCGTTCGAGCAGTTCGTCGCGGCGGCGCCGGTCGAGCCCGCCGCGCAGCGCCCCGAACAGGTCGATCGCTTCACCGCCGGAGAGGTTGGGCCACAGGTTCACGTCACCGGGCACGTACGCGAGCCGCCGGTGCAGCGCCACCGCGTCGCGCCACGGGTCGGCGTCGAGCAGCCGGACGTCGCCCGCGTCGCGTCGCAGCAGCCCGAGCAGGACCCGAATGGTGGTGGACTTGCCGGAGCCGTTGGGGCCCAGGAAGCCGTGCACCTCCCCCTGCTCGACCCGCAGGTCGAGCCCGTCGAGGGCGCGGGCCGCGCCGAAACTCTTGACCAGGCCGTCGATCTGGATGACGGGCATGGCACCTCCTGTGGCAGCCGGTTCGTCACCACAAGCGTACTGACCGGCGGTCAGGAGTTTCAACCCGTCGGTCAGGAGGGCCGCTACCCTGGCGGCATGACGGTCGAAGCGCCCGACGACACCCGCAGTCGGATCCTGCGGGTCGCCCTCGACCTGTTCGCGCAGTACGGCTACCAGCGCACCTCGCTGCGCCAGATCGCCGAGCGGCTGCGGCTGACCAAGGCGGCGATCCTGTACCACTTCCCGGCCAAGGACGACCTGCTCACCGCGCTGACCGAACCGCTGCTCATGGACCTGGAGACCCTGCTGGACACGACCGCCGCGCTGCCCTGGCCACGGTCGCGGGACGCACTGCTCGCCGGCTGGGTCGACACCCTGCTGGTCCACCGCCGCTCGCTCGGCATGCTCATCCACGACATCGCGGTGGTGAGCCGGGGCGCGACCTACCAGCGGCTGCTGCAGATCGCGGTGCGCGCCAACGAGATCGTGGCCGGCCCGCAGACCGGCCGCCGGAAACGGGTCCGCGCGGTGCAGGCGATCGCCATGTGCAGCGACCCGATCGTCTTCTTCGTCGACGTGCCCGACGAGGTGCTGCGCGCCGACATCCTCGACGGCGTACACCGGCTCCTGAGCGACGGCGGCGACACCAACGACGACGGCGGCGGCGGCAACGACGGCGGCGGCGGCGGCGACAACGCCGACGTCGGCGGCGGATCGCCGGACGGGGCGGAACCGGCGACGGACGCCGCGCGCGGGCCGGGACGGCGGCGGCCCGGGCGGCCCCGGGCGATGGGGCCGGAGCAGGTGCGTACGGCCCGCCAACTGCACGCCGCCGGCCGCCACACGGTGGACGAGATCGCCGCCATGCTGGGAGTCTCCCGGGCGACGGTGTACCGGCACCTGGACGCCCCGGAAACACAATAATGAGACGCTTTTTGCGACGATACTGCGACAGGCCGGTCCGGCGACGCACCGACCGGCCGGTCCCGACCCGGGCCGCGTTTGGCCAGCCGACACCCGGGTAGCCCACGCGCCCGTCCTGCGGACGGGACCGGGTCACGCGCGTGAGCCGGTGACCGACGCGACGGGACGGTGAGGCATGGCTCCGGTGTCGACCAGGTCGGGCGGGTCCTGACCATGTGCGGCATCAGCGGGGAGGCCCGGTTCGACGGGGCGGTGCCGGACGCCGACGCGGTGGCCCGGATGAGTGACGCCATGCGCTCGCGCGGGCCGGACGGCGAGGGCGTGTGGAGCGACGGCTGGGTCACCCTCGGGCACCGGCGGCTGACCATCATCGACCTGTCCGACGCCGGCGCGCAGCCGATGGTCCGCGAGGACCTGGGGCTCGCGCTGGTGTTCAACGGCTGCGTCTACAACTACCCGGAGCTGCGGGAGGAACTGCGCGCCGCCGGGCACACCTTCCACTCCACCAGCGACACCGAGGTCATCCTGGTGGCGTACGCGCAGTGGGGCGAGGACTTCGTCGACCACCTGGTCGGCATGTTCGCCGTCGGCCTGGTCGACCGGGCCCGGCGGCGGCTGGTGCTGGCCCGCGACCGGCTCGGCATCAAGCCGCTCTACCTGGCCGAAGCCCCCGGACGGCTGCGGTTCGCCTCGACCCTGCCCGCGTTGCTGCGCGGCGGGGACGTCGACACCGCCATCGACCCGGTGGCCCTGCACCACTACCTGTCCTGGCACTCGATCGTCCCGGCGCCCCGCACGGTGCTGCGCGGGATCCGCAAACTGCCGCCGGGCACGCTGCGGGTGATCGAGGCGGACGGGCGCAGCCGCGAGCGCGTCTACTGGCAGCCGGCCTACACCCGCGACCCCGCCCACGCGGGAATGGACGCCCGGGACTGGCAGGCGGCCCTCGGCGGCGCGCTGCGCACGGCGGTACGCCGCCGGCTGGTCGCCGACGTCCCGGTCGGGGTGCTGCTCTCCGGCGGGCTGGACTCCAGCCTCATCGTGGCGCTGCTCGCCGAGGCCGGCCAGCAGCACCTGCGCACGTTCAGCATCGGGTTCGACAGCCGGGGCGGCGAGGCCGGCGACGAGTTCGGCTTCTCCGACCTGGTGGCGCGCACGTTCGACACCGACCACCAGCGGATCCGGCTCGCCGACGACGATCTCGTGCCGGCGGTCCGCGCGACCGTGGCCGCGATGACCGAACCGATGGGCAGCCACGACGTGGTGGCCTTCCACCTGCTGTCAGAGCAGGTCGCCAAGCACGTCAAGGTGGCACAGTCGGGGCAGGGCGCCGACGAGGTGTTCGCCGGGTACGGCTACCACCAGCCGCTCGCGGCGGTGCCCCGCGACGGTGCCGCGGAGACGTTCGCCGAGGCGTTCTTCGACCGTGACCACGCCGAGCTGACCCGGGTGGTCGACCCGGCGTACGCCTGCGACCGGGACGCGAGCCGCGAGCTGCTCGCCGCCGAACTGGCCGCGCCCGGCGCGCAGACCGCGCTGGACGCGGTGCTGCGGCTGGACACCCACCGCATGCTGCCGGACGACCCGGTCAAGCGGGTGGACAGCATGAGCATGGCGTGGGGGCTGGAGGTGCGTACGCCGTTCCTGGACCAGGACCTGGTGGCGCTGGCCGCGGCCTGCCCGCCCGAGCACAAGGTGGCGCAGGGCGGCAAGGGCGTGCTCAAGGAGGTCGCCCGGGAGGTGCTGCCGGCCGAGGTGATCGACCGGCCGAAGGGCTACTTCCCGGTGCCGGCGCTGCGCAACGTGGACGGGGCGGTGCGGGAGCTGGTCGTCGACGCGCTGCGATCGCCGGCCGCGCGGCAGCGGGGCCTGTTCCGGCCGGCGTACGTCCGGGAACTGCTGGCCGACCCGGACGCGGCGCAGGCGGCGGCCGGCAGCAACAAGCTGTGGCAGCTCGGTCTCCTGGAGCTGTGGCTGCAGACGCACGGGGTGTGAGGCGGAGCCTGCTCACGCGGTTGCCGGGCGGGTCTGCGCCGCCAGGTGCTCCAGCACGGCACGCACGTCACAACCCGTCCGTTCCAGGATGCGCCGCTGCCGCGCGGCGCCGGTGCCCTCGGCCCGGACCCGGGCCAACTGGTCGCGCACGTACCGGAGATCGCCGTGGCGCTCCAGGGCCGGCGCGACGGCGGCGACGAGGTCGTCGACCAGGTCCCAGGCCGGCCGGGCGCTTCCGGAGCGCAGGTCGATGAGGTCGCCGTCCAGGCCGTCGTGTGCCGCGCGCCAGTGCGCGGCGGAGACCAGGCAGTCGCGGATGCGGCGGGCGGGGACACCGTCGCGGACGTCGTCGGCAACGGTCGCGACGAGAGCGCGTACCAGGCCCGCGACCAGCACGGCGTCGTCGACCGTGGGGCAGACGTCGCCGACCCGGACCTCCACCGTCGGGTACGCGGCGGACGGGCGGGCGTACCAGTAGACCATCCCCGCGTCGAGCATGATGCCCGCCTTGATCAGGTCCTCGACTGTGGCGTCGTAGTCGGCCACCGACTCGAAGTGCGGGGTGGGTCCGATGCTGGGCCACCGCTCCAGCTGCATCGACCGCCAGCTCGCGTGCCCGGTGTCCCGCCCGTCGTGCAGCGGTGAGTTGGCGGTGATCGCCTGCACCACCGGCAGCCAGGGCCGCAGGTGGTTGCAGATCTGGACGGCCAGCTCCCGGTCGGGCACGCCGACGTGCACGTGGCAGCCGCAGACGGCCGGGTCGTGGGCGACCGGCCCGAACCGCCGGGACATCGCGTGGTAGCGGGGTTTGTCCGGTACGGTCCGGTGCGCCTCGTTCACCGGTGTGGCCCCCACCGCGACGAGCCGGGCACCGGCGGCCTCGGCCGCGTCCGCGGCGGCCGTCCGCAGGGCGACCAGGTGCTCGCGCAACTCGGCCAGGTCCGCCGACACCGGCGTCACCATCTCGATCATGCTGTGCCGGAACTCCTGCCGGCTCTGGTCGCGGGCGGCCCCGGAGAGCCCGTCGAGGACCCCGTCGGCGACCGGCATGCTCTCGCCGGTCTCCGGGTCGAGCAGCAGGTACTCCTCCTCGACGCCGAGGGTGAGCGTCGTCGGTTCGGCGGTGGCCGGACGGTACGTCATGGGCGGTCGGCGTCCGTTCGTCGGGCGACGCCCCGGGCGCCGCGCTGCCGGTCAGCCCCGCGTTCCCGGTGGCCGCACGGGGAAACGCGGCGCCCGGACCGCACCCGGCCTCAGGAAGGGGACTCCGCCTGCACCTCGTCGGCGCGGGCGGTGAGGTGGGCCCGCTCGGCCGCGTTGTCCGTCCGCGCGGCGGCCGTCCGGTAGGCCGACGCCGCCTCGGCGGGCCGGCCCAGCCGGCGCAGCAGGTCGGCGCGGACCGCGTGGAACACGTGGTAGCCGTCCAGGCCGAGACCGTCGACCACGGCCAGCGCCTCCGCCGGGCCGGCCACCTCGGCCAGCGCCACCGCCCGGTTCAGCGCCACCACCGGACCGGGGGTGACCACGGCGAGCTGGTCGTACAGCGCGAGGATCTGGGCCCAGTCGGTGCCGGCGGTGTCGGGCGCGACGCTGTGCACGGCGGCGATCGCGGCCTGGATCTGGTACGGGCCGGGCCGGTCGCGGCGCAGGCAGCGGCGCACCAGCGCCCGCCCCTGCGCGGCCAGCGTGGCGTCCCAGCGGGACCGGTCCTGCCCGGCCAGCGGGACCAGCGCCCCGTCGGCGGTGGTGCGGGCCGGCCGGCGGGCCTCGGTGAGCAGGAGCAGGGCGAGCAGCCCGAGGGCCTCCGGCTCGTCCGGCATCAGGTCGGCCACCAGCCGGGCCAGCCGCAGCGCTTCGGCGCAGAGGTCGTCGCGGACCAGCCGCGCGCCGGCGGTGGCGGTGTGGCCCTCGGTGTAGACGAGGTAGACGACGGCGAGCACGGCGTGCAGGCGCTCCGGGAGATCGGCGTCGCGGGGCAACCGGTACGGGATGCGGGCGTCGCGGATCTTCGCCTTGGCCCGCACGATGCGCTGCGCCATCGTCGCCTCCGGCACCAGGAAGGCCCGGGCGATCTCGGCGGTGGTGAGGCCGCCGAGCAGCCGCAGGGTCAGGGCGACCCGGGCGGCGGGGGCGAGCGCCGGGTGGCAGCAGGTGAAGATCAGGCGGAGGCGTTCGTCGCGCACCGGGCCCTCCTCGGCCGGGTCGTCGGGGGCGTGCAGCCGGGCGGCCTCGGCGTGCCGGTCGCCCCGGGACGCCTCCCGCCGCAGCCGGTCGATGGCGCGGTTGCGGGCGGTGGTGATGATCCATCCGGCCGGGCTGGGTGGCACGCCGGTTCTGGGCCAGCGGTCGACGGCGACCGCGAAGGCCTCCTGCACCGCCTCCTCGGCGAGGTCGATGTCGCCGAGGAGGCGGACGAGGACGGCGACCGCGCGGCCGTACTCCGCGCGGAACACCGCTTCCACGTCGGGCACGGTCAGTCCTCGGCCTCGCCCTGGAACGGCCGCACCTCGATGGGCAGGGTGGTGGCGAGGGCGTACCGGCGGCCCCACTCGAGGGCGGCGTCCAGGTCGGGGGCCTTGAGGATGGTGAAGCCGCCCAGGTACTCCTTGCCCTCCACGAACGGCCCGTCGGTGACCAGCACCTCGTCGCCCTTGGGCCGCAGCACGGTGGCGGTGGACGGGTCGTGCAGGCCCTGCCCGAAGACCCAGCACCCGGTCGCCTCCAGTTCCTGCCGGATGGCTCCCAGCTCCCGCATGACACCGGCGAGGAACTCCGGCTCCGGCCTGCCGGAACCGGCGGGATGGTAGATGCTCACCAGGTACTGCTTCATGGCTCCTCCTCGCGGGGGCGGCCGGCACCGCGCCGGCCTCTCATCCTCCATACGAACGGGGCGGGCCGGTTTCGACACCACGCCGGGCATCACGACTCGCTTACATAAGGCAGACCTGATATAAAGGGGTCGTGCACGCCTTCGACGTGCTCGGCGACCCCGTACGCCGCCGGATCCTCGAGCTGCTCGCCGACGGCGAGCTGTCCGCCGGTGAGCTGGTCGAGGTCATCCGGGCGGAATTCGGGATCTCCCAGCCAGCCGTGTCCCAGCACTTGAGGGTGCTGCGGGACAACGGCTTCGCCACCGTACGGCCCGTGGGGACCCGGCGGTTGTACGCCGTGGACACCCGCCCCCTGCGCGAGGTCGACCAGTGGCTGGACAACTTCCGCCGGTTCTGGACCAACCCGTTGCAGGCCCTGGCCACCGAGCTGGCCCGCGGCCAGCGCGACCGACGGCTGCGCGAGCAGCCCTCCCCTGACGACAGGAGCAAACGATGATCGACGCCACCAGCCAGATCAGCGCCGTGCGCCGGCAACTCGGCCGACGGGTCCTCGAGGCCGGCGAGGCCCGGGTGATGACCGTCAGCCAGACGTACGACGCGTCCCTGGACGACGTGTGGGACGCCTGCACCAACCCCGAACGCATCCCCCGCTGGTTCCTGCCGGTCTCCGGCGACCTGCGGCTGGGCGGCCGCTACCAGCTGGAGGGCAACGCCGGCGGGACGGTGGAGCGCTGCGACCCGCCGAAGAGCTTCGCCGCCACCTGGGAGTACGGCGACGAGGTCAGTTGGATCGAGGTGCGGCTGACGCCGGTGGAGGACGGCCAGACCCGCTTCGAGCTGGACCACGTGGCGCACGTCGACGACGACCGCTGGGCCCAGTTCGGCCCCGGAGCGGTCGGCGTCGGCTGGGACCTGGCGCTGCTCGGCCTCTCCTCGTACCTGGCCGGGGACGGGTCGGGTGTCACGCCCGAGCAGGCCGCCGAGTGGTCCGCCTCGGAGGAGGGCCGGCGGTTCATGACGCTGAGCAGCGAACGGTGGTGCGAGGCGAGCATCGCCGACGGCACCGACGAGGCCGCGGCCCGCGGCGCCGCCGACCGCACCACCGCCTTCTACACCGGCACCCCCGAAGCCTGACCCCCCACCCCCGCCCACCCCACCCCCACCCCCAC
>JAEYGD010000307.1 GCA_023402505.1 Actinomycetes bacterium
CCCAAGGCAAAACCGATCGGGAGATCAAACGCTGCCTCAAGCGTTACGTCGCCCGAGACCTCTACCGACGCCTCGAAAACCCACCCCAGCCACTTGACGCGGCATAGGAGCGTCCGCTCAGGCGGCGCAGCCCGCCACGGCCGCCCGGACCCCGTCGAACGTGGCCAGCGGATGCCCGCCCCGCTCGGCGGGCAGCACCAGGCCCAGGCAGCGCAGCCCGACCTCGCCGTCGCCCGCGGCGAGCACGCCGAAGACCGGGGCGCCGACGTACCCGTCGGGCAGCTCCGCCTGGACGCGGACGCCGTCGCCTTCCCGCGCGTACCGTTCGATCGCGACCTCCAGCGGCCGCGCGCCGCCGTCGCCGACGCCGAGCGCCAGGACGATCGCCGATCCCGGCTCCGCGCCGATCGCGGCGATCACGTCCGCGTCGGCCACCACGACCTCCGGCACCTGTTGCGTACGCCACCGCCAGCCCGCGCCGGCCGCCAGCTCGTGCAGGCCCGCGGTCGGCATGACCGCCGTGCCGGTGCCCGCCGCCCGGAACCACCGCCCGGCGAAGTCCGGCAGGGTCAGCGAGTCGCCCGCCGCCTCCGCCGGCTCGGCCACGCTCGGCCGCAGCCCGACCTCCCCGACCGGTGCCCGGGTCAGCGCCTCGGCGGTCAGCAGGTACTCGCCGCCGCCGAGGCTGAGGAAGAAGGCCGTGCCGGCGGCACCGCCCGCGCGCAACGGCAGGATCGCCCGCCCGACGAGCTGGCACAGCTCGTACGCGACGTCGCTCTCGGTGTCCGGGTCAAGCAGCACGACGCCGAGGGTACGACCCCGCGAGGCCCGAGGAATCCGGGTGCCCCACGATGGCCGGGCGTGGCACGCTGGCCGGCGACGTGGTCGGCGCCACCCGTTACCCCGCTGGGCGGGGCGGCGGCGGTACCCTTCTCGCGCGACGATCCACGGCACGCGCCCGTAGCTCAGCGGATAGAGCAGGGGACTTCTAATCCCAAGGCCGCAGGTTCGAATCCTGCCGGGCGCGCAGGTACTTCTGCCTTCTATCCGGCTCGCGGCAAGGCGTACGTGAAGCACCGGGTGGAGGGCGAGCACACCTGCACGCCACTATTCAGCGACGGAGCTGATCAACGCCGGTGTCGATGTGCGGACGGTCGGCTCGGCCACGGCAGTGGCGGGACAACGACCCTCAGGGTCCATGCGGCGTGGCTGTCGGAGTCGGGCCAACGGGCGGCGGGGACGCTGGCCGTTCGGATGCCACCGCGCCCTGCCGCACCGACGCAGCGAACGGTGGCAGACAGTCCCTACCGGAGGATCGCCGCCGAGCTCCGCCCTCTCACTCATCGACTTGATCTAGAGGCAAGATGAACTCATGCGCTTGCTGGTACTCGGCGGGACATGGTTCGTAGGCCACGCGATCGTCACGGCCGCCATCGATGCCGGCTGGGATGTCACCACGTTCAACCGGGGCACCTCCGACCCCTTCCTAGAGGCTGTGCGGCCCATCCGGGGTGATCGAACCCGTCCGGAGGACGTCGCCGCCCTCGCCGCTGCCGGCCCCTGGGATGCCGTGCTCGACACGTCGGGATACGTGCCGAGGAACACCCTCGGCGTGGCCCGTGCGCTCGCTCCCGTCGCCGGTCGCTACGTCTTCATATCGACGGTCGGTGTGTACCGGGACTGGCCGATCAAGCCGCTGAGCGAGCAGTCCGAGGTGCACTACTGCCCGCCTGACGCCGGGCCGGACCACGGCACCGACACCGAGGACGGACCAACCCGTTACGGCTACCAGAAGGCGGGCTGTGAGGCAGCGGCAATCGTCGCGTTCGGAGCGGACCGAACGACGATCCTGCGTCCCGGCGTGGTGCTCGGCCCGCGTGAGTACGTCGGCCGCCTACCCTGGTGGCTGCGCCGCGTGGCCGCTGGTGGAGAGGTGCTGGCACCAGGCTCTCCCGAACGGGCCATTCAGCCGGTCGACGTACGCGACCTGGCCACGTTCGCGCTGCACACCATCACTGACGAATCTTCCGGCGCGTTCAACGTCTGCGCCCCGGTGGGTAGTGCGACCTTCGGCGAACTGCTCACTGACTGCGCTCACTCGACGCGGGGCGATGCCTCTTTCACCTGGGTACCGGATGGCTTCCTGCTCGGACAGGGCGTCCGGCAATGGTCCGAGCTGCCTCTCTGGCGCACCTTCGATGGCGTGTGGCGCGTCGACACGACCGCCGCACAGGCCGCCGGCCTCCGCACCCGACCCCTCGCACTGACCGTGCGGGACACCTGGCGGTGGTTGGTCGAGAGCGGGGAGGTCAGCAACCATGACCGCGCTGCCGAGATCGGCATCAGCCGAGAAAAGGAAGCACAGGTGTTGGCCGCCTGGCGCCAATCAGGCGAGCGGTCGAGCTGAAGTCTCCGACAGCCACGCCGCGATGCGCTGAGCGAGCTGCCGCGCGTCGGCGTCGCTGCTCCACGGTGCCTCATTCAGAAGCCGCTCTACCCGGGCCAGGCGGCCGGTGAGCGAGACGTTGCGCGCGTGTGGTGGAAGGTTCAGGACGGTACGCAGCACTTCGGCAGCCCCGTAGGTCAGCGGCTTGGCACGCCCGTCGATCCCGACCGGGCGCCGCAGCCTTGGCGCCGGTCGGGGGACGGCAGCAGAGCGGCGACGAGCCCAGTGCCGACGCTCCGGGTTCGCCTCCTACTGTGCCCAGCATGGGTTACGACATCGGCTTCCTCATGCCGGGCCAAGACGATGACCGCTTGAGCGGGGAGATGCCACTGCTCCAACTCACGAACGAGCAGGAGGCCGCCTGGCGTCGGATCGTCGCGCGGGCACAGCAGGAGATCGGCGCAGCCGACGAAGATCGATACGCGACGCACCTTGAGTTGTGGCTCCAACACCCCGCCATACAGCTACGCCGGCAACTCCGCGTCCATCGAAATCCCCTACCGCTACACGGCGACCGAAGCCGGCGCGCACGCTGCCATCGCTACCGCCTACGCCCTCGCCCGCATCGTGGAGGCCGAGACAGGAATGCGCGGCCTTGATTACGAGGTGAACCAGGCAATCCAGGACGACGACCTACCGCGGGCGGTGGCCCGGTACCGGAACGTCGGACAACACGTTCGTGATCTAGTAGCGGGGCAGGGTCCGGACAGCAGATCATCGGACCGTCATGGGCCGCCCACGGGCCAGTAGCCACGGGCCCAGCGGTCACGAACGGGCACGAGACGCAACCGGTCACTCCGACGCGATCTGACGTCTCAGAGATCACGACCGGTTGATCGCGCTCGTTGAACTTGGGGTGTCCGTTCATTGCCTCGGCCGAGGTGGGTTCTCTACTCGCCCCACTCCTGCCACCAGCTGGATCTCAAAGCCGGTCTGACTCCAAGGCCGCAGGTTCGAATCCTGCCGGGCGCGCAAGTTCTACCTGCTGAAACGCGGAGATGGTTTGATCTGCTGACGACCTCCGGCCGGCATCGGCCGGCCGGCAGCTGCTGTGCCGCTATGCTGCGCTTCTCTCAGGCAGGAGATGCGGTGGGGCGGGTAGGAAGATCCGCGAACCGCTCGGTGTACCGCCGGTCATACACCCGAGACCGTCCGCTGACGCCGACGCGAACCGACAACTACGGACGGCTGACCCGGGAAGCCGCCGCCCGACCACGAGCAGGCGTCTACGCCCCGGGCTCGGCGCTCGACTGTCGACTCCACAAGCGAGCCTCGGCCGACAATCGCGTCAACGCTTCTTCCTTGGCGGCGCCGTACTGCGCCCGGCTGTCGGGATGCAGCTCGGCGGCGCGCCTCTTCGCCGCCTCGTAGCGGCGGGCAGCGTCGGGGTTGGCCGCGAGGTAGGCGCGGAAGAGCCGGTTCGCCGCTGGCACCAGCGACGTGACGCCGAAGACGTGCAGATGGTGGCTTCGCTTCCCGTCGGTGTCCTTCGCGAAGAACAAGTGATCGTTGTCCTCCGGGAAGGCCATCGGACGATAGACGTACCCGAGCTGCTCAAGTGGCCGGAGGTCGGCGACGACCTCGCCGACCTCGGTCACTACCACCAGGATGTCGATGATGGGCTTGGCCGCCACCCCCGGGACGCTGGTGGACCCGAAGTGCTCGACGCTCAGCGCCGCGGGCAGCGCCTCCGACAACAGCCGTCGTTCGACCTGGAATCGCTCCGACCAGGTCGGGTCGTAGGGCACCACCTCGACGACGGGCGCTTCGTTCTCCACGTCGGCCACCGTTGAATCCTGCCGGACGCGCCGCACCGCCGCCAGAACGCGCACCTGCTCACGTATGGTCCAGGTTCCGTGGTCAGACCTGGCCTAGCCTGCGAAGTCGACGTCGGCGGTGGTCACCGTGCCGGCCGTGCGGCCCGGCGCCGACTGGTGGGCCCAGTAGAGGTTGGTGTGGGCGATGACCTGGGCGGGCGGCGGCGCACCCCACGCGGACAGGTCCTCCGTGGTGTGCGCGTCGCTGACCAGGGTGGTGTCGTAACCCCGCACGAGCGCGCCGTGCAGGGTCGAGCGGATGCAGGCGTCGGTCTGCGCGCCGGCGACGACGAGCCGCCCGACGCCCAGCCCGGACAGCACCGACTCCAGGTCGGTGGCCTCGAAGGAATCGCCGTAGTGCTTCTCGACCAGCGGCTCGGTGTCGGCCGGTCGCAGCTCCGCGACGATCCGCCAGCTGTCGCTGCCCCGGACGAGCCCGTCGTCGGAGTGCTGCACCCAGACGACGGGCACCTGCTCCCGCCGGGCCCGGTCGACCAGACCGGCGATGTTGGCGACGACGGCGTCGCGCTCGTGGGCGCCCGCGACCACACCGGTCTGGACGTCGACGACGAGGAGTGCGGTGCGGGGCCGGTCTGCCAGCGTGGTCACGGTCTCTCCCCCGGGTCGGTGTCGGTGCCCCGAACGATACGACCAGCCACCGACAGTTCCGGTCGGGGTCGCGCGGACGACGGGTGAGCGCGTCACCTTCGCAGCAGCGGCGCACGCGCCAATCGAGGGCTGACCGGTCAGCGACACGACGGGCACCCAGGGTGATAACGGACCAGCCCTCGTGTTATTCTCCGGCGTCGATTTCCGCCGTGCGGACCCGGATCGGGTCGTTTCGGAAGGACGTCTCCCCCGATGCCGGCCGTTCCCGCCACGACCGCGCCACCCGGCGCCCTGAAGACACCGACCCCCGACGTGCTGCAGACACCGGGCGGCGGCGCGTTCACCCTCATCTTCACCACCACTCCGGCCCTGCTCCGGCTCACCTGCGGGCTGGTGGCCGCGGTGGTCGCGCTGTCGGTCCGCACGCCGCCGGTCGAGCCGGCGCTGCTGCTGCCGGCCGTCGGGCTGCTGACCGCGTGGTCGGTCCTGTACGCGTGGCGGGCGTTCCGCGCCGGTGTGGGTGCCCCGCTGGTGGGTGGCGACGTCGTGCTGACCACAGCCGCCTGCCTGGCGATACCCGTGCTCGTGGCACCGGAGGTGCTGCCCGGCGAGGGAAGTTGGATCGCCGTGCTCGCCAGCACCACGGTGATCTGCACCCAGGCGACCGCCCCGGCCCGCTGGTCGGTCCCGGCCGGCCTGCTGGTCGCCGCCGCGTACGCGATCGGCGCGCACGCCGCCGGTAACCCCGTCGAGGCGCGTGCTCACACGTTGACGCTGGTGGTGCAGACCTTCATCACCGCGGTGATCACTACGCTGATGCGCCGCCGCATCACCGGCGCCGACCGGGACTTCGTGAACCACCAGCGGCTCGCCCGGGAGAGCCGGGTCGCCCAGGCCACCCGGGAAGCCGAGCGGCAACAGAACCGGGACCTGCACGACACCGTCCTGGCGACGCTCACCATGGTGGGCCTGGGCGCCGGCTCGTCGGCCTCGCTGCGGGAGCGGTGCGCGGGCGACCTGCGTACCCTCGACGCCCTGGTGGACAGCACCGAGGCGGACCGGGAGGGCCCCCTGGACGAGCGGTTGCGCCGGGTGCGGAGCCGGCTGCCGGAGCTTCCGGTGACGTTGGAGCTGGCGCCGTGCGAGGTGCCGGCTCCGGTCGCCGACGCCCTGGCGGAGGGCGCGTACGCAGCCCTGTCCAATGTGGTCCGGCACGCAGCGGGCGCGTCGGCCACGGTGCGCCTGGCCCGGGTCGGGCGCACCGTCGTGGTCGAGGTGGTCGACGACGGTCCGGGGTTCGACCCGGCCGCCGTGCCGGCACACCGGTACGGGCTGCGGGAGTCGGTCCGGGGCCGGATGACCGGCGTCGGCGGGCGGGCCGAGGTGTGCTCCAGCCCCGGCGCGGGCACCCGGGTCCGGCTGGAGTGGTCCGATGTCCGCTGACCTCACGGCGCCTCCGGTGCCGGTGCTGCCGGCTGCGCGTACCCCCGTGGGAAGCCGGCCCGGCGCGGACGCCGCGGCGGCCGTGGCCCGCGCCTCCGACCGGGGTGCCCGGATCGTCGTGGTGGGCATCGCCCTGGTCTGGCACGCCGTGATCGCGCTTCCGGCGGTGCTGACGGCCCGCGCGGACCTGGCCGCGCCGTCGCTGGTCCTGGGCGGCTGGCTGCTCGTCGGGGCGCTCGGCGTCGCCGCCGGGGTACGCCTGCTGCGCGGCTCGCCGCTGCCGGTCCGCTCGCTGGCCGGTGCGCTTCTGCTGGTGGACGTGGTGGTCTTCGCCGCGGCGGGCGAACGGCAACTGTTCACCGCGGCGAACTGGGTGTGGAGCACGCTGGGCTGGTTCTTCGTGCTCATCCTGTGGGGCCGCCGGCTGCGCGGGCTGGTGGTGCTGATCGCCGCGCACTCGGCGATCGCGGTGGCGGCCGTCGTCGCATACGACGCGACCGGGGCCGCCGACCTGGCCCGCTGCGCCATGTACACGTACGGCACGTTCTCGCTCCAGGTCGCCGTGTTCGCCGGTGGCGCCGCGATCGGCGCGCTGGCCCGGCAGCGGGCGGCGGCGGCCACGGCCGCGAACGCGCTGGTGGCCGAGCGGGAGGCGGCCGAGCGTGGCC
>JAEYGD010000349.1 GCA_023402505.1 Actinomycetes bacterium
CCGAGCGACTCGTGACCGGCCGGCGCCGGCACCTCCACGTCCAGCCGCACGCCGGGGGCGCTGGCCGAGATGGCGGTGCCGTCCGGGCGCTGGTCGATCCGGATCGCCAGCCCGCCGCCCCGCGCACGCGCCTCCCCCGCGCCGCTGCGCGGCGGCAGCACCGCGCCGCGCGCCAGCGGCACCACCGCGTCGGTGTTCGTCTCGGTGCCGGTGTCCCGGTCGAGCACGTAGACGCCGTGCACGCCGGCGTAGTCGAGCGACGAGACGACCAGCCCGACGATGTGCCGCGGCGTGACGATCCCCCAGTACTCCCACCGCTTGGTCCGGCCCCAGCCGCGCAGGTTGGCGGTGTGCAGCGGGCGGCGGGTCCAGCCGACCGCGGCCGGGTTGAGTGTCCCGTCCGGCTGGCACAGGTCGACAGGTGAGATCAGCTCACGTTCGTGCGTCACAACGGGAGAGGATAGTCCCCGCCACCATCCCCGGGCACCCGAGCCAGTGGCGCGGGTGACCACCCGACCCACGGAGAAGAATGTGCTCACCGGCGTCTTCCGGACCGACGACCTGCCGACGGAGGACCGGTTCACCTGCTGGCGCGAACTGTCCGACGACACGCTCGGCGCGACCGAGCTCAGGTCCGCCCACGCCGGCGACTTCCGGGCGAGTGCCCGGTTCCGGCGGCTGGGCCCGGTCCGGGTGCTGACGATCGAGTGCCCCACGCTGGAGTCGCACCGCACGTCCCGGATGATCCGGGCCTCCGACCCCGAGATGTACGCGCTGCACCTCGCCGACCTGGGCCAGGCCGACGTCGGCCACGCGGACCGCCGCAGCGTCCTCCGGCCGGGGGAACTGATCCTCTCCAGCACCTCACGGCCCAACCACGGCCGGCTCCGCGACGCCGGTGGCCGGGTCCGGACCGTGGCGACCCTGATCCCCCGGGCGCTGCTCCCGGAGTCGGCGGCCGAGCGACTGCTGGGCGTACCGCTGCCTGCGGTGGACGGGATCGGTGGCGTCCTGTCCCGGTTGCTCGCCCACCAGGCCGCGCCGGGCCCCACCGGTCACGGGCCGGCGGACTCCGAACGGCTGGGCGCGGTGGTTCTGGACCTGACCACCGTCCTGCTCAACGAGCACCTCGACCGCCCGTCCCCGGTCGAGCAGCACCAGCATGCCCTGCTCCTGCGGGTCCACGACCACATCCGGCGCCACCTCGCCGATCCCGGGCTCAGCGCCGCCGACATCGCCGCCGCGCACCACGTCTCGGTACGCACCCTGTACCGCGTCTTCGAACGCGAGGGCACCAGCCTCGCCGCGTCCATCCGCGAGCAGCGCCTCGACCAGGCCCGCCGCAGCCTCGGCGACCCCGCGTTGCGGGCGCTGTCCATCCAGGGCATAGCCGCGAGGTGCGGGTTCCCCCGGCCGGCCGACTTCAGCCGCGCCTTCCGCGCCAGGTACGGGCTCTCACCGCGCGAGTTCCGTTCGACCGCGTTCGAACGGGAGCCTGGCGCTCAACGCCAACATCGTGGCGGAGAACGCTAACGCGGCCGGCGTCGAGGCCCGCTAACCTCTGGCACTGCCGGATGCCCGGCGGACGGAGGGGTACGCGACGATGGCCGGGTCAGACATCCTGGGGAGCGGATCCCGACCAGCCGGCGGCACCTGGTCCCGGCGGTCGGTCCTGCTCGCCGGCGGCGGCCTGCTCCTGGCCGGCTGCGCCGAGCCCGACCGGCCGTCGATCGAGAGCCAGGAGGTCGACGCCTCACCCACCAGCAAGCTCCGCGCCGTGCTGGAGCGCCGGACCCGGGCGCTGGCGGACGGCGACGAGGCCGGTTACCTGGCCGACCTCGACCCGTCCAACAAGGACCTGATCGAGCGCGAGCGGCTGGTCTTCGCCAACCTCACGCAGTTCGAGTTCGACGACCTGCGTTACCTCACCACGGGAATGACGGACCACCCCGATGGTGAGAGCACGCTGATCCATCCGGTCACCCGGGTCGTGAAACTCACGGCCGACGCCGGCCCGGGCGAGGTGGCGCCGGCCGAGTCGTTCTCGTTCCGGGTCGCCGACCGCGGCGGCCGGTTCGTGGTCACCGACATCGTGCCGGCCACCCGCGAGAGCATGGAGAAGCTGCGGTTCGCCGGCCCGGACGCGACCGCGCCCTGGCACTTCGACAAGCTACGGGTGGTGAGGGCGAGCGGTGACGTCTGGCTGGCGGCCGACGACACCGTGCGCGATCTCGACCGGTTCGTCGACGCCACCGGGCAGGAACTCGACTTCGTGCAGAAGCTGTGGGGCGACCGGCGGGCATTCCCGGGGCACGTGCTGTTCTTCACCCGGGACGCGGGCAACTTCAAGCGGTGGTTCGACCACGGCACCGCCGACAACTTCAACCCGGAATACCTGGGCATCCAGGTGCCCCTGCTGGGCGTGAAGAAGGACGGGCAGTACTTCCAGGGCCAGTACGCCGGATCGCGGATCGTGGTCAACCTCGCCTCGATCGAGGCTGCGGACTCGACCCCGAGCCGGACCATCCGCCACGAACTCGCCCACGCCGTCTCGGCACGGGCACGGCTCACCGGCGGCGCGTTCACAGCACCCACCTGGGCGATCGAGGGCTTCGCCCGCTACACCGAGACGATCGGCGACCCGAGCCGGGCGAACGCGGTCCGGGCGATCGTGGGGTCCGGCGTGCGGGCCGGGCGGTTCCACGGGCGCCCACCCTCCGACAAGGACTTCTACGGCGGGAACATCGGCTACAACTACAGCCTCGGTGCGACGGTCTTCCTGACGGCGGAGCGCATCGGGGGTAGGGAGGCGGCCGTCGAGTTGTACGCGACCGCGATCGACGCCACCGACGCCGGCGGTCAGTTCCTGGAGTACCCCCGCTTCGATTCCATCTCCCGGCGGATCTTCGGCATCGCCGGGTCGGCCTTCCGGGACCAGTGGCTGAATTCCGTCCGGAACGGAGGATGATGTCCGTGAGTGGGCAGCCGGCAGGCCGGCGGTGGTTGGTCACCGCCGCCGTCGCGGTGGCGGTTCTCCTCGCCTCCGGGGGCACCTCGTACGCGATCGCGCGCAGCCACGGCAAGAGCGGGACGTCCCAGTCCTGTGACGTCCACAAGTGCATCCCCCGGCTGAAGGCGGCCACGGTGGTCGAGGCGCTGACGGAGCGCGGGTACACCTGCTCCGCCAACCTCAACCAACGGCGGTGCCAGCTGCGCGCCGGTGTGTTCTACTTCGACTCGACCCTCCAGGTGTCGGAGGAACTGATCACCCGGATCCACCTCCGGGTCTTCCGCGAGGCGTCGGCCGCGCTGACCCCGAGGAGCGTGGCGTACCTGACGTGGTTCGGCACCCTCCCCTACCGCGACGACCCGAGGCTCACCGGCCAGATCGAGGCCTGGGTGAGCGAGCAGGTCGAGGCGCAGAAGGACGCGAAGGCGACCATCGGCGACTACGAGTACACGCTGACCGTCAAGGAACCGCACGACGTCCTCATCGAGATCAAGGGCACGTACGCATGAGCGTCCCGCCTCCCGGCCCGCCCCGGCCCACCGCGCCGTCGTCCCCGCCGCGCCGGCGCGGCTTCCTGCCGCTGGCCGTCGGCGCCGTGGTGGTCGCGCTGCTGTGCGGCGGCGCGGTGGGTGCCGGCGCCGGCCTCCTCACCAGCGAACCGGACGGCAGCGCGACCGTGCCGCCGTTCCCGGCCGCCTTCCCGCACGGCGACCAGCAGTTCCTCGCGGGCGTGACGGTGCCGCTCGTCGTCGACGACTGGCTCAAGCACACCAACAAGTGGACATGCGAAGCCATGGACCAGCGGGAGATCGACGACCGACGGGCCGACGTCCAGATGTGCCGCCCGCCCCGTGACGGCGGGGACCTGCACGTGATCATCGTCTACGAGGCCGCCGACAAGGTACGCGAGATCGAGGCCACCTGCTGGGAGGACATCGGCGCCAAGGCCTGCAAGGTGCTGTTCTCCACCATGGCCGACACCGTCTTCGTACCGCAGCGGGGTCTTCGCGAGCAGGCCTCCGAATGGTCCGTCGACAACGAGGGCGCCGAGCGGTCCACCGTCATCGGCGAGATCCGGCTGGAGACGAGGCTCGACCCGAACGCCCTGCGCATCACCCCCGCCGTCTGACCGCGGTCGGGGGCAAGGCCTCCGCCGCCCCTGCCGCTTCCCGCCGGGGCGGCAAGATCGCGGCCTCGTAGACTGTGACCATGTCCGAGCCGCAGCCGACCCCGCGGTTCCGCCGCCGCGCGGCGAAGATGAGCGAGCTGGTGGCCCGGCAGGTCCTGGAGGACATCGTCGAGCAGGGACTGCACGCCGGAGCCGCGCTGCCCACCGAGGCCCAGATGCTGCAGGTGTACGGGGTCAGCCGCGGGACGCTGCGCGAGGCGCTGCGGATCCTGGAGAACAACGGCCTGGTGAAGGTCCGACCCGGTCGCGGCGGCGGGCCGGTGGTCGGGGCGGCCGACCCGCACGCCTTCGGGCGGACGATGACGCTGTTCCTGCAGATGGGCCGGACCCGGTTCGGCGAGCTCATCGAGGCGCGCGTGGTCATGGAGCCGCTGATGGCCCGGCTGGCGGCCGAGCGGCGCGACCCCGCGCGACTGCGCGAGCTGGCCGAGTCGATGCGCGAGCACGGCAGCCTGGAGGAGCGGGACGAGGGCAGCTACCTGGCCATCATGCAGCGCTTCCACGGGGTGGTCGCCGGTGTCTCCGGCAACGGCGTGCTGGACCTGTTCGGTCGGGCGCTCAAGGAGATCTACACCGAGCGGGTCGTCGCGGCCGAGCGCCGCCCGGAGCGCTGGGTGGAGGTGCGGCGCGAGCACCAGGCCGTCGCACAGGCCATCGTCGACGGGGACGGCCCCCGGGCCGAGGAACTCATGCGGACACACATGGTCGCCCTCGCCGAGCACCTCGAGCGCGACTACGCCGGCCTGCGGGACGAGATCGTCGGCTGGTGACCCGCACCGGTCAGGACAGGGCGCTGGAGACGACCGCCCGCAGCGGCGTACGGTCGGTGTCCACCCGCCAGCTCGTGTCCTGGTCCCGCCAGTCGGCGCCGAGCGCCGACACCGCCGGCAGCACGTCCCGCGCGAACAGGGTGAGATGGTCGCGGACCTCGTTGCTCGTCATGTCGCCGGCGTGGTTCATCAGGATGAGGTGGCCCGCCCCGGTCTCCTCGTACAGCCGGTGGATCTGCGCGACCACCTGGTCGGGCGTGCCCACGAGCAGGATCCCGGCGTCGATCAGGTCCTCGAACCCCATCCGGCGGACGGCCCCGAGCCGGCCCTGGAGCGCGGCGACCGCCGCCGACGGCGGGAAGTAGCCGGGCGGGCTGGCCGCGCCCAGGCGCAGCCGGCCGGGCTTGAGGTAGTACATGAGTTTGCGGCCGATCTCGCGGGCCTTCTCCTCGGTCGGTGCGACGTGGCACAGGGCCATGTAGGCGAACCGGTCCGGGCCGGGTTCGGGCCGGCCGGCCGCCACCGCCGCCCGGCGGTAGAGCCGGAACGAGGTCGCCGTGTCGTCGTACGTCCCGAGCAGGTTGCAGAGGGTGTAGCCGTGCCGGGCGGTCCACTCCACCAGCCGGGTCGAGGTGCCGCTGACCCAGATCGGCGGGTGCGGCTGCTGGTAGGGCCGGGGCCACACGCTGACGTACCGGTAGTGGTAGTGCCGGCCCTCCCAGGAGAAGACGTCGTCGCGGGTCCAGGCGGCCTTGATCAGGTCGTGCGCCTCGATGAACATCTCCAGGTTGTGCACCGGGTTCTGGTTGGAGGGGAAGGTCTCGCCCTGCACGCCGCGGACGAAGCCGCAGTCGATCCGGCCGCCGCTGACCGCGTCCAGGTAGGCGATCTCCTCGGCGACCCGGACCGGGCTCTCCCGGTGCGGCAACGGCGTGCCGAGCACGAGGACCCGGCCGCGGCGGGTGCGGTGCAGCACGGACGCGGCGCTGAGGGTGGCCGACACCTGCAGGGTCGACGCCGACTGGTGATGCTCGTTGACCATCAGGTCGAAGCCCAGCTCGTCGGCGAGTTCGTACTCGTCGAGGTACCGCTGGTAGAGCTCGTGCCCGCGGACCGGGTCGTAGTACCGGTTGGGCATGAAGTACTTCAGCCCGCGGTTCGCCTCCTCCGCCTCCGGCGGGACGAACGGGTAGGGCATCTCGGTGAAGTGGTAGAGCCTCACGGTGACCCTCTCTTGAGGAAGGACCGGACCAGCCGGTGGAACTCGTCGGGACGCTCCAGGTACGGGTAGTGCCCGGCGTCGGGCAGCTCGACGAAGCGCGCCTCGGGCAGCAGCTCGGCCAGGGCCGCGCTGTGGCCGGGCGGCACCATCCGGTCCCGGGCCCCGCCCAGCACCAGCGTGGGCACCGTGACGACGTGCAACCACCGGCGCAGCCGCGGGTCGTGCAGGAACGGCTTCCAGGCGTACCGCGCGAGGGCGGCCCGGTCGGCGAAGGCCCGCTCGTACTCGCTGTCGGCCAGGCCCGCCGGAAAGCCGGGCATCCGCAGGTCGCGGCAGGCCGCCGGATCGGCCCAGCCCAGTTCGACCACCTCCGCCGGGTCCAGCAGCAGGAGGTCGGCGAAGTCCCGTTCGGTCGGCCCGGACAGCTTCACCCCGTACGGGGACACGAGGACGAGCGAGGTGAACAGGTGCGGCGCGCGGACCGCCAGCTCCAGCGCGATCCAGCCCCCGAAGCCGGCGCCCGCCAGGTGCAGCGGCCCGGCCGCCGGGTCACCGGTCAGGTCGGCGACCGGACCGGACAGGTAGTGCTGCGCCAGGTCGCCGACGCTGTCCCAGTCCCGCGCGGTGTCGTCCAGCGGCGTACCGAACCCGGGGTGGCGCGGGACGACGACGTCGACGTCGCGCGCCAGCAGCCCCAGCGCCCCCACCGGCCCGGGCAGCACGTCCGCGTCGTGGAGGAACAGCAGGCGGCTCACCGACCGCTCCTTACGAAGAAGTCCCGCAGCAGGGCGGCGACCGCCGCCGGCTGGTCCAGGTTCGGTGCGTGCCGGGCGTCCATCCGGTGCGCCCAGACCAGCGGCGACAGCCCCGCGAAGTGCCGGGTCCAGCCCGGTTCGAGCAGGTCGTCCCGGGTGCCCTCGACCAGCAGGGTGGGCACCGGGCAGTCACGCAGCGCCGCCGGCCAGTCGCCGGGGCCGCCCGGCTTCGGCAGCGCCGGATGGCGCAGGCGGGCGGCCAGGCACGCCTCCACGTGGCCCGGCTTTCGGGTGTTGGCGTAGCGCACCCGGACCGCCTCGTCGAACCCGGCGTAGTCGTCCACCATGAGGGCGACCAGGCGGCGGACGTCGTCCTCGGTGCCGTCGAACCGTCCCAGCTCGTCGATCCCCTTGGCCGACCGCCACGGGCCGCCGGTGCCGCAGATGCTCACCACCGACCGGGCCGGTAACGCCGACGCCGCCGCCAGCGCCCGCAGCAGCAGCGACCCGCCGAACGACTGGCCGGCGAAGTGCGCCGCGTCGACGCCCACGGCGGCGCAGAAGGCCGCCAGGTGGGCGGTGCGGAAGGCGTACGGGGACCGGTCCAGGTAGACGGCCTTGTCGGTGTCGCCGTAGCCGAGCAGGTCCGGCGCGAGCACCCGGTAGTGCTCGGCGAGCAGCGGCATGACCCCGCCCCAGCTGCCGATGGCATCGCCGCCGAACGCCCCGTCGTGGACGAGCACGACGGTGCCCTGGGACGGCCCGGGCGGCGCGCACTCCCAGTACCGGGTGACGAACCCGCCCGCCTCGATCGTGTGCGTTCGTGGTTGGACCATCTCTCCTGCCTCCGGGGGGTACCTGCCGTCGCGGTGGGCGGGCCCGCGTCCGTGCCGCGGCGCGCGGGCCGGCCGTTACGGGTCGGGTGACTGGAAGGTGCCGTATCGCCCGTCGAGGTAGAGCAACGGCCGGGCGTCGGTCTGGGATCGGGCGTGCAGCACCTCGCCGCACAGGATCCAGTGGTCGCCGCCCCGGTACACCGCGGCGGTGCGGCATTCGAGGACGGCGGTGGTGCCGCTGGCCAGCGTCGGAACCGCCGTACGGCCGGTGACCACGACCGCCGCCAGCTCGTCGAGGTCCCGGTCGCGGGACGCGAACGCGCGCGCCCAGGCGGCCCGGTCCGCGGCCAGGTAGTTGATGCTGAACCGGCCGGCCCGCTCGGCCAGCGGCGCGAGGCCGGTCTTCCCGTCGACGGCCAGCATCGCCATCGGCGGTTCGCCGGACAGGGACGTGGCGGACGTGCAGGTGATGCCGGTGACCCCGGCCGGGCCGCCGGGCACGAGCACGATCGCCACCGGCGCGGGCACCTGGCGGAAGGCGGCCCGGAACCGGGCCGGCTCGACCGGCCGTTCCCGGTCCCCGGGGGCACCGCCGGTGTGCTGTCCGCCGGTCATCGCGCCGCTCCCGATGCCGGCTCTCCCGGCCTCCGGCCCAGCCGCACGTGGTGCACGTCGGCACGGCCGGCCAGCCGCTCCGCCGCGGCCGTGCCGCCGATCACCAGGGCCGAGGCCACCCAGTCAGCGCAGGCGCCCGTCCGGGCGACGACCGTCGCCCGGACGACGTCCGACCTGGCCGGTACCCCGGTGCGCGGATCGATCAGGTGGTGCCGGTCGGTGCCCCAGCGGCGCTTGGCCGTGCCGCTGGTGGCCACACCGCCGTCGCGTACCAGCAGCACGTCGCCGTCCGGGAGCGCGACGGGCCAGCCGTCGCCGTCCGGGCCGGGCCCACGGCACGCCACGTCGCCGCCGATCCCGGCCACCGAGTCGGGACCCAGCCAGGTCACCACGTCGTCGGCCCACCGCCCCTTCGCGACCGCCCCGACGTCGACGCCGTACCCGGGCGCGAGCCGCGCGGACCGGCCGCGCAGTTCCAGCACCGTGGGCAGCGGCGGCACCGGCGGCACCGGCGCGGCGGGCGTGGCGTCCGGGACGCCGACCGCCCAGGACCGCACGTAGCCGGCGGCGGCCAGCCGGGGCAGGACCGCAACGTTGACCAGCCCGTCGCTGGCGGCGGCGACCGCCAGCGCGTGGCGGAGCATCGCGCGCAGGTCCTCGGACACGTCGCACCAGTGCCCGGCGGCCGCGTTCAGCCGGGAGAGTTCGCTGTCTGGGCGGAACCGGGAGTAGCGCCGGTCCAGCTCCCGCAGCCGCCGCTCGACCTCCTGGAACGGCACCAGCGGCGGCCGGTGACTGGCCAGCGTCACCGCGCAGGTGAACACCTGACAGGTGTGGCGCCACACGTCGAGGTCGGCCCGACGGTCACCGGGGCGCGCGGTCGGCGTGACGGTCAATGTCGGCCTCCCTTCCTCGTCCCAGGTAACATGCTAAACATGATGATGTTTAGCTGACAAGGCTCTCCCAGCGGTCACCGCCCACGGCCTCACCCGGCCGCGGTGGCTCGTTCCAGCACCTCCCGCGCGCTGCGCGCCACGGCCGCGTCGATCATCCGGCCGTCGGCGGTGACGGCCACCCCCGAGCCGTCGCGCCCGGCGGCGGCCAGCCGGTCGACGATGTCCCGGGCCGCGTCCACCTCGGCCGGAGTCGGCGTGAACACCCGGTTGACGACCGGCACCTGGGCGGGATGGATCGCCGTGCGGCCACGGAACCCCTGGCGCAGCAGCAGCCGGCTGGTCGCCTCGAGCCGGTCCGGATCACGCAGGACCGTCTCGGTCGGGCCCACCGGCGGCGCGATGCCGGCCGCCGCGGCGGCGAGCACGGCCCGCGAACGCAGCGGCCACAGCTCCACCTTGTCCGGGCCGGGCTGCAGGCACAGCTCGGCCGCGAGGTCCGCCTCGCCCAGACCGAGCCGCGCCACCCGGGGGGCGGCGGCCACGGCCTCCGCCCGCAGCACACCGCCGGCCGTCTCCAGCAGCGCGAACACCGCCAGCGAACGGTCCGGCAGCCCGCCCGCCCGCTCCGCGTCGCCCAGCAGCCGGTGCACCTCGGCCAGCAGGTCGACATCCGCCTTCGGCACCACCACGCCGGTCAGGCGGGCGCGGGCCACCGCGGCGATGTCCGCCGCGGCGGCGTCGGCGTTGACGCGTACCCACCACTGCGGGCAGCCCCGCCCCGCCCGGGCGTCGGCGAGGAACTCCCCCACGAACGCCCTGGCGGCGGCCTTGTTCGCCGGTGCGACCGAGTCCTCCAGGTCGAGGATGCAGGCGTCGGCGCCCCGGGCCGCGGCGCGCGCCACCTTGTCCGGCTGGTCCGCCGGCACGTACAGGTAGCTGCGGGCGGTCGCCACCGGCCGGCCGTCGGCGGTCACGGCCGGGTCGGGCGGGCCAGGTAACGACCGCGCGGCTGCCCGACCACGTTGCCGTCCCGCAGGATCTGCTCGCCGCGCAGGAAGGTGTCGGTGACCCGGGCGGTCAGCTCCATGCCCTCGAACGGCGTGTAGTCCTGGGCCGACAGCGACTCGTCCGCCCGCACCGTCCAGGTGTGGTCCGGGTCGACCAGGCAGAAGTCGGCGTCCAGGCCCTCGGCGATGGCGCCCTTGGTGCCCAGGCCGAAGCGGCGGGCCGGCGCCCACGAGGTCAGCTCGGCGACGCGGGCGTACGACAGGCCGCGCTTGGCGCCCTCGCTGATCAGGCCGGGCAGCAGGTACTCGGCCCCGCCGAAGCCGGACTTGGCGACGAAGATGTCGTCGTCGGGCTGGCCGAACTTGACCTCGGCGCGGCAGCAGGCGTGGTCGCTGACCACCCAGTCGAGCTCACCGTCGAGCAGGTGGCCCCAGAGCGCCTCGACGTCCTCCCGGGGACGCAGCGGCGGGTTCACCTTCCCGCCCAGCCCGTACGCGGTGTCGATGTCGGCCAGCAGGTGACCGACGGTCACCTCACGGCGGAAGTCGACGTGCGGGAACGCCTGTGCCATCCGCAGTGCCGCGTCGACCGCCTTGGCCGAGGACAGGTGGAGCAGGTTGATGGTGGGCAGACCGGTCTCGTGGGCGAGGTAGGCGGCGATGCTGACCGCGAGCCCCTCGGAGTGCGGCGGCCGGGAGGCGCTGTACGCCGCCAGCCCGGTGAGCGTGCCCTCCTCCTCCACCATCCGGGTGTACGCCTGCATGATCTCCGCCGTCTCGCAGTGCAGGGACAGCGAGATCGCGTCGGCGAGATCGGGGAACCGCTCGCGGGCGGCCTGCACGCCGCGCATGACGAACTCGAAGTGGGCGTAGTCGTACCGGGCGTCCGGCGGGATCATCAGGAAGGAACTCTGGTCGGCCGACCGCCCGTGCAGTCCGTGGCCGCCGTAGAACATGAAGATCTTGAACGAGGTGACCCCGTGGTCGCGGACCAGTTCGGGGATCTCGTCGATGTGCCCGGCGGTCATCGGCGCGACGTGGAACGCGTAGTCCACGTACGACTTCCGCTCGGTCGCCTCGCGCACCTCGGGGAAGAACTCGCGGTACGGTCCGCCCCGGTTGAGGTAGTACTGCCCGGTCCGGATGTAGTTGATCGCGGACGTGACGCCGCCCTGCGCGCAGGCGCGGCTCTCCGTGCCGGCGTCCTCGGCCAGCGGGTGGTAGATGCCCCAGTGCTGGTGCGCGTCCACGACACCGGGGAAGGCGAGCTTGCCGCCGCCGTCGACCACCGCCCGCGCGCCGGCGGGGTCGATGGTGGGCGCCAGGTGGGCCACCCGGCCGTCCCGGACGCCGATGTCCAGCGCCGCCGGCTCCGTCTGGTCGTGCCGCACCACGCGGACGTTCTTCACTACGAGATCGAATGGTTCCACGGTCTGCTCCTGGGGTTGCGCGGATGCGTCGGTCGGCCGGGTCAGTCGGAGGGCCGGAGGTGGGTCAGGGGGCGCAGCACGTCGCCGACGTCGGTGACGTCGGCGAGGCCGAGCACCGCGGCCACCACCCGCTCGGCGGTGTCCGGGTCGAGCCGGCCCGCGACGTTGTCCCGGAACTTCATCGCCAGTTCGGCGTCGGACAGCGGTCGCTGCGGGCCGCCGCGGTTGGTCAGCACCTCTTCGCGCCACGTCCGTCCGTCGTCGGTACGCACCGTCACGACGGCCGGGAACTGGTACGGGAAGATCCGCCCGCACTCGTCGTCGGGGACCACGTCGACGCGTGCCATCAGCGACCGGCGCCGCGGGTCACGCGCCAACTCGTCGGTGAAGTCGCCGAGCGCGACCCCGAGGCCGCCACCGCCGCAGAGTCCGGCGACGACCGCGTACGGCCCGCTGAACTGCGCCTGGTATCCGGTCTCCGGGGCGCGCTTGGCGGCGAGCGGCTCACCGATGGTGCGGATCACCGCGGCGGGCACCCGCAGCTCGATGTGCTCGATCCGGTCCACCGGCACGCCCCGCGCGCGCAGCGCCAGGCCGGCGTCGATGGCCGCGTGGGTGAAGTGGTTGGCGGGGTACGGCTTGAAGAAGATGTCCGGCACCGCCCACCGCTCCCCGAGCCCGTCGGTGACCTGGTCGTGGTCGGCCTCACCGCGCAGGAACGCGGCGAAGAAGCCGAACCGGCCCTCCAGCACGGTGGGCGGTCCGGTGAAGCCGCGCCGGACCAGGTCGGCGGCGGTGACGGCGCTGTGCGCGGCCCAGCCGCAGTGCAGCCGCTTGACCGTGCCGCCGGTGCGGTTGGCCTCGATCAGGCCGGAGGCCATGGACGCCGTCACTCCGAGCACGTCCAGCAGCCCGCGCTCGTCGAGGCCGAGCAGCATGCCGGCGGCGACCGCGCCACCCATCGCGCCACAGATGGACGTGGCGTGCTGGCCGTGCTCGAAGAACACCGAGTTGTTCAGTACCGGGTCGTAGCCGGCCATTCCCAGTCGTACGGTCACCTCGAGACCGACCGCGACCGCGGTGGTGAGGTCGGCGCCGCCGGCACCGGCGGCCTGCGCGGCGGCCAGTGCGGCCGGCACCACGGCGGCGCTGGGGTGCAGCACCGACGGCAGGTGCGTGTCGTCGTAGTCCAGCGAGTGCGCGAGTACGCCGTTGCCGAACGCGGCCTGCGCGGCGGGCACCGGCTCGGGGAGCCCGACGACGTGTGCCTGGCCCCGCCCGCCCTGCTCGGCCACGAGGTCCAGCGCGGCGCGGCTGGTCGGCAGCTGGTGCGCGGCCACGCACAGGCCGAGGACGTCGAGCACCCGTTGGCGCACGCTGGTGGCGACCGGCTCGGGCAGCGGCACGGCGCCGGTGCGGGCGGCGAAGGCGGCGAGCTGCTCGGCGAGGGTCGGCTCAGCCATTGGCCACCACCGCCAGCGGGCGGACCGGCGAGCCGGTGGCACCGAAGATCGCCAGCGGCGACAGCACGAACAGGAACTCGTGGACGCCGTCGGCGGCGAGTTCCTCCAGCGCCATCGTCTCGATGATGTAGACGCCGCGCTCGACCAGCAGCACGCGGTGGGCCGGCAGGGTGCTGTGCCCGGCGCCCGCGCGCAGGCACTCGAAGGCGATCGTGTCGGCGCCGGCGGCGTGCACGCCCCGGTCGGCCAGCCAGGTCGCCCCGGCCGCCCCGACGCCCGGTACGCCGGTCGCGTGGCCCACGTACCGGGTGCGGTCCTCGTGGTCGAACAGCTGTCCCCAGCCGCTGCGGATCAGCACCACGTCGCCCGGCTGGACCGGGGTGCCCTGCCGCCGGGCGGCGGCCGACAGGTCCTCCGGCGTGATCTCGTACCCGGGGGCGCAGCGGTCGGTCAGGCCCAGCGCGGCCGGGACGTCCAGCAGCACGCCGCGGCGGACCATCGGGGCGATGGTGTGCGCGCCCAGCTCGGCGAAGCGTCCACCGCGCCCGGCCGCGCCGGCGTCGGAGCCGCCGAGCAGGCGTCCGTCCTGCGACACGTGGGAGAAGGCGTCGATGTGCGTGCCGACGTGGGTGCCCATCGTGATGATGTCGTTGGCGGCGGAACCGCCGTCCGGCCGCACCATGTCCCCGTGCCGGCGGGGCAGGGCGTGCCAGAACGGCGGGTGGTTCGGCGACTGCGGCATGCCGATCGTGAGGCGACGGCCGAGGTCGTACGCCCGGACTCCGGCGCGGACGACGGCCAGCAGCGACTCGGTGCCGGTCGCCGGGCTGGTCCCGGTGTTGGTGGTGCTCAGTGTGGTCACGGCAATCCTTACCTTGGTGGGGCGGCCGTCAGGCCACGATCTCCCGGGCGCGCAGCTCGGCGATGGTGTCGGGTGAGCAGCCGAGCTCGTCGACGAGAAGACCGTCGGTGTCGGCGCCCAGGGGCCGACCGGTGAAGCGGATCCGGCCGGGCGTGTCCGACATACGCCACAGCACGTTGTGCATCAGCATCTCGCCGAGGTCCGGATCGGGGACCTTGACGACCATGCCGCTGGCCCGGACGTGCTCGTCGGCGACGATGTCGCGGGCGCTGTAGACGGGTGCGACGGCCGCGCCGGCCTCCTCGAAGGCGCGCATGACCTCGTCGCGGGTGCGCTCGGCGATCCAGCCGCCGACGTACGCGTCGAGCAGGTCGGCGTGCTGGGCCCGTTCCCGCCCGGAGGCGAACCACGGCTCGTCGATGACCTCGGGGTGGCCGACGAGGCGCAGTACCCGTTCGGCGATGGTCTGGGCGCTGGTGGACACCGCGACCCAGTCGCCGTCCCTGGTGCGGTACGTGTTGCGGGGGGCGTTGTTGGTGGACCGGTTGCCCTGCCGCTGCTGGACCACGCCGAGTTGGTCGTACACGGTGGGGCCGGGTCCGACCGCCATCATGATCGGTTCGAGCAGGCTCATGTCGACGACCTGGCCCCGGCCGCCGTTGTGCTCGCGGGCCCACAGCGCCACCATGGCCGCGGAGGACGCCGCGATGCCGCAGATGCTGTCGGCCAGGCCGAACGCCGGCAGCGTCGGCGGCCCGTCCGGTTCGCCGGTGAGGTGGGCGAAGCCGCTCATCGCCTCGGCGAGGGTGCCGAAGCCGGGCCGGTGCGCGTACGGGCCCTGCTGACCGAAGCCGGAGATGCGCACCAGGACCAGGCCGGGGTTGGCCTCCCGCAGCCGCTCCGGGCCGATCCCCCACCGCTCCAGCGTGCCGGGGCGGAAGTTCTCCACCAGCACGTCGGCGGTGGCCGCCAGGCGCAGCAGCAGGTCGGCACCCTCCGGTGCGGACAGCTTCAGGCCGACGGTCCGCTTGTTGCGGGAGATCTCCTTCCACCACAGTGGGACGCCGTCCTTGGCGTGGCCGTGTCCCCGCATGCTGTCGCCGGCGACCGGGTGCTCGATCTTGATGACGTCGGCGCCGAAGTCGCCGAGGATCTGGCAGCACAGCGGCCCGGCCAGGATCGTCGAGGCGTCGATGACGCGGAGTCCGGTCAGTGGTCCGTCGCGCACTGGCCCTCCATTCAAATTCGTTCGCATGAAGCGAACGGTGTTTCGCTCAGCAGAATAGTCTCGGGTCGGACGAGAGGTCAACGCGGCCGGCGTCCCGTCACCGGCCGCCGGGCCCGGCAACCGGCCGGCGCCACCGGAAACGGCCACGCAGGGCCACCGCGGCGGCCACCGCCGCCCCGGCCGCCACGAACGCGGCGACCCGGGCCGAGAAGGTGTCCCCCAACCAGCCGTGCAGCATCGCGGCACCGGGGCGGACACCGAGGAAGCACATCGACCACAGCGCCATCACCCGCCCGCGCACCTCGTCGGCCAGTCCCTGCTGGATGGTGGCGTTCACGTCGCTCACCGCGAGCAGGTAGCCGGCCCCGGCCACGGCGATACCGGCGACGGCCGTCACCGGCCCGGGGCTCACCGCGAGCACCGTCATCCCGGCGCCCAGCGCGAGCACCCCCAGCGCACCCGTCCGGCCGCTGCCCATCGTCCGCCGCAGCCTGCCCACCCACCCGGCGATCAGCGCCGAGCCGATCCCGAAGCAGGTGATGAAGATGCCCACCAGCACGTCCCCGCCACCGAAACCCTCGGCGAACAACGGCGACAGCGTGTTGATCGGCTCCATCGCCAGCCCGATCAGGGCGACGGCGACCAGGCCGCGCACCAGTTCGGGGTGGCTGCGCACGTAGGCGACACCGCCGAAGACCCCCAGCCGCCCCCGCCGGCGCGCCCCGTCCGCCGGCCGCGGCAACCGTACGCCGGCCAGCGCGAGGGCGAACACCAGGAAGCTGGCGGCGTTGACGGCGAACGCCGCGCCGGCACCGGCCAGCGCGTAGGTCGCCGCCCCGGCGACCGGGCCGATCGCGCGGGACAGGTTGAAGGTGAGCGAGTGCAGGGCGATGGCCTGGGCGACGTCGGCGCGCCCGACGATGTTCGGCACCAGCGCCTGCGCGGCCGGCCCGGTGATCGCCTGCCCCACCCCGGACAGTCCGATGAAGACCAGGATGAGCCACGGGTTCAACGCGTCCAGGAACGCCAGCACGGCGAGAACGGCGGCGGCCGCGCCGCCCAGCGTCTGCCCCACGACGATGAGCAGCCGCCGGTCGGCGCGGTCGGCGACCGCCCCGATCACCGGGGCGAGCACCAGTTGCATCGCGAACTGCAACGCGGTGACCAGCCCGACCATGACGGCCGACCGGGTCATCGCGAAGATCGTCAGGATCGCCGCGACATTCTGGAACCAGGTGCCGGTGTTGGACGCCAGCGACCCGAAGAAGTACGGGCCGAAGCGGCGGTCGCGCAGCAGCGCCACCGCGCCGCGCCCCGCCTCGTCGG
>JAEYGD010000520.1 GCA_023402505.1 Actinomycetes bacterium
TGTGTACACATCGCCGGCGGGGGTAAGCCGCGCTGCCCGTCCTCATCTCGGGGTGGGCGGGAAGGAGCATGCCATGACGTCAGGCATGGACGTGCCGGGCGGAGGCACCGCCCGGCAGGCCGGGCGGGAAGCGGCGGGTCTCGGACAGCACGCGGCTCAGGCCGCGGGACATGTCGCCCAGGAAGCCCGTCAGCAGGGCCGGCACGTGGCGGCGGAGGGCCGCCAGCGGGCGCGCGATCTCGTCTCGGAGGTTTCCGACCAGGCCCGGGGTCAGGCGGAACAACAGCAGCAACGCGCCGCCGAGAGCCTGCGTACGCTCGGCTCGCAGTTGCGCTCCATGGCCGAGGGCGACGGTCAGGACGGTCTGGCCGCGCAGGTGGTCCGCCGTGGCGCCGATGCCGCCGAACAGGCAGCCGGCTGGCTGGACGCCCGGCAGCCGGGCGACCTGGTGCGGGAGGTGCGCGACTACGCCAGCCGCCACCCCGGCACCTTCCTCGCGGGCGCCGCGCTCGCCGGTCTGCTCGCCGGGCGGCTCACCCGGGCCCTCACCGGTGACAACGCCGGCGGTGGACGGGACGGCGCCGGCATGCCAGCGGGCCGAGAGGCGGGCCCGGCGGACGAGACGGCCCTGCAGGTGCCACCGTCCGCGCGAGCCGCCGTACCGATGCGACACGGACCCTTCGGTACCGAGGTCGGACCGTGAGCGCGCCCGCGACCGGCGATGGCCCGGAGCGGGCACAGGCATCCGTCGGTGAACTCCTCGCCGACGCCACACGCAACTTCTCGCTGCTGCTGCGTCAAGAGGTCGACCTCGCCAAGGCCGAACTGCGCGAAGAGGCCCGCACCATCGGCGTCGTCGCGGCGATGGCCGTCGCCGCCGCCGTCGCGGGGCTGCTCACTCTGCTGTTCCTGTCGCACGCCCTGTGGTGGGGCCTGTCCAACGTGATGGATCAGGGCCTGGCCGCGCTGCTCGTCGCCATCATCTGGGCGGTGATCACCGGGGTGCTCGCAGGACGGGCGCGGCGGCAACTGAAAAGCGTCCGCACGCTCGCGCGGACGAAACAGACGGCACGCGAGATACCGGACGCGGTCAGAGGCCGCTGAACTTGAAGGGACGTTCGTCATGTCTACCGACCCGGACCGGATCCGGCACAACATCGAGACAACCAGGGCCGAGTTGAGCAGTGACGTGGACGCTCTTGCCTACAAAGCCGATCCGCGGCGCATCGCCGGGGCCCCGGTGGCCCGTGCTCGTTCGCGGTTCAGCCGAATCGTCGACGACGTGATGGGGACGGCCCGGCACGCCGGGCGGAGCACCCGACGGCAGGGTGCCGAAATGGGGCAACGGATGTCCGGAATGGCGCAGCACGGCGCCGGCGTGGCGTCGAGTGCCGCGCACCAGGCGTCGGGGGCGATGTCGTCGGCCGGGCACCAGGCCCAGGCTCTTGGCCATACCACGCGGGAACGGGCCGAGGGCAACCCGCTCGCCGCGGGCCTGATCGCCTTCGGTGCCGGCCTGCTCGCCGCTTCTCTCCTGCCGTCCAGCCGGACGGAACACGACCTCGCCGAGCGCGCCAAGCAACGGGTCATGGAGCACTCGGACGAGATCAAGCAACAGGCCAGCGGCATGATGCACCAGGTGCAGGACAACCTGCGCGAACCCGCCCAGCAGGCGGCCGAGGCGATGAGGTCGACGGCGGCCGGAGGTGCGACGGCGGTGGCCGACACCGGCCGGGACGGAGCCGAGCACGTCCGCGACGAGGCGAGGCAGGCGCCGCGCAGGTTGTAGCCGCACGGGGCTCGATCGTCCGCCGCACGGCAGGTTTCGAAAACGTAACACTCCCGGGCGAAGGGCCGATCCGATCCGGACCTTCCGGCACGCAGGGTCATCGAGTGGTCGTGGGTGTCGAGCGGGTCATCTCCCTGACTCGACGAGAGGGCGGACGTTACCCACCAAAACCGGCGGTCGCAATCCCCGAGGTGGGAATTCCATTGATGGCCGACTACTAATAGTAGTCATGCGCGGCAATGCCCGTGCAATTCCCATTTGCCGTATCGTGCGCCATCGTGCCGCCCGTACACGCTTCCGGCAGTTCCCCCGCGCAGCCCGTACGCCCCGCGGCCGGCGGGGTGGACACCACCGTGGACGGGGACGCCCCGGGACCGGCCGGCGCCACGCCACCGGACCGGCCGGACGCCGCCGACACCCACGCCCTGGCCACCCGGTTCGAGGACGAGAAGCCGGGCCGTACCCTCACCGGGCCGGTCGGTCTCCTGGTCACCGGGCTCGCGGTGGCGGTCGCGCTGCTGGCCCTCCTGCAGGTCTTCGCCCCGCTCTCGCAGGGCAGCAAGTATTACCTCATCTTCTTCCTGGCCGGCGTCCTGCCGATGGTCTTCCTGGCGTACCCGGCGGACCTGCCGGTGCCGCGCCGCCGTCGGCGCCGCGCCGACGCCGCGCCCACGACCGACCCGGCCGTCACCGTCCCCGCGCGCGGTGGCGGCCGGCCGAGCCTGCCGGACTGGTTGCTGGCCGGCGCCGCCCTGGCCGGCTGCCTCTACCCGGTGCTCCCGGTCGCCGTGGGCGGGGGCGGCGGCGGATACGACGCCTTCCTCGACCGGCAGGGGCTGCTCGCCCCGATGGACGTGGCGATGGGCACCGTCCTGCTGCTCCTGCTGCTGGAGGCGTGCCGGCGGACCACCGGCTGGGTCCTTCCGGCGGTCTGCCTGGTCTTCCTCGGCTACGGCTACTACGGCGGGCTGTTGCCGCAGTCCTGGCCGGTCGCGCACGCCGGCCTGGACTTCGCGCAACTCGTCGACGCGTTCTACAACTCCGACAGCGGCTTCTACGGCACGCCCCTCGACGTCGCCGCCACCTACATCGTGCTGTTCACCATCTACGGCGCCGTACTGGACCTCTCCGGCGCCGGCAGGTTCTTCGTGGCGCTCTCCGCCGCCGCCTTCCGGACCTCCCGGACCGCCGCCGGCCGCACCGCGGTGGCGTCGGGGTTCCTCCTCGGCACCGTCTCCGGCTCGGGTGCCGCGACCACCGTCAGCATCGGCGCGGTCACCTGGCCGGTGCTGCGCCGGGCCGGATACCCACCCGAGCGGGCCGGCGGAATGCTGGCCGCCGCGGGCGTCGGGGCGATCCTCTCCCCACCGACCCTCGGCGCCGCCGCCTTCATCATCGCCGAGTACCTGGGCGTGTCGTACCTGCGGGTGCTCGTCTGGGCGACGATCCCGACGGTCCTGTACTACCTCGGCATCCTGCTCTCGGTCGAGATCGACGCCCGCCGCTCCGGAACGCGCCCGGTGGCCGTCGACGCCGCCTCGCCGTGGCGGCTGCTCGGCCGGTTCGGATACCACTTCCTGTCCCTGCTGGTCATCACCGGCCTGCTGATCCTGGGCCTGTCCGCGACCAAGGCGGTCGTCGCGGCTACCGCGGTGGCCGCCGTGCTGTCCTTCCTGGACCGCCGTCACCGGCTCACCGTGCCCCGGCTGATCGAGGCACTCGGCACCGGCGTGCGCGGCGTCCTGGCGGTCACCGCCGTCTGCGCCGCCGCCGGGATCATCACCGCCACCACCACCAAGACCGGCCTCGGCCCGCAGGCCGCGGCGCTGCTCGTCGGCGGCGCGACCGCGATCAGCTCCGAACCGGCGGTGGTGCTCGCACTGACCGCGCTGCTCGCCGCGCTGGCGCTGACCCTGCTCGGCCTCGCCGTCCCGGTCACCGCGTCGTTCGTCATCGGCTGGGTCATCATCGGGCCGGCCCTGCTGAACCTCGACGTGCCGCCGGCCGCGGCGGCGATGTTCGTCTTCTACTTCGCCGTCCTCTCCGAGGCCTCGCCGCCGACCGCGCTGGCCGCGGTGGCCGCCGCCGCGGTCACCGGCGGCCGGCTGGTGCCGACGATGTGGCAGACCCTGAGGTACGCGCTGCCCGCGTACCTCATCCCGATCGCCTTCGTGGTCACGCCGACCGGCCTCGGCCTGCTCGGCATCGGCGGAGTCGAGCGGATCGCCGTGGCCGCGACCGTCAGCGCGGTCGGCGTCATGGTGCTCGCGGTCGCCGCCGGAGGCTGGCTGCCCGGCCTCGGCCCCGCCGGCCGACCGGAGCGGCTCGTCGGCGCGCTCGCCGGAGTGACCCTGCTCTGGCTCGAACCCGTGCCGGTCGCCGTCGGCGCCCTGCTGGCCGCCGTGATGGTGGCCGGCGTACTCGTGCGACGGAGGGTCACCGGCCGGACCGGTGCGCCCACGGCGCAGCCAACCGGAAATCCTGGGAAGGAGATTCAGTGAGACGGATCAACGTACGGATCGCCGCCGGCGCGAGCGCGCTGGCTCTGGCGGCGAGCCTCGCTGGTTGCGGGGGCCGTCAGGACAACGCGGCGAGAGACGACGCCGCCAGCGAGGTCACCTGCACGGTCACCGACGACACCCGGGTCGGGATCGCCACCGGCAACGCGACCGGCGTGTACTACGTGGTCGGCAACGCGCTCGCCGGCCAGCTCTCGGCCACCACCGGCGGCAAGCTCACCGGCACCGCGGCCGAGACCGGCGCGTCGGTGCAGAACATCGAGCAGCTCGTCGCCGGCCAGTACGACGTCGCCTTCTCGCTCTTCGACACCGCCGTCAACGCGGTGCAGGGCAAGGGCAGCTTCACCTCGCCACAACCGGTCGAGGCGCTCGCCCGGATCTACGACAACTACACGCAGGTCGTCGTCCGGGCCGACGCCGGGATCAACTCGGTCGCCGACATGAAGGGCAAGAAGATCTCCACGGGCTCCCCGAAGTCCGGTACCGAGGTCATCGCCCAGCGCCTGCTCACCGCCGCCGGGCTCGACCCGGAGAAGGACGTCCAGGCGCAGCGACTGGACCTCGCCAAGACCGTCGAGGGGATCAAGGACGGCAGCGTCGACGGCTTCTTCTGGTCCGGCGGCGTGCCCACCGGCGGAGTCACCGACCTCTTCACCACCAGCGGCGACAAGGTGAAGTTCATCGACATCACGCCGTTGCTGCCCAGGATGGTGGAGCTGAACCCGGCATACCAGGCCGGCACGATCAAGGCGGACGTCTACCGCACCGCCACGGACACCCCGACGATCGTGGTGCCGAACGTGCTCCTGGTCCGCAAGGACCTCGACGCGAACGTGGCGTGCGCCATCACCAGGACCGTCTTCGACAAGCGCGACACGCTGGCCCAGGCCAACCCGGCCGCCAAGGGCATCAGCCTGGAGAACGCCCGCAAGACCGATCCGGTTCCGCTGCACCGCGGCGCCACCAAGGCCCTGCAGGACCTGGGCGCGAACTGACCGACCCCGCCGGGTCCGGGC
>JAEYGD010000560.1 GCA_023402505.1 Actinomycetes bacterium
GCCCGCCACCGGCGGTTCGGGCGGCGCGGGATCCGACCCGTCCGCACCCGGGCGGACGCCGGATCACGGTGCCCGGGGAGGTGGCGACCCCGGCCGGCCGGCCCGCGCCGGAGAGCCCGCTGCGCCGGTGGCTGTTCCGCCACCAGGTGCCGCCGGTCGGCCCGGAGACCGCCGAGGGGCAGGCGCGCCGGCACCCCTGGTGGCAGGTGATGTGCCTGACCGGGGTGGACTACTTCTCCACCCTGTCGTACCTGCCCGGCATCGCGGTGGTGGCCGCCGGCGCGCTCTCGCCGCTGGCCACGCTGCTGATCGTGGCGTTGACCCTGTTCGGGATGCTGCCGATGTACCGGCGGGTGGCAGCGGAGAGCCCGCACGGGCAGGGCTCGGTGGCGATGCTGGAGCGGCTGCTGCCGTTCTGGCGGGGCAAGATCTTCGTCCTCGTACTGCTCGGTTTCGTGGCCACGTCCTGGATCATCACGATCACGCTCTCCTCGGCCGACGCGACCGTGCACCTGCTGGAGAACCCGCTGCTGCCCGAGGGGGTGGGCGGAACGACCGTCGCGGTCGGGGTGACCGTGCTCCTGCTGCTGCTCCTCGGCGGCGTCTTCCTGCTCGGCTTCCGGGAGGCGGTGGCCGTGGCGATCCCGCTGGTCGCCGTGTTCCTCGCGCTCAACGCGGTGGTCGTCGCCGTCGCCCTGGCGGAGATCGCCGCGGACCCCGGCGCGCTCGGTGACTGGACCGCCGCCCTCACCCGCGCCGGCAGCCCCGGCGAGCTGGCGTTGACCGCGGTGCTCGCGTTCCCGCTGCTCGTGCTCGGGCTCTCCGGCTTCGAGACCGGCGTCAGCATGATGCCGCTGGTCGCCGGGGCGGGCGCGGACCGGGAGGCCCGGCTCGCCGCCCGGATCCGCAACACCCGCCGGCTGCTCACCACCGCCGCGTTGATCATGTCGGTGTACCTGGTGGCGACCACGTTCGTGACCACCGTGCTGATCCCGGAGCGGGAGTTCGCGCCGGGCGGCCCGGCGAACGGGCGCGCGCTGGCGTACCTGGCCCACGAGCACGTCGGCGAGGCGTTCGGCACGGTCTACGACATCAGTAGCGTGCTGATCCTGTGGTTCGCCGGTGCCTCGGCGATGGCCGGCCTGATCAACATCGTGCCCCGGTACCTGCCCGCCTACGGGATGGCGCCGGAGTGGGGGCGCGCGGTCCGCCCGGTGGTGATCGTCTACACGCTGGTCAGCGTGGCGATCACGGTCGTCTTCCGGGCCGACGTCAACGCCCAGGCCGGGGCGTACGCCACCGGGATCCTGGCGATGATGGTCTCCGCCGCGGTCGCGGTCGCCATCGCCGCCGCGCGCGGGCGCCGCCGCGGCCCCGCCGCCGGCTTCGCCGTGCTGACGCTGGTCCTGCTGTACGCGCTGGTCGAGAACGTCATCGCCAAGCCGGACGGGATCACCATCTCCGCCCTGTTCGTCCTCGGCATCGTCGCGGTCTCGCTGATCTCCCGGGTGACCCGCACGACCGAACTGCGCACCGAGCGGATCGAGTTCGACCCGGCGGCGCGGCGGTTCGTGGCCGAGTCGATCGCGAACGACGGCCGGCTGCACCTGATCGCGCACCGGCCCGCCCGGGTCGCGGTCAAGGAGTACACGGTCAAGGAGCGCGCGCAGCGCGCGATGAACCCGGTGCCGGGCGAGGGCGACGTGCTCTTCCTGGAGATCGACGTGGTCGACCCGTCGACGTTCAGCGACGTGCTGCGCGTACGCGGGGTCGAGGTGGGTGGCTTCCGCGTGCTGCGGGCCAGCAGCCCGGCGGTGCCGAACGCCATCGCCGCGATCCTGCTGGCGTTGCGGGACGCGACGGGAGTCCGCCCGCACGCCCACTTCGAGTGGTCGGAGGGCAACCCGATCGCGCACCTGCTGCGCTATCTCATCCTCGGCCGGGGTGACACCCCGCCGGTGGTCCGGGAGATCCTCCGCGAGAGCGAGCCGGACCCGACCCGCCGACCCGGCATCCACGTGGGCGGGTGACCCCGCAGCGGTATGTGAAGGCGAACGGGTGACTCATTCACTTTTTACATGTCTGACCGTTTCATCCCCGTAGCGTGACGTTCGGTGCCGGCCGCGAGGTCGATGCCCCGCCGCCCGGATCCGGCGCGGTCACGCACGAGGGAGAGGCAGGGAAGCTCGATGTCCACACTTCACGACAGCCGGCGACCGTCGAGAGGGCGGCGACGGTCCCGGAGGCTGCTCGCCGGCGGGCTGGTGGCCGGCAGCCTCGTCGCCGGGGCGGCCGGGCTGGTCGGCATGACCGGCACGGCCGCGGCGCGGGACCTCCCGCACAGCGGCGAGAGCGCGTCCGCCGTCCGGGACGACCGCGGGGAGGCCGGCCAGGACGGGTCCGACCGACGGTACGAGCCGGCGACCGGCCGGGACGGCTGGGAGGGCCGCGACGGGCGGGAGGGCCGCGACGGTCGGGAGGGCCGCGACGGTCGGGAGGACCGGGGCGAGGGGGAGCGGGCCGGACCGACCCGGGCGGTGCGGACGGTCTCCGTTCCCTGCGACGCCGGCAAGCTGATCGTCGCGCTGGTCCGGGTCAACGCCGAGGGCGGTGGGTCGCTGCGGCTCGCGCCGAAGTGCACCTACACGCTGACCGACGCGTTCCAGCAACCCGACGAGTACGACGGCGGCATCCGCGACGCGCGGGAGGCGGCGGACTCCGCCGAGAACCCGGGCGACGCCGAGGCCCCGCCCCGCAACCCCGCCCACGACAGGGCCGGGCTGCCGGTCATCTACCACCCGGTCACCATCGAGGGCGCGGGCGCGACGATCGAGCGGGCCCGTGACGCCGAGGCGTTCCGGTTCTTCACCGTCCGCGACGGCGGCGAGCTGACGTTGCGCGACGTCGTCCTGACCGGCGGTCGCTCGGCGGCCGAGGGCGGCGCCGTCCACGTCGTGCACGGCGCGTCGGCGGTGATCGAGCGGGTCACGGTCGTGCGCTGTAGCTCCTACTCCGCCGACGGCGGCGGGGGCGGCCTGTTCAACGACGGCAACATGGTCGTCCGGGACAGCACGTTCGTCGACAACCACGCGGCGGGCCGCGCGGGCAAGGGCGGGGGCCTGCTCAACGGTGGCGTGCTGACCGTGCACTCGTCCACCTTCAAGGGCAACACCGCAGCCGCGTACGGCGGCGGCCTGGGCAACTACCGGGGGGCGGCCGAGGTGCACACGAGCACCTTCGCCCACAACCGGGCGGCGCAGGGCGGCGGCCTGGCCAGCTTCTCGGCCCGTACCCGGGTCGCCGACACGACGGTCGTCGGCAACAGCGCGAACACCGGCGGCGGCATCGCCAACTCCGACGCCCTGATCTTCCTGCGCGGCATGGAGATCCGCGACAACACCGCGGCCGGCAACGGCGGCGGCCTCTCCACCTTCCAGGGCCTCGTGCCGCTGGACGACAGCGTGGTGGCCGGCAACACCGCGCACGGCAACGGCGGCGGCGTCTATGCCGAGAAGTCCAACCTGCTGGTCCGGGACAGCGCCGTGCGGGGCAACCACGCCGTCGAGTCGGCGTCGAAGGGCGGCGGTGTCGCGGTGGTGATGGGCCGCGTCGCCCTCTTCCGCAGCACCGTCGTCGGCAACCGCGCGACGCAACCGGCGGGTGGCCTGTACGTGGACCGGGCCCAGGCCCGGCTGGACCCGAAGACGGTGGTCACGGACAACAAGCCGACCAACTGCGCGGGGAGCAGGGTGCCGGTGGCCCACTGCTTCCGGTAGTGCCGCCCACCTCCGCGCCGGGGAGCCTCCACCGCTGCCCGGCGCGGAGCCGCGCCTGCCGGGGACCGGACAGCCGGGTCAGCCCAGCGTCCGCTGCCGTGTGAGCCCAGCGTCCGCAGCCGGGTCAGCCCAGCGCCCGCAGCCGCCCGGCCAGGTCGCCGGCGAAGAAGTCCAGGAAGCCGTCCGGGTCGGGGCCGGCGTTCTGCAGGACGATGTGGTCGTACCCGGCCTCGACGTAGCGGCGCACGGCCGCCACGTGGACCTCCGGGTCGGGCCCCACCGAGAAGAGACCCCGCACGTGGTGCTCCTCCACGTGCGCGCTGGCCGCCTCGAAGTTCACCGGGTTGGGCAGCTCGCTCATCACCTTCCAGCCGGTCACCATCCATCGGCTGGTCTCCAGCACCGCCCGCACCGCCGTGGCGTCGTCCGGGGCCCACGCCATCGGTACCTCCGCGTAGCGGGGGCCGTCGCCGCCGGCCGACCGGTAGTGCTCCAGGATGGCGCTCTTCGGTTCGGTGACGAACAGTCCGTCGCCGAGTTCGGCGGCCAGCGCGGCCGACTCCGGTCCGCTCGCCGCGACCGCGATCGGCGGCGGCGAGTCCGGCAGGTCGAACAGGCGAGCGTCCTCCAGCCGCAGGTACCGCCCGTCGTACGACTGCCAGCCGCCCCGGAACAGCAGCCGGATGATCTCCAGCGCCTCGCGTAGCCGCTCGTGCCGTTCGCGTACCCCGGGGAAGCCCTGCCCGACGACGTGCTCGTTGAGGCGCTCACCGGCGCCGACGCCGAGCGTGAACCTTCCCTCGGAGACCAGGGCCAGGGTGGCCGCGGCCTGCGCGACGATCGCCGGGTGGTAGCGGACCGTGGGACAGGTGACGCCGGTGGCCAGGCCGAGGGTGCCGGTGCGCGCGGCGACCGCGCCGAGGACGCTCCAGACGAAGGAGGAGTGGCCCTGCGTCTCCAGCCAGGGATGGTAGTGGTCGCTCATCTCGACGAAGTCGAAGCCGGCCTGCTCGGCCCGGACCGCCTGCCGGATCATCTCCTGCGGCCCGTACCCCTCGGCGGCCAGCTTGTAGCCGATCTGCATGCCGCGCCCTTCCCGTACCGCGCGCTCACAAACCCACCCAGCCTCCTAGGACGGTCTACGCGATGTGACCCACCGGACCCACGCACGACTGCGGCGGCGGTGGAAGAGATCCACCGCCGCCAACGTGATCAGCCGGGCCGGTCCGGGCGGACCCGGACCGGGAATGTCCTACTGCGACGGCTGGGGGAGCTCGCAGTCGACCTTCGGGTTGGCGCCGATGTAGTTCAGCGGCCCCGCCACGATGGTCACCAGGATGGTGCCGGCCTCGGCGCAGTTGGTGTCGTCACCCGAGTAGTAGCCGCGCTGGCCGGCGGCGATCGCGCCGATCAGCAGCCAGATGACGACGAGGACTCCGAATATCGACGTGCCACGCATGCGTGCCTCCGGGGGTGAAGGTGTGGTGGTTTCGAGGTGCAGCCCTTGTACCCACTCGGGTTCCGCCGCTAACGACGCCGCCCGGCGACCGGTCCGCTATCGGATCGCCGACCGAGAGGGCCCACCGGCACGCGGACCGGCGTAGAACGTGCTACACGGCACCTCGCTGGAGGATTCATGGACGTCCCGACACCCCATCTGCACCTGGACCGCCCCGAGGACGTCGCCGCCGCGGCCCGGGCCGTGGCCGGTGGCGCGGTCGTCGCGGCCGGCTTCGGCAACTTCTACGCCATCGTGACCCGGCCCGACGTCACCGGCGTGCGCCGGGCCAACCTCGCCAAGGGACGCCCACCGGACCAGGTCGGCAGCGTCACCGCCCCGGCCGAGCGGATCCCGGCGCTGTTCGACTGGTCACGGCTGCCGCACCGCCTTCCGGTGGGCCGGGTGCGGCAGTTGATGGACGCGCTCTGGGACACCGGTCCGTTCGGCTTCCGCGGCCCGGCCGTCGACCGCCTGCCCGCGCATCTCACCCGCCACGACCGGGGGATCCGCACCGTGCAGGTGATCGCGCCCGGGGTCCGCTGCCCGTCGAACGCCTTCCTCCGGCGCGCGGCGGCCGAGGCGGGCACCGACCACCTCCACATCACCTCGGCGAACCGGTCCCGGCACCGAGCCGGCGCCGCGGACGAGCCGGCGCACTGGAAGGCCAGCGGCATCGTCACCGACTTCGCGCACCTGCCCGACCTGGTGCTGCTCGCCCACCCGGACGAGGCGGCGGCCCGGGCCGCGTACCCCCGGCACCTGCCGGGCTCGGTGACGCTGCTGTCGTTCCACGCCCCGGAGGGTGACCCGGAGGAGCCGCCCGTGCTCCTGGTGGACCGGCACGGCTCGTTGCACGTCGACGACGTGCGGCGGGCCGCCGCGCCGCTCGGCCTCCAGGTCCGGCTCGCCCCCACGGCGGGCCGGCGGCTGACGGTACGGGGGTACGCCGCGGCGCTGGTGTGACCGGCCGCTGTCGGTCCGGCCGCTGTCAGTGCGGCGGCGCCGGTGCCTCGGGTGGGCGGCCGTGGCTGCGCCGGGCGTCGGCGACGGCCACCCCGGCGAGCACCAGCATGGCCACGGTCGACGCGAACAGGGTCGGCAGGAACAGCACGGCCGGCGCCACGGTGACCAGGGCGAGCAGCCCACCGGGGCGGGACGGCGACACGCGGCTGAACACCTCGTACTCGAAGATCGAGCGGCCGACCAGGAACAGCGCCGGGCCGCCCAGGATGAGGGCCGCCCAGGCGGGCGGGGTGCGGCCGTCGGGCTCGTGCAGGACCAGGTCGAAGCCGGCGGCGGTGGTCACCACCCCGGCGACCATGAGCAGATGGGTGTACGGAGCGGTGTAGAGGAACCGGTTCGGTTCCCGCGCGGTGGCGATCGCCAGTGGCAGCAGCTCGCCGGACTTGTGCACGTAGATCCGCCACAGCAGCAGGGTGGTGGCGAACGCGACGCTGAAGGCGGCGATGTTCTCCAGCTCGTGGCGTTCCAGGCTGAACATGGTGCCGATCACCAGGATCGCGTCGCCGAGGGCGATGATGAAGAACTGCTGGTAGCGCTCGGCGAGGTGCTCGGCGGTCACGTTGCGCTGCGCGTCCGGCACCGCGCCGAGCCCGGGCACCGGGTACGCCAGCCGGAAGCCGAGGTAGTCGATGGCGAGCGCCAGCGCCCACAGCCCCAGGCGCGCGTTGCCGGAGACGAACGCGCCCACGATCCACGGCACCGCCGAGATCGCGAACCACACGAAGATGCGGGCGGCCCGTTTCTGGGTCTGCCGGTGGTGCCGGAGCGCCGGCATGAGGAACAGTCCCCGGCCGAGGTGGATCGCGACGTACGTGCCGGCGAAGACGATGCCCCGGGCTCCGAAGGCCTCCGGGATGGCGGTGGTCATCAGCAGCGCGCCGAACATGACCGCCGTGATCAGGAGTTTGATCTCCCTGCGTTCGGGGTCGTACATGTCGGTGACCAGGGTGGTGATGGCCCAGGTCCACCAGACGGCGGCGAGGATGACGAGGGACTGGCCGGCGGTGCGCCAGTCGAGCCCGACGATCAGGTTACGGGAGATCAGGGCGAGCGCGACGACGTAGACGAGGTCGAAGAAGAGCTCGAGCAGGGTCACCCGGCGGGGTGACTCCTGGTCCCGTGTCGGTGGCCCGCCCCGGCGCGGGGCCGGCCCCGGCGAGGCGGACAGCACGGACGAGCTCCTGCGGTACCCGGATCGGCGCGGCCGGCCGGCCACGTCAACCGACGGTAGCGAGACTCGCGCGGACGCATGCCCGGTATGGGGAAATGCCGAGGGGCCCGCGCCGGACGGCGCGGACCCCCTCCGGGCGGAGCCGTCAGGCGTCCTCGCCGCTCCCGGTGGGCAGGACGGCGGCGGCCTCCGGCGCGCCGGCCAGGACCTTCGCCTGCTGTGGCCAGGTCGCCAGGCTCGGCGCGGCGCGCAGGCCGGCGGCCCGGATGGTCTCCCGGAGCGCCGCCTCGTCCAGGTCGGCGAGCTGCCGGTAGGTGCGGATGCCGGCCGCGTGCAGTGCCGCCTCCATCTTCGGCCCGACCCCCTGGATCCGGCGGAAGTCGTCGGTCGCGGTGGCATCGGCGTTCGGCCGTACCGGCGGGGTGGCGACCGGGCCACGGGCGGCCGGCACGGTCACCGGCTCGGGTTCGGCGGCGGCCGGTTCCGCGCTGGTCGGCGTGGCCGGTCCCGCCTCCCTGGCGGCGGGCACGGCCGGTTCGGCGGTGACCGTCGTGTCGTCGGTGCCGGCCGCAGTGGCGTGCTCGGGGGCCGGCACCGGGTCGCCGGTCAGCGCCATGTCGGCGTGGTCCACCTGGTCGGAGGTCGCGACGGCGGTCACGGTGTCGTCGCGACGGTCGTCCGTGACGGTGGCGGCGGCGGGTTCGGCGACCGCGGTGGGCGCCGGGTCGACGGTCGCCTCCGGGCGCTGGTCGTCGGTGGTGGCGGCCGGGACGGGCTCGTGCACGACGGCGGTGGTCGCGGCGGCCGGTTCACCGTCCACGATGGTCGCCGGCGGCGCGGCGTCCCGCCGGCGCCGGAGCACCCAGCCGGCGGCGGCGCCCACGAGCAGCAGAGCCACGACAATCAACAGCCAGTCCGACCACGCCACGGCAGACCTCCCTATCGGTTCGCGAGACAGTCGAGAAAAACTCGCCGCAGCTTGCCACATGCCCGGCCCGGTACGACAGCACGGCCCGGCGGGTGGTCCCGCAGCTGGGACGGGTTGCACCCGGGGTGCCGGCGGCGCGACGGACCGTCGCCGGATCCGGTCCGGCGCGGGCACGGACGGACCCCCGGTGCCGGGCACCGGGGGTCCACTCAAGTGACGCTCAGTCCTCCTCGCCCCGATAGGTGTAGAAGTCGTCGACAAAGCGGCGGGCGAGCCGGGGCACCCGGCTGGTGACGCCGAAGTAGCCGCGCGCCCCGAGCAGCGCGAGCCGGCCGACGACCGGCTTGTACATCCGGTCGTCGCCGCTGGTGCCGCTGCGGTTGAGGGAGTCGGCGACGCGCGCGAACCCGTACGGCACCATGACCGCCTCGTAGTCGGCGATGGCCTGCAGCAGCGTCTTCTCGCCGGTGGCGGCGAGGCGCAGCTGCCGGCACAGCAGGGCGGCGTCGCGCAGTGCGGTGTTCGCGCCGACCCCGCGACCGGGTGTCATGGTGTGGATGGCGTCGCCGAGCAGGGTGACCGTGCTGCTCTTCCACGGCGGGACCGGTTCACTGGTGGCCACCCTGATCGGCAGTGCGCTGGCCGGGTCGGCGCGGGACAGCAGCTCCCGCAGGTGCGGATGCCACTTGCCGGTCAGGTCCAGCGCCACTTGGATCAGCTCCTCCCCGCGGCGCCGCATGACGTCCGGCGGGAACCGCCGGGCGGTGCTCCACACGACCAGGTTCACGTTGTCGCGCGTGCTGTCGTGGGCCCGGCCGGTCCAGCCTTCCAGCAGCGCCGCGTCGACCGGGTCGACGCCGGGTTTGAGCGTGCCGTCGCGGTCCCAGGGGAACTCCATGACGTGCAGGACGCCCATCACTCCACCGGTGCCGAAGATGAGGGAGATGCCCTTCTCGATCCGCTCGGGCAGCAGGGCCCGGACCTCGTCGGTGAGCGGGACGCGGGTGGCGATGTTGATCGTGCCCGCGTCGCGGGTCACCGCGTGCGGCAGGTACTGGCGGCGTACCGCGGAGTGGGTGCCGTCGGCGGCCACCAGCAGGTCGCCGGTGGCGCTGCCGCCGTCGGCGAAGTACGCGGTGACGGTGCCGTCGTCGCGCTGCTCGTACCGGGTGAGGGTCCGGTCGAAGTGGACCACGTCCTCCAGGCCGGTGAGCAGGACCTGGCGCAGCGTCATCCGGGCCACGGACCGTTCGGTGTTCACCGGGTCGGTGTCCGGCCGGAGCGGGAACGACGCGGTCCGGCGCAGCCGCTGGGTGACCACGTTGAAGTAGCGCGGCGAGCGGGCGCAGGTGGCCAGGTAGGTGCGGAACAGTTCCGGAGGCAGGCACTCGCGCAGCGCCCGGCTGCCGGTCGGCCCGATGCCGACCCGGTAGCCGAGCAGGCCCTCGCCGCGGGTGCGGTACCGCTCGTGGACGGTCACGTCGATCCCGGCGCGGCGCAGCCCCTGGGCCAGGCAGAGCCCGCCGGTGCCCGCCCCGATGACCAGGACGTGCGGTCGGCTGGCGGACACGGCCGTCGTCCCCGGTCAGCCGGCCGCGTGGGGCGCGGCGGCGTCCGCGGCGTCCCAGCGGTAGAAGCAGCCGGCGATGGCGTCGCGGGGCGAGCGCCAGGTCGGCAGGTACGGGGACGTGTGCGCGGAGAGGCGCTCGTTGACCTGCCGGTACAGCGGGTGGTTGCGGGCGCCGGCGAGGGCGTCCGGCTCCACGTCGGCGGTCTCCATCAGGTGGACGCACAGGTCGTGGAGGCAGTACAGGGACCGGTGTGTCACACCGGTGAGGCCGGGCAGTTCGGTGGCGTCGGACTCGGCGAAGATCTGCGCCACCCGGCCCTCCGCGCCCGGGATGATCCTGCTGACGATCAGTAGACGGCTCATGGGACTCCTTCCGCCGTGGCGCCCCGGACCGCCGGGCCCGGGACCGTGCGGGCCTTACGCTGCCGGGGCTGCTGTCACCTGCCCGTCACGTCCGCCGCGGGGGCGGTGACGCGGGTCAGCGGGCCCGTTGCGCGCCGCGCGGGGCGGGCGGCCGGTGGGCGGCGGTGTCGCGGCTGGCCTGCCGGATCGGGCCGAGGGTGTCGTCGAGCAGGGCGGTCATCGCGGCCGACGGCTCCAACCGCAGCTCGCGGCGCAGCAGGTCCCGGTAGACATAGAAGGCGTGGACGGCCTCGAAGGCGTTGCCCTCGGCGAGGTGGATGCGGACCACCAGGCGGTGCGGTGTCTCACGCAGCGGTTCGGCGGCCATCGCCTCCAGGGCGGCTTCGAGGGCCTCCCCGTGCCGCCCCGCCGCGAGGTAGTGGTCGGCGATCCCTTCGAGCATGTGCAGCCGCAGCTGCCGCAGCCGTTCCCGTTCGGCGAGCACCCAGTCGTCGTACCAGCCGGGAAGCAGGTCGTGGCGGCCGGCGGCGAGCACCGCGGCGGTGCACGGGTCGTCGCCGTCGCGGACCCGGGCCGCGGTGCCGACGAGCGCGTCGACGTCGACGCGGACGACCGGGTCGAGCCGTACGGTGTCGCCGCTGGTGTGCAGCGGGCAGCACGGGTCCTGCCGCAGCCGCCACAGGGCGGTACGCAGCGAGGACAGGGCGCGTTCCTCCGGGGCGTCCGGCCACAGCAGCCCGGCCAGGTGGCTGCGGGTGGCGCCGGGGCGCAGGCCGACCAGCGCCAGGACGCGCTGCAACCCGCGCGGTACGACCACCGGCACGTCGCCGTGCAGCAGCCGGAACCCACCCAGCAGGTGCAGCCGGACCGGGGCGGCCGGCCGGTCGCCGGTTGTCGGCACGGGCGGATCAGCGGCCACGGCGGCACCTCCTGCGGAAACGCTCGTCGGAGTGTCCTCGGCTGTGTCCCCGGCGCGGCTGCCCTTGACCGCGGTGTCGGGTCCGGTGCCGCGGCACGGCGTCGCGCGTCACGGCCGCCGGGCTGGCCGTGACGAAGATTATCAATCATGGTCACTCAGGGTCAACGCCCCGGTCGGCATGTCGACGGCGCGAAACCCCTTCCGAACTGCGGATAGTCGCCGTCGGCCGGGGGTGGTCCACAGCGGATACACAGACAGCGTCAACGCACCGTCACCAGATCGCCGGGTCGGGGGCCGGCCGGTGACGCGGTGGTGACGCCCCCGTCGCCATCGTGTCGGCAGTCGTCCGGCTCGGCCGGCGTACCGCGCCACCGGCGTCCGGCGACGTGGGGGGAGGCCCATCCATGGACCGTTCGTTGATCGTCGCGAAGGTCGACCCGACCGCGGAGGCCCGCGTCGCCGAGATCTTCGCCGAGTCCGACGCGACCGAACTGCCGCGTCTCGCCGGCGTCCGGCACCGGTCGCTCTACCGGCTGCACGACCTGTACGTGCACCTGCTCGAGACGGAGCAGCCGGGTGAGGGGGCGGTCGCCAAGGCCCGGCGGCACCCCGAGTTCGCCCGGGTGAGCTCCCGGCTGCGACCGTACGTCTCGCCGTACCTGCCGACCTGGCGGGAGCCGCGCGACGCGATGGCCCGCTGCTTCTACCGGTTCGACGCCCCCGGGAAGCGGCCGTGACCGCGACGGCGCCCCGCGACGGGCAGCTCTGGTCACGGTGCGGCGGCTGCGCCAGCCTGCTGTACCGCAAGCGGCTGCGGCGCAACCTGGACGTCTGCCCGGAGTGCGGCACCCACGCCCGGCTCGACGCGCCCGCGCGGCTGGCCCAGCTCGCCGACCCCGGGTCGTTCACCGCCCTGCCGGACACCGCACCCGAGGTGGATCCGATCGGCTTCGTCGACGTGCTGCCGTACCCGCACCGGCTCACCGCGGCCCGCACCGGCACCGGGCTGGCCGAGGCGGTCGTCTGCGGCACCGCCACGGTCGGTGGGAGCGCCTGCGTCCTGGCGGTGATGGACTTCCGGTTCCTCGGTGGCAGCCTGGGCTGCGCGGTCGGCGAACTGGTCACCCGGGCCGCTGAACGCGCTCTCGCCGACCGCGTGCCGCTGGTGGTGGTCACCGCCTCCGGTGGGGCGCGGATGCAGGAGGGTGTCCTGTCGCTGATGCAGATGGCGACGGTCAGCCAGGCCGTCGCCGCGCTGCGCGAGGCCGGCGTACCCAGCTTCAGCGTCCTCACCGACCCCACCTACGGCGGGGTCGCCGCCTCCTTCGCCACCAACACCGACGTGGTGATCGCCGAGACCGGTGCCCGGATGGGTTTCGCCGGCCCTCGGGTGATCCGCCAGGTCACCGGCCGGGACCTGCCCGCCGGGTTCCAGACCGCCGAGTTCCTGCTGCGGCACGGCCAGGTCGACATGGTGGTGCCCCGGCACGCCC
>JAEYGD010000116.1 GCA_023402505.1 Actinomycetes bacterium
GGGTGGGGGTGGGTGGGGTTGGGACTTTTGGCCCGTGCGGGGCGGGGCGCGGCGGGGTAGAAACGAGGGATGATCCGCGTGTTCCTGCTCGACGACCACGAGGTCGTCCGTCGTGGCCTGGCCGACCTGCTCACCGCCAGCGGCGACATCGAGGTGGTCGGCGAGTCCGGTCTCGCCCAGGAGGCGGCGCGTCGCATCCCGGCGCTGCGTCCCGACGTGGCGATCCTCGACGCGCGGTTGCCCGACGGCAACGGCATCGACGTGTGCCGGGACGTCCGGGCCGTGGACTCGTCGATCAAGGGCCTGATCCTCACCTCGTACGAGGACGACGAGGCGCTCTTCGCGGCGATCATGGCCGGTGCGGCCGGTTACGTGCTCAAGCAGATCCGCGGCACCGACCTCGTCGACGCGGTCCGGCGGGTGGCGGCCGGGCAGTCGCTGCTCGACCCGGCGATCACCACCCGGGTGCTGGAGCGCATCCGCAGCGGCGTCGAGCAGCCCCGGGAGCTGAAGGCGCTGACCGAGCAGGAACGGCGGATTCTGGAGTACGTGGCCGAGGGCCTGACCAACCGGGAGATCGCCGGCAAGATGTTCCTCGCCGAGAAGACGGTGAAGAACTACGTCTCCAGCGTCCTCGCGAAGCTCGGCCTGGAGCGCCGGACGCAGGCCGCGGTGCTCGCCACCCGCCTGCTCGGCAAGACCCACTGACCACCGGCCCAGCCGGATCCACTAATCCCCGGGGCTGCCGAGCGTGGCGGCGACCGAGGAGACGTCGCGCTCGAACGCGGAAGCGGCGACCCCGCGGAGGGCTCAGCCCAGGGGAGCGCGCCAGTGCAGGCGGGTGCCGTGCGGGCTGACGGCCTGCACCTCGAAGGACCCGCCGTGCCGCTCGGCACGCTCGCGCAGGTTGACCAGCCCGCCCCGGGCGGCGGCCGGATCGCAGCCGACCCCGTCGTCGGTGACGGTCACCGACACCTCGCCGGCCTCCACACGGACGGCGACGCCGACGTGGTGGGCCTGCGCGTGGCGTACGGCGTTGGACAGCGCCTCCCGCAGCACGGCCGTGAGATCCGGCCGGACCTCGTCCGGGACGGCGCTGTCGATCGGGCCGACCAACTCCAGGGTGGGCCGGAAGCCCAGTGACTCGGCGGCGACCTCGATCGCCTCCCGGATCTCCGTGCGCAGCGCCGCGCTCATCGGCGTACGCAGCTCGAAGATGGTGCGCCGGATGTCCTTGATCGTGGCGTCGAGGTCGTCGACGGCGGCGTTGATCCGCTTGGCCAACTCGGGCCGGGCGCTCATCGGCACCGCGCTCTGCAATTGCAGGCCGGTGGCGAACAACCGCTGGATGACCACGTCGTGCAGGTCCCGAGCGATGCGCTCGCGGTCCTCCAGGACGACCAGCAGCTCACGCTCCTCCTGGCCCCGGGCCCGCTCCATGGCCAGCGCGGCCTGCCCGGCGAAGCTGCCGAGCAGCCGCAGGTCGTCCGCGCTGGTGCCGTCGTGGTCGGGGCTGTGCGCCACCACCAGCACGCCGTGCAGGACGTCGGCGGTCGCCAGCGGCGACAGCACGGCCGGCCCGGTGCGCAGCAGCGCCGGCCAGGGGGCGGCGTGGGCCAGGTCGGCCACCTCGTCGTGGCGGCCGTCGGTCACAGCGGCGGCGAAACTCGTCTCGGCGGCCGGCAGGACCGCGCCGACCAGCGCGTCGGCCTGGTCGCCGGCGCCGTCGACGACCTCGACGGTGAAGTGGTCGGTGTCCGGGTCGTACAGCAGCACCAGCGCGAGTTCGGCCTCGGCGACCTCCCGGGCACGCCGCGCGACGAGCGACAGCGCATCCGTGCGGCGGACCTCGCCGAGCAGCAGCGTCGTGATCTCGGCGGTGGCGGCGAGCCAACGCTCCCGCCGGTGGGCGAGCTCGTAGAGGCGGGCGTTCTCGATCGCCACGCCGGCCGCCGCGGCGAGCGCCACGACGATCTCCTCGTCGTCCTCGGTGAACTCGCTGGAGCCCTGCTTCTCCGCCAGGTAGAGGTTGCCGAAGACCTGGTCCCGGATGCGTACGGGCACGCCGAGGAAGCTGTGCATCGGCGGGTGGTGCGCCGGGAAGCCGTACGACTTGGGGTGCTGGGTGATGTCGGGCATCCGCAGCGGGCGCGGGTCGTCGATGAGCAGACCGAGCACGCCCCGGCCGTGCGGCAGGTCGCCGATCTTGGCCTGCAGCTCCGCGTCGATGCCGTACGTGATGAAGTCGTGCAGCATCCGGTCCCGGCCGATGACGCCGAGCGCGCCGTAACGCGCCCCGGCCAGCTCGCACGCCGACTCCACGATGCGTTGCAGCGTGCTGCGCAGGTCGAGGTCGCTGCCGATGCCGACCACCGCGTCGAGCAGGGCACGCAGCCGCTCGCGGCTGGTGACCACCTCGCCGACCCGGTCGAGCATCTCCTGGAGCAGCTCGTCGAGGCGGACCCGCGACAGCGGGGTCAACCCGAGCGACGGGGTCGCGTGCGAATCGTGCCGGGGGTTCGGTGTCTTGCCTGCCACCGCCCGATGCTATCGCCCGGGTGGCGGCCCGGACACACCCCGTCAGGTGCCGCGTACCGCCGAGGTGTCGACCACCTGCTCCACGGCGAGCCGCGGGGTGTGCGGCGGGCCGGCGTGCGCCGGGTCCGCGACACCGAGGCGGAGCACGAGGTACGGGTGACCCATGCCGGCCAGCAGCCCGCGCAGCGCCTGGCGGGTCCCCGGCACCTCCACCACCCCGCTCAGCGGCACCACCGAGACACCGAGCCGGGTCGCGGTCAACCAGCCGGCCGACAGCGCCTCACCGGCCCGCAACCAGTCGACGGGCTCGTCCTCGTCGCCGTAGAGCAGGGCGTAGACGGCCGCGCGGTCGTGGCCGGGCCCGACCGGCAGGGTGCCGGGGCGGCCGAAGTCGCGGCCCGGGACGGTGGTCTGCGGCGCCGAGGACGGCAACACCTCCGGCGGCAGGCCGGTGCCGCCGGCCCGGCTGGTCCAGTACGCCAGTTCCTCGCGCAGCCGGGGATCCTCCGACTCGACGGTGGCGGCGTGCGACGCCGCCGCCGCCAGCTCCAGCACCTGGTCCCGGTCGAGCAGCTGGAACTGCGTCCCCTCGCCGGTGACGGCCTTGGTGATCTCACCGAGCGCGGCGGTGGGGACCGGCTCCTCACCGACCGGCCGCCGGTCGGTGTGGCGGACCTGCATGCACTGCACCAGCCGCATCGCCTCCGGATCTGCCCCGACGTTGGTCAGGCTGGTGAGACGCGCCACCAGGTCCGGGTCGCCGGGGTCGGGCATCCGCGCGACGGCGGCCCGCCAACCCTCGGCGGTCAACGCGACCCGGGCGTGGTGCAGGGCGGTGCCGCAGCTGACGGCGAGCAGCCGGCCCTCCGGGTCGGTCGCCGCGAGCTGCCGGTCCCGGACGACGCGCAACTCCAGGGCGTCGGGCAGCACCCGCCACCGCCACGGCTGCGTGTTGTGCACCGAAGGGGCGTGACCGGCGGTCGCGGCGGCCTCCGCGAGCGCCGTGGGCAGCGGGCGGTCCGTCTCCTGGCTCATCGTCACGACCTTTCCGTCTCGGAGCCCATCGTGCCGCACCCGGGCGGCGCCCCGGGCGGGGTTGCGGGTCCATCCTGCGACATCCGCCGGCCGGTCGCACGGTCCGTAGGTCCCGGACGTGCCGGGCCGGATGCCCGGTCTGCCGTACAACCCGCCCGGTGCGCTGGGACGATCCGCAGGGTGGGGGAGCCGCGGGAATGCGTACCCGAGCGGCCGGCGCGATCCGAGCGGGCCCGGTCGCTGCTGCTGTGGGCGCCGCTGGTCGGGCTGACCGCGCTGGTGCTCGCCGGCGCGGCGGCGCGGCTCGCCGGCCGACCCGGGGTCGGCGACCTGCTGTGGGTGGCCGCCACCGTGGCCGCCCTGGTGCCGGCGGTCCTGTCGATGCTGCGCGATCTGCGGCACCGCCGCTACGGCGTGGACGTGATCGCGGTCCTGGCGCTGGCCGGATCCCTGGGCGTCGGCGAGTACCTCGCCGGGGCGGTGATCGCGGTGATGGTGGCGACCGGCCGGGCGCTGGAGGCGTACGCCCAGGGTCGCGCGACCCGGGACCTGCGCGCGCTGCTCGCCCGGGCACCGCGTACCGCCCGCCGGCGGGCACCGGACGGGACCATCGAGGTGGTGCCGATGGACCGGGTGACCGTCGGGGACGCGCTGCTGGTCGGGCCCGGCGACGTGGTGCCCGTCGACGGGCGGCTCGACGAGGCGGCAACCCTGGACGAGTCGGTGGTGACCGGCGAGTCGCGGCTGGTCCAGCGCCCGGCGGGGGAGTCGGTCGCGAGCGGCGTGGTCAACGCGGGCGCCGCGTTCGGGATGCGGGCGAGCCGGGACGCGGCCGCCAGCACGTACGCCGGGATCGTCCGGCTGGCCCGCGAGGCGACCGCACGGAAGGCCCCGACGGTGCGGCTCGCCGACCGGTACGCGGTCGCCTTCGTCCCGTTCACGCTGATCCTCGCCGGGCTGGGCTGGTTGCTCTCCGGCGACGTCGTCCGGGCGGTAGCGGTGCTGGTGGTGGCCACGCCCTGCCCGCTCCTGCTGGCCACGCCCATCGCGATCGTCTCCGGGCTGTCCCGCTCGGCCCGGCACGGCGTCCTGGTCCGCGACGGCGGCTCGCTGGAACTGCTGGGCCGCGCCCGCACCCTGCTGGTGGACAAGACCGGAACCCTCACCGCCGGCCGGCCACGGGCGGCGGAGACGGTGACCGCGCCGGGCGTCACCGAGGACGACGTGCTGCGGCTCGCCGCCTCGGTGGAGCAGCTTTCGACGCACGTGCTGGCCCGGGCCCTGGTCGAGCAGGCCCGGGAGCGGGGGCTGGCGCTCGCCGAACCGGCCGACGTGACCGAGGAACCCGGCCGTGGGGTGCGCGGACGGGTCGACGGCCGGGAGGTGCGGGTGGGCCAGCTCGACGGTCCGCTGCCGGACTGGGCGGAGTCGGCCCGCGCCCGCGCCGAACACGCCGGCCAGTCGGTGGTGTGGGTCGGCGGTGAGGCCGGGCCGCTCGGCGCGATCCTGCTGGAGGACCCGGTACGCCCCGACGCCCCGCGCACCGTACGACGGCTGCGGGCGGCGGGCCTGCACCGGATCGTGATGGTCACCGGTGACCGTCCCGAGACCGCCGACCGGGTGGCGCGGGACGTCGGCGTGGACGGCGTGGTCGCCCGGTGCACGCCCGCGGAGAAGGTGGACCGCGTGCGTGCCGAGGCGGACCGGGCGGTGACGGTGATGGTCGGCGACGGGGTGAACGACGCGCCCGCGCTGGCCACCGCGCACGTCGGCGTGGCGATGGGCGCGACCGGGGCCACCGCGTCGGCGGACGTCGCCGACGCGGTGCTCACCGTGGACCAGCTGGAGCGGCTGGCCGACGCCGTGGCGATCGCCCGGTACGCGCGCCGCATCGCGGTGCAGAGCGCCACGGTCGGGATGGCGCTCGCCGTGCTGGCCATGTTCGTGGCCGCGATCGGGTGGCTGCCCCCGGTCGGTGGCGCCTTCCTTCAGGAGGGCATCGACGTGCTGGTGATCCTCAACGCCCTCCGAGCCCTACTCCCCCCACCCCCCGAACGCGCCTAGCCCGCCCGCCGCGGGCGGGGGTCAGGGTTCGCGGATCACGGCTACGGGGCAGTGTGAGTGGTGCAGGAGTTGCTGGCTGACCGAGCCGAGGAGCATCCCCGCCAGCCCGCCCCGGCCGCGGGTGCCGACCACGACGAGCTGGGCGTTGCGGCTCGCCGCCACCAGCAGCGCGGCCGGGCTGCCCTCGGCGACCTCGACGGTCACGTCGACGTCCGGGAACGTCCGCTCCCACCGGGACAGCGGCTCCTCCAGTTCGGCGCGGTCGGCCCGGGCCGCCGCCCGGTCGTCCGGCCCGGCCGGTGGGCGCTGGCCGGGCGGCAGGTGCCAGGCGCGCAGCACGTGCAGCGGCACCTTCCGCTCGGCGGCCCGCTCGAACGCGAAGCCCAGGGCCAGCAGCGACTGGTCCGATCCGTCCACGCCGACCGCGACGTGCCCGGTGTGCGCCCGGCTGTCGGCGTCGCCGCGGACCACCACGACCGGGCAGTGCGCGTGGGCGGCCACCGACACCGCGGTCGAGCCGGCCAGCAGGCCGCCGAAGCCACCGTGGCCACGCGTACCGAGCACCAGCAGGCCGGCCTGCTGCGACCGTTCCTGCAGCACCAGGGCCGGCGGACCGTCGTACACCTCGCCGGTGACGGTGAGCCCGGGCCGGGCGGCGTCGGCCACCGCCCGCCGGATCAGCTCCGCCACCTGCTGCCGGGCCGCTTCGTCCGGCCAGACGCCGGGCGCCACCCCGGGACCGATCCACCCGGCCACGGTCAGCCACTCGAAGACGTACGCGAGCCGCACCGGCCGCCCGCTGCGTTCGGCCTCGTCCAGCGCCCAGTCCCGCGCCCGCATGGCGTCCGGCGAACCGTCGTAGCCGACCAGGATCTCCTCGCCACTCATCGCGTCGCCCCTCTCACTGCTGCTCACCACGGACCTGGGGGTCGCTCTCCCGGATCCACCGCCACTCGGCGACGCGCGGGTCGTCCTCGCCGTGCTCGCGGGTGTAGTCGCGGCACGACTGGCGGGCGTCGACCATCTCCTGCCGCAGGTGCGCCGCCCGCGCGGCCAGCCCCGGCACCCGGTCGATCACGTCGATGACCAGGTGGAACCGGTCGAGGTCGTTGAGCATCACCATGTCGAACGGCGTGGTGGTGGTGCCCTCCTCCTTGTAGCCGCGTACGTGCAGGTTGTCGTGGTTGGTGCGGCGGTAGGTCAGGCGGTGGATCAGCCAGGGGTAGCCGTGGTACGCGAAGATGATCGGCCGGTCCGGCGTGAAGATCGTGTCGAACTCCTTGTCGGCCAGCCCGTGCGGGTGCTCGCTGGGCGGTTGCAGGCGCATCAGGTCGACCACGTTGACCACCCGCACCTTCAGTTCGGGCAGGTGCCGGTGCAGCAGGTCGGCCGCCGCGAGGGTCTCCAGGGTGGGTACGTCGCCCGCGCAGGCGAGCACGACGTCCGGCTCCTCGCCGCCGTCGGTGCTGGCCCAGTCCCAGATGCCGAGGCCGCGGCGGCAGTGCATGATCGCCTCGTCCATCGACAGCCAGTTCGGGGCGGGCTGCTTCCCGGCGACCACCACGTTGATGTAGTGCCGGCTGCGCAGGCAGTGGTCCATGGTGGACAGCAGGGTGTTGGCGTCCGGCGGCAGGTAGACCCGTACCACCTCGGCCTTCTTGTTCATGACGTGGTCGATGAACCCCGGGTCCTGGTGGGAGAAGCCGTTGTGGTCCTGCCGCCAGACGTGGCTGGAGAGCAGGTAGTTGAGCGACGCGACCGGCTGCCGCCACGGGATGGCCCGGGTCACCTTCAGCCACTTGGCGTGCTGGTTGACCATCGAGTCGACGATGTGGATGAACGCCTCGTAGCTGGTGAAGATGCCGTGCCGGCCGGTCAGCAGGTAGCCCTCCAGCCAGCCCTGGCACAGCTGCTCGGAGAGCACCTCCATGACCCGCCCGTCCGGGGAGAGGTGGTCGTCGCCCGGTACGGTGCCCGCCATCCAGGCCCGGTCGGTGACCTCGAACGCGGCGCCGAGCCGGTTGGAGGCGACCTCGTCGGGGCCGAACAGCCGGAACGTCTCCGGGTTCGCGGCGATCACGTCGCGTACCCACTTGCCCAGCTCGCCGGTGGCCCCGGTGACCGTCGCACCCGGCTGGGGCACGTCGACCGCGTAGTCGCGGAAGTCGGGCAGTCTCAGGTCGCGCAGCACCAGCCCGCCGTTGGTGACCGGGTTGGCGCTCATCCGGCGGTCACCCTCCGGTGGCAGCGACAGGAGTTCGGCGACCGGCGCGCCGGTGGCGTCGAACAGCTCCTCCGGCCGGTAGCTGCGCAGCCAGCGCTCCAACTCGGCCAGGTGCTGCGGGTTGGTGCGTACCTGGGACAGGGGCACCTGGTGCGACCGGTACGTCCCCTCGACCTGCTTGCCGTCGACGTCGCGGGGCCCGGTCCAACCCTTCGGCGTGCGCAGGACGATCATCGGCCAGCGGGGGCGTTCGACCGGGCCGCCCGAGCGGGCCGTCCGCTGGATCGCGGCGATCTCGTCCAGCGCCCGGTCCAGCGTCGCGGCGAGCGCCTGGTGGACGGTCGCCGGGTCGTCGCCGGCCACCACGTACGGCTGGTAGCCGAATCCGCGCATCATCTCCAGCAGGTCGGACTCGGGGATCCGGTCCAGCACCGTCGGGTTGGCGATCTTGTAACCGTTGAGGTGCAGGATGGGCAGCACCGCACCGTCACGGGCCGGGTTGAGGAACACGTTGGACAGCCAGCTGCCGGCCAGCGGGCCGGTCTCCGCCTCGCCGTCGCCGATCACGCAGGCGACCAGCAGGTCCGGGTTGTCGAACGCGGCGCCGTACGCGTGGCTGAGCGCGTATCCCAGCTCGCCGCCCTCGTGGATCGAACCCGGCACCTCCGCCGCCACGTGGCTGGGGATGCCGCCGGGGAAGGAGAACTGGCGGAACAGCCCGGCCATGCCGGCCTCGTCGCGGTCGGTGCCGTGGTAGCGCTCGCTCCAGGTGCCCTCGAGCCAGGTGTTCGCCACGATCGCCGGCCCGCCGTGGCCGGGACCGGTGATGAACATGGCGTTCAGGTCACGGGCGACGATGACCCGGTTGAGGTGCGCGTACAGCAGGTTCAGGCCGGGGCTGGTGCCCCAGTGCCCGAGCAGTCGGGGCTTGACGTGCTCCGGGGCCAGCGGTTCGTGGAGCAGCGGGTTGCCCAGCAGGTAGATCTGCCCGACGGTGAGGTAGTTCGCGGCACGCCAGTACGCGTCCAGCCGGCGCAGCTCGTCTTCGGTCAGGGGGCCGTGCAGGGCGGTTGCGGTGTCCATACTGCCTGAGCCTCTCGCGGGTCGGGGGATGGCGCATCCGGAAGCAGGGTTTCCGTCATCAGCGTCGCCGGAAACGGCCGTCCGGGTCAGGGTCCTTGGTCCCGGCCGCGGGGGTCCTCCGCCGCGACGACGCCGCGTACGACGATCACCGGTGCCGGCGCGCGGTAGAGGACCTTCTGGCACACCGATCCGAGCATCCCCCGATTGGGCTGGTCACCCCGGGCCGCCACGACCGTCACCTGCGTCGACCTCGACTGTTCGACGAGGACCTGGCCGGGGTTGCCGCGTACGGTGTGGCACTCCACCGCCACCGACGGGAGGGCGGCCCGGGCAACGATGTCGCCGAGCACCGCCGGGTCGTCGTCCGCGCCCGGCTCCACCACGCGCACGGCGACCAGCCGGGCACCGCGCCGGGCCGCGCAGTCGACCGCCCATGCCAGGGCCTGCCGGGAGTCGTCCGAGCCGTCCACACCGACCAGTACCGGGCCGTCCGGCGGGGGATCCCGGCGGTCCACCAGCACCGGGCAGCCGGCCCGGGCGGCGACCTGCACCGGCACCGAGTCGGCGGGAACCCAGCCGGGGTCGCCGCTCATGCCGCCGTCGCCGATCACCACCAGGAACGCCGCGTCCGACTGGCGGACCAGCATGTCCACGACCGGGCCCTCGGTGATCTCGCCGCTGACCGGTAGAGTCTCGTCGACGTCCTTGGCGATCTCGGTGGCCCGGGCGAGGAGTTCCTCCGCGGCGTCGTGCGGGCCGGCGACCGAGGGTGCCGCCAGGGCCGCGGCCCAGTCGAAGGCGTGCAGCAGGCGCAGCGGTCGCTCGTGGGCGGCGGCCTCCTGCGCGGCCAGCCGGACCAGCGGCAGGTTGCGTTCCGAGCCGACTCCGGCGAGCACCGGCGCGTCGGTCGCTGCGGCCATCCGGCATCACCTCCGCGGGGCGTAGCGCCCGGCCTCCGTCCCGAGGCTAGCCGGGGTGGTCCGGCGGCGGGGCGGGATCGCGGTACGGGTCCGGTCACCGGTGTGCCGGTGCTACCGCACCCGCACCAGGACGGCGGTGGCGTTGTCGGAGCCGCCGGCGGCCAGGGTGGCGTCGAGCAGGTCCCGGGCCGCCGTGTCCGGTCGGGGCGCTCCGAGCAGTTCCCGGATCCGCTGGTAGTCGACCTGGTCGCTGACCCCGTCGGTGCAGAGCAGCCAGGTGTCACCGGGGCGCGGCGACACCGCGATCAGGTCGGCCTCCGGCTGGTCGGGGTGGCCGGCGTACCGGGTGAGCTGGTAGCGGGCCCGGGCGGCGGCCGGGGAGTCGGCCGCGTACCAGCCGTGGACCACGCCGAGCCAGGCGGCCGTGTGGTCGACGGTGAGCAGTTCGAGGAGGCCGTCGCGCAGCCGGTACGCCCGGGAGTCGCCGAGTTGCACCAGCCAGCACTGGTCGCCGTCCGGCTCGACGAGCAGGGCGGTGAGGGTGCATCCGGTCAGTTCGGTGAGGTCGGCGCCCGCGGCGCGTACCGCTGCTTGGACGTCGGCCACGGCGGCCCGCAGGTGCCGGGCGTCCACCCGGGGCCAGGCGGCCCGGATCCGGGCGACGAGGGTCCGTACGGCGGCGGTGCCGGCCCGCCGGCTTCCCTCGCCGGCGCCCATGCCGTCGGCGACCACGGCGAGCGGCAGCTCGGGGTCGAAGTGGAGGACGTCGAAGTTCGCGGGGTACCGGTGGCCGGTGACGGTGGCGCCGGCCAACTCCAGTCGGAGGTCGCCGACGGTCAGCCGGGCGAGGGTCGGTTCGGCGCGCATGCGCCGGACCCTAGCAGGGTGTCAACCGGGGTTGACGAAACTCCGTCGTCAACGTAAGTTGACGTCATGAGTCAGGCGACGGAACTCGCGGCAGCCGCCGGCAGCACCGACCCCCGGGTCGGGCTGCGCGCCGTCCGCGCGCTGCGCCGGCTGCTCGAGCGGCTCGAGGTGGTCCAGGTCGACAACGCCCGCCGGCAGGGTTGGTCCTGGCAGGAGATCGCCGACGCGCTCGAGGTCAGCCGGCAGGCGGTCCACAAGAAGCACGCCGGACGCCCGGCGGTCGATCCTTCCTGGGAGGCGTGATGTTCGAGCGGTTCACCGACCGGGCCCGCACGGTGGTCCGGCAGGCCCGGGACGAGGCCCGCACCGAGGGCCAACGCCCGGTCGGCACCGAACACCTGCTGCTGGCGCTGCTCGCCGACGACGACAGCCTGGCCGTGCGCGTGCTCCGCGAGGCCGGCGTACGCGGGGACGACCTCCGCTCGCGCATCCGCCGCCACACCGAACACGCCGGCACCGGCCTCGCCGACGCCGACGCGGCGGCGCTGCGCGAGATCGGCATCGACCTGGCGGCCATCGTCGCGCGGATCGAGGAGACCTTCGGCCCGGACGCGCTCCGCGAGGCCGCGCCGGCACCGCGTCGCCGCTGGGGCCGGCGACGGTACGCGGGCGGCCCGTTCTCGCCCCGGGCGAAGAAGGTGCTCGAACTGTCGCTGCGCGAGGCGCTGCGGCTGCGCCACCGGCACATCGGCACCGAGCACATCCTGCTCGGCCTCCTCCGGGAGGGCAACGGGCTGGCGGCCCTGGTGCTCACCGAGGCCGGCGTGGACCTCGACGACCTGCGCCGCCGCGTCGAGGCGGCGCTGCGCGCGGCCGCCTGACCACCCCGCGCGATCCGGGCACGGACTCGTCCAAACCTGTCTGTGGCGCTCTCCTCGTGGGCTCGCTGAACGCGCCGCCGTGCTGCACACTGGCGCCGTGAACGGTGCAGAGGACAACGGCGGGTTGCGGTCGGCCGTGGTGGTCAACCCCTCGAAGGTGGCCGACCTGGACGAGTTGCGCCGCACGGTCGACGACGCTCTCGCCGCCGCCGGCTGGCCCCGGCCACTCTGGTACGAGACCACCGTCGAGGATCCGGGGCGCGGCCAGACCGAGGCGGCCGTCGAAGCCGGCGTGGACGTGGTCTTCGCCTGCGGCGGCGACGGCACGGTGATGTCCTGCGTCAGCGGGCTCGTCGGGACCGAGGTGGCACTGGCCGTGCTGCCGCAGGGCACCGGCAACCTGCTCGCCGCCAATCTCGGGCTCTCCAACGACCTCGCCGCCGGGCTCGAGGTGGCGGTCGAGCGTGGCCGGCGCCTGCTCGACGTCGGCCAGGTCGAGGAGCACTACTTCACGGTGATGGCCGGGATGGGCTTCGACGCGCAGATGCTCGCCGACACCTCGGAGACGACGAAGCGGCGGATCGGCTGGCCGGCGTACGTCATGGGCGCGGCACGGCACCTGCGGGACCGGCCGATGAAGGTCGCCATCCGCGTCGACGACCAGCAGCCGATCCGCCGGCGCGCCCGGTCCGTGCTGGTGGCCAACGTCGGCCGGCTCCAGGGCGGCGTACGCCTGCTCACCGACGCCGAACCCGACGACGGCTACCTCGACGTCGCCGTGCTCACCCCGCGTACGCTGCGGCACTGGATCGCGCTGGGCTGGGCGGTGCTGCGGCGGCGTGAGCGGGTGCCGCGGATGGAGGTGTTCCGCGGCCGGCGGGTGGAGATCACCAGCGACCGACCGCAGCCGCGCGAGCTGGACGGGGACCTCATCGAGCCGGGCCGCACGCTCAAGGCGGAGATCCGGCGGCGGGCGCTGTGGCTGTGCGTACCGCAGCCGGAGCGGACGCCCGACCTGGCGGTCGACGCCGAGGCCGCCGCCGAGCGGGGCGAACGGCTGGTCGAGGAGGCGCAGCGTGAGTAGCACCCGCATGGTGCCGGAGACCCGGCTGATGGCCGACGAGGAACTGTCCGCCGACGACGCCTGGCACACGCTGCGCCGGGAGGGCGGCTGGCACCTGCTGCGGGACGCGTTCATCCGGTTCCGCTACGGCGACGGCTTCAGCCACTCCCGGGCGTTCGCGTTGCAGCTCTGCCTCGCGGTGGTGCCGTTCCTGATCGCGCTGACCGGCCTGATCTCCGAGCTCGGCGTCCAGGAGGGCGGTGAGGTCGTCGCCGACACCGTGCTGGCGCTCTCCCCGGGGGCCAGCGACGAGGTGGTCGGGGAGTTGCTCGGCGAGGGCGAGCGCACCGAGACCGTGGGCGAGCTGGCCCTGACCTTCGGTCTGCTCACCGGTCTGGTCGCGCTGACCACCACGATGGCGCAGATCGAGCGGGGCGCGAACCGGATCTACGGCGTCGAGCGGGACCGCCCGGCGCTGCGGAAGTACGTGCGCGCCGCGATCCTCGCCGTCAGCGCCGGCCTGCCCGCCCTGACCGGGTTCCTCATCCTGGTCGCCGGTGGGGCGATCGGCGAGTCGGTGCAGCGGCACTACGCGTGGGGCGACGTCGCCGACGGCGTGTGGGACGTGGTGCGGTGGCCGTTGAGCCTGGGGCTGACCGTGCTGGCCGTCGCCGTGCTCTTCCGGCACGCGCCGCGCCGCAACCAGCCGGGCCTGTCCTGGCTGTTCTTCGGGGCCGGGATCGCCACCGCACTGTGGTGGACCGCCAGCCTGCTGCTCGCCGGGTACGTGGCCTGGAGCGACGACTTCAACCAGACGTACGGCGCGCTGACCGGCATGATGGCGTTGCTGCTGTGGGCCAACCTCACCGGCATGGCGCTGTTCGGTGGGCTCGCCTTCGCCGCCCAGTTGGAGGCGGTGCGGATCGGCGTCCAGGAGCCCGCCCAGCCGGACCTGTGGGAGCCCGAGGCGGCCCGCGTGGAGGTACACGACACCGGCGAGATGACCGCTCTGTAGACCGTCGTCCCCGGTGTACGCGAAGCGCCGATCGGGTAATGCGCCACGCCAGGAGCTGAGAGGGAGGCTGCCGTGGGCGCGGTCATCGACGTGTTGCGCCGACCCCTGGGTCATTTCACCGAACGGACGCTCGCCGGCTTGGCGCTCGTACTCGGCACCGGGGTCGGATTCGGTCTGCTGCTGGTGCTGGTCCGGGTCCGCTGGGAGCCGCTGTACGACGTCGACCACGGCGTCGCGGCCTGGCTCAACGACCTCGTGTCGCCGTACGGGCCACTGGTGACCGTGCTCAACGCGCTCACCGACCTCGGCGGGCGGGCGGTGCTGATCTGGCTGATCTCGGTGGCCGTGGTCGGCCTGCTGATCCGCCGGCAGGGCCGGCTGGCGGTGTTCCTCATCGTCACCGGCGTCGGCGCGCTCATCCTGGACCCGGCGCTCAAGACGCTGGTCGACCGGCTGCGCCCCGACGTGGAGGTGCCGATCGGCACGTACGCGGGGCAGAGCTTCCCCTCCGGCCACGCGCTCGGTTCGTTCGTCGCGTACGGCGCCCTGCTGCTGGTCTTCCTCCCCGCGCTGTCGCCGCGCTGGCGCAAGCCGGCATTCGCGCTGGTCGCCACGATCGTCGTGCTGATCGGGCTGACCCGCATCGCGCTCGGCGTGCACTTCGTCTCCGACGTGCTCGGCGCCTGGCTGCTGGGCGCGGCGTGGCTGGGCGTCACCGCGTACGCCTTCCGCCTCTGGCGGCTGGAACGCGGCCGGCCGGTGCCGGCGCTGACCGAGGGGCTGGAGCCGGAGGCCGCGCACGACGTGGCGCCGGCCCCCGACGAGGCGCACCTGCTGCCGCACCCCCGCGCGGCGGTCTTCGAGCTGGTCGTCGGCTGGGTGCTGGTGCTCGGGGCGCTCTACGGCTTCGGGATGTTCGTCAGCTACCACGCCGGCGGGACGTTCTTCGCCACCCTGGACACCGACGTGCCACGCTGGTTCGCCGAGCAGCGCACCCCCGCCCGCGACGACTTCTCCTGGTGGTGGAGCAAGGCCGGCGACACCCACGCGATCCTGCTGATCTCGCTGGTCTTCTGCCCGCTGGTGCTGGCGGTCTGGCGGCGCTGGCGTCCGGTGCTGTTCGTCGCGCTGACCATGTTCGGCGAGCTGACCCTCTTCCTCGCCTCGGCGGCGGCGGTCGACCGGCCACGGCCCCCGGTGGGGAACCTGGACGGGCCGATGCCGACGTCGTCCTTCCCGTCCGGCCACATCGCGGCGACCCTCTGCCTCTGGGTCGCGATCGCGATCATCGTCTTCCCGAGGACCGACCGCTGGTGGCGGTGGGTGTTCGTGGCCCTGGCGGTGATCATGCCGGTCGGGGTGGCGATCTCCCGCATGTACCGGGGGATGCACCACCCGACCGACTTCATGGGCGCGATCATCCTGTGCACCCTCTGGGTGGGGCTGCTCTACTGGGTGGTCCGTCCGAACGAGGACCTGCGGGAGGGCAACCGGCCCGCCATCGAGTCGGAGGACGTGGACACCCTCGACGACGAGCTGGCCCGGGCCGGCCGGGCGGACTGACCGGGCGCATGCTGCGGGTGGCGACCTGGAACATCCGGACCGGCGGCCGCGACGCCGGTGGACCGGATCGCCGGGACGCGATCGTCCGGGTCGTCGCCGACCTGCGGCCGGATGTCCTCGCCTTGCAGGAGCTGCGCGGTCTGACCGAGCGGACTCTGGCTGGCTTCGCCGACCGGATGGGGATGCGTGGGTACCTGGCGCGGTCGTGGTTCGGGCAGCCGGTCGCGGTCCTGGTCCGCCCGCCGCTGCGGGTCCTCGACGCCGCTGCACTCCGCCGACCGTTCCACCACGCCGCCCAGCGGGTCACGGTGTCGACCGACGCCGGGCCGCTGACGGTGCTCGGTACGCACCTCGACCCGTACTCGGGCGGCCGGCGGCGGATGGAGGCGGACTGGCTGGCGGCGGCGCTGCGCCGGTCGCGGGCCCTGGGCGGGGCGCGGGCCCTGGG
>JAEYGD010000185.1 GCA_023402505.1 Actinomycetes bacterium
GGCCGACGCCGGGCACCCCGGCCACCGCCGCCGCGCGGCCGAGCCCTTCCGAGGAGGCGCGGCAGGCGGCCCCGTCCCGGCGGCCCCTGATCCCTCCGGCCCGCCGGTGCGGGGCGCCGCCCAACCCGCACCGCTACAGCTACTGCGGCGGCCTGCTCATCCACGACCCCGCCGTCGACGTGTGCGTGTGGTTCCGGTGCGTCGGCGGGTTCGGCAAGGGCCGGGGCTTCGTCGTGCAGTGCCGGAACGGGCGGATCGGCTGGATCGGCGGACCGGAGGGCACCTGCGTGCGGCACCACGGCCCGAAGCGTCCGGTCTTCCGGCCGCTGGGCCGCTGACCCGCCGTCACTCCGGCTTGTGGCACACGGCCTCGACGTTGTTGCCGTCCGGGTCGCGGACGAACGCCCCGAAGTACGTCTCGTGGTATTCCGGCCACAGCTTCGGCGCGTGCAGCACCTCGGCGCCGGTGGCCACGGCGGCGTCGTGGAACGCCTGCACCGCCGCCCGGTCCGGCGCGACGAACGCGATGTGCGACTCGACGCCCGACTCCTGCCCGCCGAGCGGGCTGAGCCAGAAGTCCGGCGTCGTGCTGCCGTAGCCCACCGCCTCCGGGTACTCGAGCATGCGGCGGGCGCCGAGCGGGGCCAGGACGGCGTCGTAGAAGGCGAGACTGGCGGGCAGGTCACGAACCTGGATGCCAAGGTGGTCGAGCATCTGGTGCCTCCTTGTGGGCACGGTGGACGGACGGGCGCAGGCTACGACCGCGGTGTGACAGGTACGCCGACGCGCCGTCACGACGGTCCCCGCCCGCCCGGCAGGCCTGACGGTCCGCTCAGCGCGGGGTCCGGCGCATCCAGTCCGAAGACACCCGGGACCTGCGCCCGGCTCCGCCCGACACCAGGTCGGCCCAGTCGGCGCGGCCGGCCCAGCTCGAACCACCGGCCCCGGCCGGCTCCGGCTCGGGGCGGCCACCCGGCGACGTGCCGTCCGGGCCGTCCGGGCCGTCCGGGCGGCTGCCGGCGGGCCGGTCCAGGCCCAGGCCGTCTCCACCCAGCGGGCGGTCCGGACCCGTCGTGGCCGGGAGGATCTCGTCCGGGGCCAGCGGGTCGGGGGTGTCGGCGGCCGGTTGGGGCCAGCGCCGCCAGCGGCGGACGCTCACGACGCCGACGAGCATCAGCGAGCCCACCAGCAGGGTCGTGCCGGAGCGGACCGGGGCCATCAGGTCGACCTGGTAGCCGCCCAGGCTGAGGCGGTGGTCGAGCAGTGCCGTGACCAGGTTCGGGCTGACCAGAAGTCCCAGGTAGCTGACCGAGTAGCCCAGCCCCGCCAGTGCCGCGCCCAGCGGGGAGAACCGGAGGGTGGCGATCAGGCCGAGCAGGATGCCGCCGGCGGCCAGCACCAGCACGGGGCGGATCAGGTCAGCGCCGTCCGGCACACCACCGTTCGGCACGTTCTCGAAGGCCCGTGCCGACCGATCCTGGCCGACGGCGAACAGGACCCAGGCCAGCGGCCCCACGACGGCGGCGGCCAGCACAGTTCCGAGGTGTCGCATCCGGGCAAAATACCGATCTTCCCCATCGATCGGGACGCTCGATAAGGCAAATTTAAGGCGCGGTGCGGCGGGAGTGGCGGGCGTCGGAGCGGCCTGCTGTCATGGTGCCCGTGGGGGAGACAGAGGTACGGCGCACCGTCGAGGCGGTGTGGCGGTTGGAGGCCGGTCGGGTGGTCGCCGGCATCGCCGCGATCGTCCGCGACGTCGGCCAGGCCGAGGAGTTGGCGCAGGACGCGCTGGTCGCCGCGCTGGAGTCGTGGCCGCGTGACGGCGTACCGGCCAACCCGGGCGCCTGGCTGACCACGGTCGGCAAGCGGCGGGCCGTCGACGCGCTGCGGCGCCGGCAGACCGGCGACCGGGTCGTGGCGGAGCTCGGGAGGAGTCTCGACGAGCGGGTCACCGTCGACTTCGACGCCGGCCTCGAGGAACGCATCGAGGACGACCTGCTCCGGCTGATCTTCGTGTCCTGCCATCCGGTGCTGACCCCGATCGCCCGGGCCGCGCTCACCCTGCGGCTCGTCGGTGGCCTGAGCACCGCCGAGATCGCGCGCGCGTTCCTCACCACCGAGTCCACCGTCGGCCAGCGGATCACGCGGGCCAAGGCCACTCTCGCCGAGGCCCGGGTGCCGTTCGAGGTACCCGGGCCGGCCGAGCGCGCCGACCGCCTCGGCTCCGTGCTGGAGGTCGTCTACCTGGTCTTCAACGAGGGGTACGCGGCGACCGCCGGTGACGACTGGATGCGTCCCACCCTCGTACAGGAGGCGCTGCGCCTGGCCCGCCAGCTTCAGGGGCTGATGTCCGACGAGCCCGAGGTGCACGGCCTCGCCGCGCTGCTGGAGATCCAGGCGTCCCGTGTGCACGCCCGTACCGGCCCCGACGGTGAGCCGATCCTGCTCAACGACCAGGACCGCACCCGTTGGGACCAACTGCTCATCCGCCGCGGGCTGGCCGCTCTCGACCGGGCCCGTACGGACCACCCCGGCCCGTACACGGTCCAGGCCGAGATCGCGGCGTGCCACGCGCGGGCGCGTACTCCCGAGGCGACGGACTGGACGCGGATCGCCACCCTGTACGCGGAGCTGGTCCGGCTCGTGCCCTCGCCCGTGGTGGAGCTGAACCGGGCCGTCGCCGTCGCCCAGGCCGACGGGCCCGCCGCCGGGCTCGAGGTGGCGCGGGCGCTGGCCGACGAGCCGGCGCTGGCGCAGTACCACCTGCTGCCCAGCGTGCTCGGCGACCTGCTCGCCAGGCTCGGTCGGCACGAGGAGGCCCGGCGCGAGTTCGAGCGCGCGGCGTCGCTGGCCGGCAACGCCCGGGAGCGGGCGCTGCTGCTCGCCCGGGCCGCCGAGGGCGGTCCGGAGAAAAATCTGAGGGCGGATGTCGGATTCGGTGTGGCCCGCTCGACGCGTCAGTGAGAGCCGAACCTGGTTTTGCCTACCTGGAAGGATTTCGAGATGCGCTACATGCTGATGCACAAGCTGGACGAGAACGAGGCCCGCGCGTTCGACCCGAGCCCGGAGTTCATCGAGAAGATGGGCGCCTTCATCGGGGAGGCGGCCAAGGCCGGCGTCCTCCTCGCCGGCGAGGGCCTGGAGAAGAGCAGCAAGGAGTCCGGCCGGATCACCGCCGACAAGGGCAAGGTGACGGTCACCGACGGGCCGTTCACCGAGACCAAGGAGCTGATCGCGGGGTTCGCGCTGCTGGAGGTACGCGACAAGGACGAGGCGATGGAGTGGGGACGCCGGTTCACCAACCTCTTCATCTCGGAGGGCATCTACGTGGAGGTCGACGTACGCCGGGTCGCTGAAGGGCCGGCGGAGGCCTGAGTCGCCGTGGGCGTGCGGGCAGGGCGCGGGCGGGCACGCCCAGACCCGGCCCGCACCCCGGTGGCAGCTCCTCGGCTGGCCGGGCCTGACCAGCGACGCGCTTCGTCGGTCGAGTCGAGATCACCGGCGCCGTCGCCGCGCCGAGGTCCACTCGCGACCCGCTACCCTGCGTGTCCGTGACTGCCGCGTCGGCCCTTTTCACTGTCGGTGAGGCCCCCGCCGAGCTCGAGAACTCGATTTTCAGGCTTTGCTCTGCACCCTAATTCGCACCACCGGCTCCGAGCAGGGATTCTGCCGTGGTCGCCACGCCGGCATGGATTGCCCACCTGTAACGCTTCGTGCCTGTTGCGTATGAGGGTGCAGAGCAAAGGGCGGCGGTTGGCTCCTGGGCCTTGTCGCGTTCGCTACGTACAGTGATTGGCTGTTCTGCGCTGAAGGGGGCTGCGGTCCGCGCCTGCGTGGAGGACCGTCAGCCGTCAGCCGTCAGCCGTCAGCCGTCAGCCGCTGCGCGAGCAGGGCCGAGAGCCGCTCCAGAAACTCGTCGACCTGCTCACGGTGATATCCGTTGAGCGCGACAGGCAGGGCGAACCGCCCCTCGTCCAGCTCCGCCTTGGCCTGCCCGATCCGTGACACCTCGCCGGAGCCCAGCGCCTCCTCGCACCGCCCGACCAGCTCGTCCACCCGGAGCTTGTCGTAGCCGCGCAGGGTGGCGGTGAAGACCGGTGGGTCGGACCGATCCTGAGCCGGCGGGCCGACCTCCGTGACGGCGCTGCCACCGGAGGGCTCCCGGCCGACGGCGACGAACGTGGCGCCGAGCGCCAAGGCGACACAACCCCCGACGACGACCGGGGTGGAGCCGTCGACCGCGCCGCACAGCAGCACGAGAGCGCCGCACCCGATGAGCACGATGCCGAGCGCCCGCCGGCTGCCGTGTCGCTCCACGTCCCGTACCTCGATCTTCCAAGGGGTCTCATGGGGGAGCGTCGCACAGCGGCGCAAGCCCCGAAAAGATCATGAGCGGTGGATGTCGGATCCCGGGGGACCCGATCGACGCGTCAGTGACAGACCACCGATGAGGAGATCGAAATGACCAGTACGACGCTGCCGCGCACCGGGACGGGCGTCCCGACGGCCACCCTGCTCGCCGCCGGGACGGTCGCCGGGCCGGTCTTCCTGGGACTGTCCTTCGCCCAGGTGCTCACCCGGGACGGCTTCGACCTCAGCCGGCAACCGCTCAGCCTGCTCGCGCTCGGTGCACACGGCTGGGTCCAGATCGCCAACTTCGTACTCGCCGGGCTGCTGACCCTCGGCGGCGCCGCCGGGCTGCGCCGGGCGCTGCGCGGCCGTCCCGCCGGAGGGTCGGGCCCGGCGCTGGTGGCGGTCGCCGGCGTCGGCCTGATCGTGGCCGGCGTGTTCACCGCCGACCCGAGCATGGGCTGGCCGGCCGGCGCCCCGGAAGGTTCGCCCGACACCATGAGCTGGCACTCGGTCGGTCACGGCATCGGGGCGATGCTGACCTTCGGGTCGTTGACCATCGCGTGCCTGGTCCTCGGGTCCCGCCTCGGCCGTCGTTGGGCGGTGTTGTCGCTGCTGGTCACGCTGGCGACCGTCGTGGTGATGGCGTGGCCCCACCAGGACAGCATCAGCGTCCGGATGGTCGTCGGCTCGGCGCTCGTCCTCGGCTGGCTCACCGCCGTGTCCGCCCACGTCCGCCGGGCGTACGAGGGACCGAAGGCCGTCTGACGGAACTTCGCCTCGGGAGAGCCGGCCGCACAGCCGGCTCTCCCACGAGGCCTACGCCCCCCCCGCCCCCCGCCCGGCCGCCGGCCCGGCGGCCGG
>JAEYGD010000225.1 GCA_023402505.1 Actinomycetes bacterium
TCCCGGCGCAGCCGGCCGTGCTCCGCCAGTTCCCGGCGCAGCGCCGCCGGGTCGGGAGCGCCGGCCAGCTGGGCGTCCAACTCGGTCAGCCGGGCGTCGAGCTGCTCCTGCCGGGCCCGCGCCGCGACGAGAACCCGCTCCAGCTCCCGGGCGGCGCCGTCCCGCTCGCGCACTGCCGCCTTCGCCGCCTCGCTGGCCGCCCGCGCCGCCTTCCCGGCCGCCACCGCCTCGGCCACCGCCGAACCCGCCGGCACCGCCGGCACCCGGGTCACCGTCTGCTCGCAGACCGGGCACGCGAGCCCGTCGCGCAGGTGCGCCCGCAGCGCCACCGCCTGGTCGGTCGCCTTGGCCTCCTCGTGCGCGCGGAACGCCGCGTCCAGGTCCACCTCGGCCCGCTCGGCCGCCGCCCGCGCGTCGGCCAGCGCCACCGCTGCCGCCTCGTGCTCGCCCTGCGCCACGCGCACCGTCGCCCGGACCGTCTCCGTCTCGCCGGCCAGCTTCTCCCGGTCGGCGTACGCCTTGAGCTGCAGGCGCAGCGCGCTCTCGTCCCCGGCCGCGGCCAGCTCGCCGCGGAGCTTCTCCTCCCGCTCCTCGGCCAGGGTCACCACCGCCGCCGCGTCCTCGGCACCGGACCGGGCCGCGGCCACCGCCCGGGCCACCTCGGCCACCCCGTCCGGAGCGCGCACCGCGCCGAGCACGGCCAGGTCGGCGTCCAGGGCCGCCAGCGCCGCACCGGCCTCCCGCGCCGCGGTGCGCGCCGCCTCCCGCTCCGGTACGGCGTCGGTCACCGCGCCGGTCAGCTCCCGCATGCGGTCCACCAGCGCGGTCGCCTCGGCGAGCGTGGCGTCGTCGACGTCGGCGAGCCCGGCGAGGGCCTGGTCGACGGCCTCGAACTTCGCCTCGGACTGGGCCGCCCGGGCCGTCGCCCGCTCCCGTACCTGCTCGTAGACGCCCAGGCCGAGCAGGTTGACCAGGATCTGCTGCCGGGTGGCCGGCTTGGCGTGCAGGAAGTCGGCGAACTGCCCCTGCGGCAGCACCACGCAGCTGGTGAACTGCTCGTAGGGCAACCCGACCGCCGCCAGCACCGCCTCGTCCATCTCGGCGGCCGTGCCGGCCAGCACCTCGCCGAGGTCGTCCGGGCTCAGCCCGGTGTCCAGCTTCCCCGGATCGAAACCGGACGGCATGAGCTGCAGACCCGCCCCGGCCGTCTTGACGTTGCCCCGGCTGTCCCGCCGGACCACGCGGGTCGCGACGTAGCGGTCGCCGGCGGACTCGAAGACCAGGCGGACCCGGGCCTCGGTCGCCGACGGAGCCAGGGCGTTCGCCAGGCCCCGCGTACCACCCCAGCGGGGCACCGTGCCGTAGAGCGCGAAGCAGATCGCGTCCAGCACCGTGGACTTGCCCGAACCGGTCGGCCCGACCAACGCGAAGAAATCGGCGTCGGTGAAGTCGACCGTCGTCTCCTCGCGGAAGACGGTGAACCCGGCCAGGTCCAGTCGCATCGGCCGCATCAGTGCTCCACCTCCTCGAACAACTCGTCGAAGAGGGACCGGACATCCTCGTCGGAGTGACCGCGGCCGTCCAGGTAGTCGGCGAACAGCTCCCGCGGAGACCGGCCGGCCCGCTGGGCGACCCGCGCGCCGCTGCCGGGGGCCGGCACCAGCTCCGGATCGATCCGGATCTCCAGGGCACGGGGGAGCAACTCCTGCACCTCCTCGCGCAGGCCGGCGCGGGGCTGCTCCCGCACGTACACCCGGAGCCAGGCGTCCGGCGCCTCGACCTCGGCGAGCTGCGCGAGGGTGCCCCGCACCGTGCGCAGCGCGGCCGCCGCCGGGATCGGCACCTCCCGCACCTGGGCCGCCGTCGTCGCGGTCACCTCCACCACCGTCACCGACGGGACGTTCTCCTGCTCACCGAAGTCGACCGCGAGCGGACTGCCGCTGTAGCGGATCGGGCACGGACCCTGGACCCGCTGCGCGCGGTGCAGGTGGCCGAGCGCCACGTAGTGGGCCGTGCCGGGGAAGACCGTCGCCGGCACCGCGTAACCCATGACGGTGTGCGCGTCGCGCTCGCCGCCGCCGGCCGCCGCCCCGACCACGGTCAGGTGGGCGGTGACCAGGTGCACCCGGTCCGGCTCGGTGAAGCTCTCGGTCAGCCGGGCGAAGATGCGGCCCAGGTGGTCGGCGTACGTCTGGGTCGCCTCGGCGGCGGTCAGCTCGTACATCTCCACGGCGCGGACCGCGTACCGCTGGGACAGGAACGGCAGCGCCGCCACCCGCCAGCGCTCGCCGCCCGCGGTGGTGCCGTCCACCACGTGCTCGTCCGGGCTCTCCCGGACACTGCCGCGCAGGGTGATCCCGGCGGCCTCGGCCCACGGCCGCAGCGCGTCCAGAGCCGGACCGTTGTCGTGGTTGCCGCCGATCGCCACGACGTCCGCGCCGGTACGGCGCAGCGCGGTCAGCGCCCGGGTCACCAACCGGGTCGCCTCCGGGGTGGGCGCGGCCGTGTCGTACAGGTCGCCGGCCACGACGACCAGATCCGGCCGTTCCTGCCGGGCCACGTCGATCACCCCGGCGAGGACGGCCTTGTGCTCCTCGGCGCGGGACCTCCCCTTGAGGACCTTGCCGACGTGCCAGTCGGAGGTGTGCAGGATCTTCACCGGTGGACCACCTCAGAACGGGATGTCGTCGTCGCCGGCGCCGCCGGACCCCACCACCGCGAACGGGTCGGCCGACTGGGTGATCGACCGCAGGGTCTGCGAGGGCGCCCGACCCGCCTCGGAGACCCGCGTCGCCCAGGCGGGGAACGGGAACTCCAGGCAGAGCGGCACGGGGATGTCGGGCTGGTTGACGAACATCGTGCCCGGTTTGGCGAGCAGCGCCCGCTGGCGTTGGGCGGGCGGGAGGAAGCCGTACTCCGGGCGGGACGCCTCGGCCGGGTCGAGCCGGCCGACCACCCGGATCGCCGAGTTCGTGACGATGCGCCGCTCCACCTCGCTGGCCGTCTGCTGCGCGCCGACCAGGATCACGCCGAGCGACCGCCCCCGCTCGGCGATGTCCAGCAGCACCTCCTTGATCGGCGAGGAGCCCTCGCGCGGGGCGTACTTGTTCAGCTCGTCGAGGACGACGAACAGCAGCGGCTTGGCGGTGCCCGCCTTCTCCTTGCGCTCGAACTCGCTCTTGAGCGTCACGCCGACCACGAAGCGCTGCGCCCGGTCCGGGAGGTTGTGCAGGTCGACCACGGTGACCTGGGCGCTCTCCGACGTGTTGATCGAGTGCGGACGCCGGGTGGCCAGGTCGCCGCGGATCAGCCGGGACAGGTCCTTCTTGCTGCCGATCAGGCGGCGGGCGAACGCGTTGACGGTGCCCAGGCCGACCGCGCTGCCAGCCCAGTCGCCCCGGGTCTCGTCGTCGTTGAGCTGCTCGACGATGTGGTCGACCAGGTCGGCGTACGTCCCGAGGCGCACCCCGTCGACGCTCACCCCGCCGTCGGCGGGCTGCGCGTAGCGGGCCAGGTGGGCGGCGACCGAGTGCACGACCATCGTGTACTGCTGGCGTTCGTCGTCGGCGTCGGCGAACACGTAGGGCAGGAGGCGGTCGGCGCAGAACTCGGTCAGCGTCCAGTAGAAGCTGTCGACCCCGCTGAGCCGGCTGCTCACGTCGGGGGTGCCGGAGGAGTCGCCGACCCGGGGCGGCGCGTACACGCGCACGTCGGGGAAGGCGCCGGCGCTCAGGCCGAGCTGCGCGTACGCCGCCCGGGTGGGATCGTCGAGCCGCGCGTTGGGATGGTCGAGGAACAGCAGGTCCTCGCCCTTGACGTTGAAGATCAACGCCTTGGCGTTGACCGCGTCGCCGCCGAGCACCCCGGAGCGGAACACCGAGTAGAGCAGGAAGGTGGCGAAGCTCGTCTTGGTGGCGACACCCGAGATGCCGGAAATCGAGACGTGGGCGCCGCGCGTGCCGTCCAGGAAGTCGGCGTTGAGGTAGACCGGTACGCCGTCCCGCCCCATGCCCATCGGGATGCGACGCTCCATCCGGTCGAAGTGCAGTGCCCGCGCCCGCGCGTCACCCTGGGCCCGGTGCACGACGGCACCCGGGGACGGCGGCACGTAGAGCTCCGGGTCGACCCGGGTGGTGGTGATCTCGGCGGCCTCCTGCACCTGGGCGGGCAGCGTGCCGTCGGCGATCGCGAAGACGTCGGAGTCGAACTGGGCCCCCTCGTGCCGGGCGCGCACCTGGGTCACCACCCCGGCGATCGTCACCGGCTCCCGGTCCGGCAGCTCGCGCCGGGTCACCACGACGTCGTCGAGCTGCAGGTAGCTGGCGGGGGAGACCGCCGTCCAGAACTGCAGCGGGGTGGCGTCGGCGGTGCCGAGCACCCGCCCGACCTCCTCACCCGGGCCGTCGAAGCCGTCATCGGTCATCGGGCAACTCCGCGGGGCTGGTGGTCGGGGTCGGCGCGCACGCCCTGCATCCTGCCCGAGACGTACGACAGGCCGCCACGCGACGCGGCGGAGACCACGCGGGTCACCGCCGGCCGCGTCACGCCGTGACACGGCAAGCACAGACCGTGCGAGGCGCACCCGCCGCCGCCGACCCCCCGCCGCACGCGACCGGCCGGCCGAGGTCGGCCGGCCGAGGTCGCAGTTTCGGGGAAAGTGCGCCCTCGACGTGGCGGCAGGCAGCAGGTTCCCCGAAACTGCCGGCGACCGGCGACCGGCGACCGGCGACCGGCGACCGGCGACCGGCGGTGTTCAGGCGTTGGTGTAGCGGAGCATCAGCGTGCCGTCGGCGGCGGCGAGGACGTGCCGCAGCGGCAGGTGCCGTACGGGGCTGGGGTCGCCGGCCGTGATCCGGCCCGCACCGGGCCCGGCGAGCAGTGGTGCGACCGTCAGGCATACCTCGTCCACCAGGCCGGCCGCAGTGAGCGCGCCGAACAGCTGCGGCCCGCCCTCGCAGAGCAGCTGGCCGAGCCCGCGACGACGCAGCTCGGCCAAGCCGGCGGCGAGGTCGACCCGGTCGTCGCCGCACGCGACGACGTCGGCCACCTCGGTCAGGCCGGGTGGTGCGGTGGCGTCGCCGCGGGTGAGCACGACCGGGCGCGCCGGTGCGTCGGCGAAGGCGGCCTGGGCCGGGTCGAGGCGGAGCGAGCCGGAGACGACGACCAGGGTCGGGTACTCCGCCAGCCCGTGTGAGCGGCGCCAGGCACGGCGCCGCTCGTCGAGGCGGATCGCCCGGTAGCCCTCGTGGCGCAACGTGCCGGCGGCGACCACGAGCCCGTCGCAGAGCATCCGCAGCAGGCCGAAGACCCGCTTGTCGGGTTCCCCGGAGAGCTCGGCCGAGTAGCCGTCGACGGTGACCGCGCCGTCGATGCTCGACACGAAGTTCATCCGCAGGTGGGGCCGGTCGGGTCGGCCGTAGAGCGCGGCCAGCGCGGCGTCGTCGAGCGGCCCGTCGGACGGCCGCGGCCAGAGCGCGGCAATCGGCATTCCGACGCTCATTCGCTGGCCGGACCCGTGACCGGAGGGGTCGGCCGGGGGGTACGGTGCTGGCAGTCGCACCAGTTCCGACCCCGACAGTCGTCGTGCCGGCTCGCCCGGCACGCTCGGCAGATCATGCCCGCAGCCTATGCCGACGGAGGATGGGACAGCATGCCGCGCCAGATCTTCCAGCTGAGGATTTCCCTGGCCGGCGTCCGGCCGCCGGTCTGGCGCCGGGTGCTGGTTCCGGGGGGTTACACCCTCGATCGGGTGCACCGCGTGGTGCAGCACTCGATGGGCTGGCGCGACTGCCACCTGCACTCGTTCGAGATCGACGGCCGGCAGTACGGCGAGCCGGACCCCGACGGGGAGCTGTCCCTGCACGACGAGTTGGACGTGCGGCTCGACGCGGTGGTCGGCAAGGGCAGCCGCTTCCACTACACCTACGACTTCGGCGACTGGTGGGAGCACGACCTGCTGGTGGAGGACGCCTTCACCGCCGATCCGGACGAGCGTTACCCGTCCTGCCCCGACGGCGGGCGGGCGTGCCCACCGGAGGACGTCGGTGGCCCGGCCGGCTACCAGGCGCTGCTCGTGGCGTTGGCGGATCCGGCGCACGCGGAGCACCACATGCTGCGCGACTGGGTGGGTGGCACGTTCGATCCGGAGGCGTTCGACGCCGGTCGGGTCGGCACGCTGCTGCGTCGCTTCTGCTGAACCGCTTCGGAGCCGGCCCGTCGCGCCCACCGGGGCGGCGCCGGTACCTGCGGCACCGCGTACTGAAGCGTTTCGATGCAGGTCGGCGGCGTCCGTACGGATGAAACCCTCTCGCCGGTAACGATCTGGGAACGCTCCCAGAGGTCTATTGACACCCCCGACACGTGCCGGCAATCTGCATGGGAGCGTTCCCAGGGCCGTGACACGGATCACCCGCGCGCGTCCCGGAGGCCGTCGCCGGACCGTTGGCGCCGGTCAGCAGGTACGACACCCCCCACACCCGACACACAGCCTCACCACCGAGAAGAGGGGTCAGGATGAGCCTCACCACGCGGCGTTCCCGCCTGGCGGCCGCCGCCCTGGCCGCGATCACCGCCGTCAGCGGTCTCGCAGCCTGCGGCAACGACGACGACGCGCCGGCCGAGGGCGAGAAGCCCGCCAAGCTGGTCGTCGACACCTTCGGCGAAATGGGTTACGACGAGCTCGTCAAGCAGTACGAGCAGCAGACCGGCATCAAGGTCGAGTTGCGCAAGACGGCGCAGCTCGGGGAGTACCGGCCCAAGCTGGTCCGCTACCTCGCCACCGGCAAGGGCGCGGCCGATGTCACCGCCCTGGAGGAGGGCATCCTCAACGAGTTCAAGGCCAACCCGCGTAACTGGGCTGACCTGACTCCGCTGGTCGCCGACCACTCCAAGGAGTACCTGCCCTGGAAGTGGGAGCTGGGCAAGGCGCCGGACGGCCGGCTGATCGGCCTGCCGACCGACGTCGGCAGCCTCGCCGTCTGCTACCGCAAGGACCTGTTCGCCGCGGCCGGCCTGCCCACCGAGCGGGACCAGGTGTCGGCGCTGTGGCCGGACTGGAGCGGCTTCCACGAGGCCGGCCGCAAGTACAAGCAGGGCAGCGGCGGCAAGGCCTTCATCGACTCGATCACCGCCGTCTCCAACGGCGTGCTGTTCCAGCAGGGCAGCGACCTGTTCTACGACAAGGAGAACAACATCATCGCGGACACCAGCCCCGCGGTGAAGGCCGCGTGGGACACCGCGACCTCGATGGTGGACATCTCCGCCAAGGCGTCGACCTGGTCGCCGGAGTGGTCGGGCGGCTTCAAGCAGGGCACGTTCGCGGCGACCTTCTGCCCGTCCTGGATGCTCGGCATCGTCGCGGACAACTCCGGTGCCGCCAACAAGGGCAAGTGGGACGTGGCGGCGGTTCCGGGCGGCGGCGGTAACTGGGGCGGCTCGTGGCTGGCCGTGCCGGAGCAGAGCAAGCACCAGAAGGAGGCGGCGAAGCTCGCCGAGTTCCTGACCAACGCGACCAGCCAGGTCGAGGCGTTCAAGGCCAAGGGCCCGCTGCCCACCAACCTGGAGGCGCTGAAGAACGAGGCCTTCCTCAGCTACACCAACGAGTACTTCAGCAACGCGCCGACCGGCAAGATCTTCGGCGAGAGCGTCAGCAAGATCAAGCCGATCCACCTGGGCCCGAAGCACCAGGCGGTGAAGGAGAACGCGCTCGAGCCGGCCCTGCGGGCGTTCGAGAACGGGCAGGCCAGCAAGGACAAGGCCTGGGAGCAGTTCACGAAGGACGCACAGACCCAGGGTGCCTTCTGAGTGATTCCCTTCCGGTGGCGTTCGGGGACTACCCGGACGCCACCGGTCGGTCCCCCTCCGCGTAGTGCCCTGCGCGAGGGCCTCCGGGCCTCGCCGGAAAAGGAATTCGCATGAGCATGTCGGCCACGACGGCGCCGCCGTCGCCAGCAGCACCGCCACCTCCCGGCGTCACCTCCCGACGTCGGCGGGGGTACCTCCTCAACCGCCTGGATCTCAAGTACTCCCCGTACCTCTACATCGCGCCGTTCTTCCTGATCTTCGGCACGTTCGGGCTCTACCCGATGGTGCGCACCGCCTGGATGTCACTGCACGACTGGGACATGATCGGCGACCGTACGTTCATCGGGTTCGACAACTACACCCGGCTCTTCTCCGACGAGTACTTCTGGAACGCGCTGGTCAACACGTTCGGCATCTTCGCCCTGTCGACCATCCCGCAGCTGCTGCTGGCGCTCTTTCTGGCGAACCTGCTCAACCGCACCCTCCTGCGGGCCAAGACCTTCTTCCGGATGGCCATCTTCGTGCCGAACGTGGTGTCGGTCGCGGCGGTCGCGATCGTCTTCGGCATGCTGTTCCAGCGGGAGTTCGGCCTGTTCAACTGGCTGCTCAGCTTCGTCGGTGTCGACCAGATCGACTGGGACGGGCACCGGTGGAGCTCCTGGACGGCGATCGCCACCATGGTCAACTGGCGCTGGACCGGCTACAACACCCTGATCCTGCTCGCCGGCATGCAGGCCATCCCCCGGGACCTGTACGAGGCGGCGGCCATCGACGGGGCGAGCCAGTGGCGGCAGTTCTGGCAGATCACCCTGCCCCTGCTCAAGCCCACCTTCATCTTCGTGGTGATCCTCTCCACGATCGGCGGCATGCAGCTCTTCACCGAGCCGCTGCTGTTCGGCAACGGCAACATCATCGGCGGCAACCAGCGGGAGTTCCAGACGCTGGCCATGTACATGTACGAGATGGGCATCGTGAACCTCAACAGCGCCGGTTACGGAGCCGCCGTCGCCTGGGCGATCTTCATGATCATCGTGCTGATGTCGCTGCTCAACTTCGTACTCGTCCGCCGCTCGGCCAAGTGAGGAGAGATCGGTGATCTCGGCTTCTAAGCGCCTGTGGCGCACCAGTCCGCTGACCTACCTGGCGCTCGTCCTGGCCGCCCTGCTGTCGATCTACCCCTTCTACTACATGATCGTGATCGGCACCCGGAGCCTCGACTCCATCAACGACGTGCCGCCACCCATGACCCCCGGCGGTGCGTTCGGCGACAACTTCGGCCGGGTGCTCGACAACGACGCGGCCAACTTCCTCAAGGGCATGATGAACTCGATCATCGTGTCCTCGGTGGTCACCGTGTCGGTGGTGCTCGCCGGCTCGCTGGCCGGGTTCGCCTTCGCGAAGCTGCGGTTCCGGGGCCGGAACATCCTGCTGCTGGCGATCATCGTCACGATGATGATCCCGACCCAGATGGGCCTCATCCCGCTCTGGGGGATGATGCAGACGCTGGGGTGGTACGACAGCCTGCTCGCCGTGACCGTGCCGTTCCTGGTGACCGCGTTCGGCGTGTTCATGATGCGCCAGTACGCCAGCCAGGCCATCTCCGACGAGCTGATCGAGGCCGGCCGGGTCGACGGGGCGAGCACGTTCCGGATCTACTGGAACATCGTGCTGCCCGCGCTGCGGCCGGCCGCCGGTGTTCTCGGCCTGCTCACCTTCATGGAAACCTGGAACTCCTTCCTCTGGCCGTACGCGATCCTCACCCCGGAGAACCCGACCCTGCAGGTCTCGCTCTCCTTCCTCTCGTACGCCTACTACACCGACTACTCGCAGGTCTTCGCCGCCACCGCGGTCGGCACCCTGCCGCTGGTGGTCGTGTTCATCCTGTTCGGCCGCCAGATCATCGGCGGGATCATGGAAGGTGCCGTCAAGTCGTGAGCAACCCCGCGAGTCCACCCGCCGTCGGCGTCCTCGCCGAGCGTCCGCCGCTGGTCTTCCCGCCCGGCTTCCTCTGGGGCGCCGCCACCGCGGCGTACCAGATCGAGGGCGCGGCGGCCGAGGGCGGCCGGACACCGTCGATCTGGGACACCTTCAGCCACACCCCGGGCCGGGTGGTGGCCGGGCACACCGGCGACGTGGCGTGCGACCACTACCACCGGCTCGACTCGGACATCGCCCTGATGGCCGAGCTGGGGCTCAAGTCGTACCGGTTCTCGGTCTCCTGGTCCCGCGTGCAGCCCGGCGGCACCGGTCCCGCCAACCCCGAGGGCCTCGACTTCTACCGGCGGTTGGTGGACCGGCTGCTGGCCCACGGCATCGAGCCGTGGCTGACCCTCTACCACTGGGACCTGCCGCAGCCGCTGGAGGACGCGGGCGGCTGGCCGGCCCGGGACACCGCGGCCCGGTTCGCCGACTACACCACGCTGGTCGCGGACGCGCTCGGTGACCGGGTCCGGTACTGGACCACCCTCAACGAGCCGTGGTGCTCGGCGTTCCTCGGCTACGGCTCCGGCGTGCACGCGCCGGGCCGCTCCGATCCCGCCGACGCCGTCCGGGCCGGTCACCACCTGATGCTCGGCCACGGGCTCGCCGTGCAGGCGCTGCGGGCGGCCCGGACGGACGCCGAGGTCGGGGTGACGGTCAACCTCTACCCGGTGACCCCGGCCACCGACTCGCCCGATGACGCCGACGCCGCGCGGCGCATCGACGGGCTGGCGAACCGGTTCTTCCTCGACCCGATGCTGCGCGGGTCGTACCCGGCGGACCTGACCGCCGACCTCGCCGCGATCACCGACTTCGGGCACGTCCACGACGGGGACCTGGCGACCATCGCCACCCCGCTGGACCTGGTCGGCGTCAACTACTACAGCCGGCACGTGGTGGCCGCGCCGGTCCCCGGCGAGCAGCCGCAGGCGTACTGGCGGGCGCCGTCCTGCTGGCCGGGCAGCGAGGACGTCCGCTTCGTCACCCGGGGTGTCCCGGTGACCGACATGGACTGGGAGATCGACGCCCCCGGCCTGGTCGAGACGCTGCGGCGGGTGCACGAGGAGTACACCGACCTGCCGCTGTACGTCACCGAGAACGGTTCGGCGTTCGTCGACGCGGTCGTCAACGGCCGCGTCGACGACCCGGACCGGCTCGCGTACTTCGACGCCCACCTGCGCGCCGCCCACGAGGCGATCAGCGCGGGCGTACCGCTGCGCGGCTACTTCGCCTGGTCGCTGATGGATAATTTCGAGTGGGCCTGGGGCTACACCAAGCGGTTCGGGATGATCTACGTCGACTACGACAGTCAAACCCGTATCCCCAAGTCCAGCGCCAGGTGGTACGCCGAGGTGATCCGACGCAACGGTCTGGCCGCACAATAGGCTCGGGCCAGCCAACCGGGCGGTCCCGGTGCCACCTCGGTGGCGGCACCGGGACCTCCCGACGTCGGAGGAGCAGACGATGACAACGCAGCGCACCCGGTCGCTCGGGCGCCCGACCCTCGACGCGGTCGCCGCGCGTGCCGGCGTCGGGCGCGGCACGGTCTCCCGCGTCGTCAACGGCTCGCCGCAGGTCAGCCCGGAGGCCCGGGCCGCGGTGCAGCAGGCGATCGCCGAGCTCGGGTACGTGCCGAACCGCGCCGCCCGGGCCCTGGTCACCCAGCGGACCGACTCGGTGGCGCTGGTCGTCTCCGAGTCCGGCGACCGGGTCTTCACCGAGCCGTTCTTCGCCGGCATCGTCCGGGGCGTCAGCTCCGGCCTGCTGGAGACCCCATTGCAGCTCTGGCTGGCCATGGTCCAGTCGCCGATCGAGCGGGAGCGGGTCGAGCACCACCTCACCAACCAGCACGTCGACGGTGTCCTGCTGCTGTCCCTGCATGACGCCGACCCGCTACCCACGCTGCTCGAGGAGCGGGGGCTGCCGACCGTGCTCGGCGGCCGGCCGGCGCGGATGCTGCAGCCCGGCGCGCAGCCCGTCTGCTTCGTGGACGTGGACAACGTCGGCGGCGCCCGCCAGGCGGTCGAGCACCTGGTCGGGCGGGGGCGGCGGCGGATCGCCACCATCGCCGGCCCGCAGGACATGGGCGCCGGCCTGGCCCGGTTGAGCGGCTACAAGGAGGCGGTCGCCGCGCTGGGGGGAGTCAATCCCGACCTGATCGCGTACGGGGACTTCAGCGAGGGCAGCGGGGCGGCCGCGATGCGCCGGCTGCTTCAGGTCTGCCCGGACCTGGACGCCGTCTTCGTGGCGTCCGACCTGATGGCGTTCGGTGCCCTGCGTACGCTCCGGGAGGCCGGGCGGCGGGTGCCGGAGGACGTCGCGGTGATCGGCTTCGACGACGCCCCGGTCGCGCGGCAGGCGGACCCGCCGCTGACCACGGTGTTCCAGCCGGTGGAGGAGATGGGTCGGCAGATGGCGCGGCTGCTGGTGTCCCGCATCCGCGGCGAGGACCCCGGCACCCCGCACCTGCTCCTGGACACCCAGCTGATCGAACGCGCCAGCACCTGACGCCGCGCGGAACCGTCCCCCTCTTTCACGGAAAGAGTGGCTATTCGCGGACGAATAGCCACTCTTTCCGTGAAAGAGCGCGGCAGCTGCGCGCGCCCCCCGCGCGGCGACGGGGGCGGCGGGTCAGGGGGTCAGGCGGGTCAGGGGGTCAGGCGGCGGAGTTCCCGGCGGGCCAGGGACGCCTTGTGGACCTCGTCGGGGCCGTCGGCCAGGCGCAGGGTGCGGGCCTGGGCCCACAGAGCCGCCAAGGGGGTGTCCTGGCTGACGCCCGCGCCGCCGTGCGCCTGAATGGCCTTGTCGATCACCCACTCGGCCATCGCCGGCGTCGCGATCTTGATGGCCTGGATCTCGGTGTGCGCGCCCTTGTTGCCGACCGTGTCCATCAGCCAGGCGGTCTTGAGCACCAGCAACCGGGCCTGTTCGATACGGACCCGTGACTCGGCGATCCACTCCCGCACCACGCCCTGCTCGGCGAGCGGCCGGCCGAACGCCACCCGGTCGAGGGCGCGGCGGCACAGCAGGTCCAGGGCGCGCTCGGCCATGCCGACCAGCCGCATGCAGTGGTGGATCCGGCCCGGGCCGAGCCGGGCCTGGGCGATGGCGAAGCCGGCGCCCTCGGCGCCGACCAGGTTCTCCGCCGGCACCCGTACGTCGTCGAAGTCGATCTCGGCGTGCCCACCGTGCGCGCCGTCGCTGTAGCCGAAGACGTGCATGCCCCGGCGGACCGTCACGCCGGGCGTGTCCCGGGGGACCAGGATCATGCTCTGCTGCCGGTGCCGGTCGGCCGACGGGTCGGTCTTGCCCATCACGATGAAGATCTCGCAGGCCGGGTCCATCGCCCCGGACGACCACCACTTGCGGCCGTTGACCACGTACCCGTCGCCGTCGCGGCTGATCCGGGTGGCGATGTTGGTGGCGTCGGAGGAGGCGACGTCCGGCTCGGTCATGCAGAACGCGGACCGGATCTCGCCCTCTAGCAGCGGCCGCAACCACCGCTCCCGTTGCGCCTCGGTGCCGAACTCGGCGAGCAGTTCCATGTTGCCGGTGTCCGGCGCGGCGCAGTTCAGGGCCTCCGGGGCCAGGTGCGGGCTGCGGCCGGTCAGCTCGGCGAGCGGCGCGTACTGGAGGTTGGTGAGTCCGGCGCCGTAGCAGGCGTCGGGGAGGAAGAGGTTCCACAGGCCGCGCTTGCGTGCCTCCGCCTTCAGCTCCGCCAGCACCGGCGGGCGGGCCCACGGGTCACCGCCGGCCGTGACCTGTTCGGCGTGCACCGCCTCGGCCGGGTAGACGTGCCGCTCCAGGAAGTCGGTGAGCTCGGCCCGCAACTGCTCGGTGCGCTCGTCGTACGCGAAGTGCATCTACTTCTCCTCCACCGCGGTGAGCCCGTGCGCCACCAGCGGGGCCACCATGTCGCCGATCCGGTCGAAGCCCTCGCCGAGGGTCTGCCCCTGGGTGTGCCGGTAGTGGATGCCCTCGCAGATCACCGCGAGCTTGAAGCACCCGAGCGCCACGTGCCAGTGCAGCGGGCCGACGTCGACGTCGCTGCGGCCGGCGTACCGTTCGATCAGCTCCGGGCCGGTCGGGAAGCCGGCGCGCGGCCCCAGCCCGTCGGCGACCGGGTTGCCCTCGGTGGCTTCGTCGCCGCCCAGCACGTCCCAGTAGGTGAGCAGGAGACCGAGGTCGGCCAGGGGGTCGCCGAGGGTGGCCATCTCCCAGTCGAGCACCGCGCGGACGGCCACCGGGTCGACGGTGGCGAGCATGTTGTCCAGCCGGTAGTCGCCGTGCACGACACGGCCGGCGTTCGCGCCCTCCGGCGCGGTGGCGGCCAGCCGGTCGCGCAGCTCGTCGATGCCGGGCAGCGGGCGGCTGCGGGAGCGGTCGAGCTGCCCGGACCAGCGGCGGACCTGGCGGGCGAGGTATCCCTCGGGACGGCCGAAGTCGGCCAGCCCGACCGCCGCCGGGTCGACGGTGTGCAGCGCGGCGAGGGTGTCCATCATCGCCATCGCGAGCCCTCGCCGCTGCTCGTCGCTGAGCGGGTCGGTCTGGGCGCGGGTGCGGAAGACCTCGCCGCGCACCCGCTCCATCAGATAGAACGGAGCCCCGAGCACGTCCGGGTCGGTGCAGAGCAGCAGCGCCTCCGGCACCGGCACGTCGGTGGGGGCGAGAGCCGAGATGACCCGGAACTCGCGGACCATGTCGTGCGCGGTGGCCAGCACGTGACCGAGCGGCGGGCGGCGCAGCACCACCTCGCGCTCCCCGACGCGCAGCAGGTAGGTCAGGTTGGACTTGCCGCCGGCGATCAGGCGGGCGTGCAGCTCGCCGCCGGCGAGGTCGGGCCGGTGGGCTGCGAGGTACGCGGAGAGCCGACCCAGGTCGAGCCCTCGCGGGGAGTCGGTCGGGGCGGAGGCGTCGACGGCCGGCTCGGTCATCCGATTAGTTGATGGCAGCTCAGCTTTGTTGTCAAGGTCAGATTTAGCCCTCGGGACATCCGGCCGCAACGGGGGCGAAACGGTCGCGCGGCAGGCTGTGCGCAGCCTGCCGGCACACCGCGCCGGCCCGCCGAGCGGAGGTAAGCGATGTTGCTGCGAGTTCGGGTCACCCTGCCGGACCGTCCGGGCACCCTCGGCCAGGTCGCGCGCACGCTGGGCGTCTCCGGCGCGGACATCGTGCAGGTCGTGGTGCTGGAGCGGCTCGGCGGCCGGGCGGTCGACGACTTCACCGTCGTCTGGCCCGGGGCGGCCCGGGTCGAGCGGCTCATGGCCGGTCTGGCGGCCATCCCCGGGGTCCGCGTCGACGGCGTGTGGCGGGCGATCGGCGCGCCCACCACCACCGGCCAGGACGCGGAGCTGCTGGCCCAGGTCGCGGCGAACCCCACCGACGGGCTGGTGACGCTCGTCGACGCCGTGCCCGGGCTGCTCGCCGCGGACTGGGCGGTCGCGGCGGTGGTGCCGGTCGACTGGGCCTCCCGTACCGGCACCGGCGGCGAGGCGACCGTCGGGCACGCGAGCTGGCGTGCGCCCGTACCCCCGCGGTTGCCGGACGTGACACCGCTGCGGGCCCGGTCGATGAGCGTGCCCGGCGGCGCCCACTTCGCGGTCGCGCCGTTCGGGCGGGCCGGTCTGGTGCTGGTCGCCGCCCGCGAGGACGCCGAGCCGCTGACCGCCGCGGCGTTCCACTCCACCGAGGTGGACCGGCTCGCGCAGCTGGTCCGCGCCAGCGCCGTGATCCTCGGCGACCGGCTCGACCTGGTCGGCGCGCCGCCGATCGCCGGTTGACGGCGACTGTGGCGCAGACCGCAGCGGCGAATCCCGACCCGTCACCCCGGGGCAACCGGCCGGCAACAGCGGACGGCGATGGTCGTACCGGGGAAGGGAGCGAACCATGACGCTGTGGCGGATCCGGGCCACCGTGGACGACCGGCCGGGTTACCTGTCGGTGCTCACGGCGAGCCTGGCCCTACGTGGGGTCAACATCCTCACCGTGCAGGTGCACACCACGGAACGGGGCGCGATCGACGATTTCCTCGTCGACGCCCCGGACACACTCGACGAGGCCGATCTCGTCGCCGCCGTCGTGCGGGGGCGGGGCCGCGACTGCTGGGTGGCGCGCAGCGAGGCGCGGGGCCTGGCCGACCAGCCCACCCGCGTGCTCGGTCTCGCCACCCGCCTGGTGCGGGACCCGGACCTGACCGGGGAGGCGCTGCGCACCCTGCTCGGCGCCGACTCGGTCACCTGGCGGGCGGCGCCGGCCGGTTCCCGCGCCGGGATCACGACGACCAGCATGGTGCTGGCCGATCCGGGCGGCGGCTCGTACGACCTGCGGCGGGCCGCCCCCGGGTTCACCCCGGCCGAGTACGCCCGGGCCCAGGCCCTGGTAGAGCTGGGGGCCACCGCCGGGCGCCGGGCCGCCGAGCAGGTCACCCTGGTCCTGCCCGACGGCGCCGAGCTGTGCGTACGCCCGGCGACCGGCGACGACCTGCCGGGGGTGGTCGAGCTGCACGAGCGGTGCTCGACGCGTACCCGCAACCGGCGCTACCTGGGTGGTGCCGCGCTGCCGCCGCCGGCCCGGCTGCGCCGGCTGCTCGAGCCGGCCCGGGGCGTCACCCTCCTCGCCACGGCCGGTGGGTCGGGCGGGGCGGCGGAGCCGGTGGTGGCGATGGCGAACCTGCTCGCCGAAGGGGAGCTGGCCGAGGTGGCGCTGCTGGTACGCGACGACTGGCAGCGCCGTGGGCTGGGCTCGGCGCTGCTGCGTCGCCTGGTCCGCCGCGCCGAGCAGGCCGGGTACGCCGCGCTGGTCCTGCACACGCAGGCGGAGAACACGCCGATGCTGCGTACCGCCCGGCGGCTGGGCCGGCCGGCCACGACGGACCGGGACGGGGCGCTGCTCACCCTGACGGTGCCACTGACCGGGGAGGTCGCGCGGGTCTAGCTGGGGCGGGGGTGGGCCCCTCCCCGGTGGAAGGGGCCCACCGGTCACGTCGTCGGGTAGCTGCTGTAGTCGGGGAAGTTGCCGTAGAGACGGTCGTCGCCGCCGACGGTGACCGCCTGGACGAGCAGGTCGCCGCCGACGAAGGCGCCCTTCCAGGAGGCACCCCGGCCGCCGAACGGCTCGTCCCGGTCGCCCCGTGAGCGCGGCTTGTTGATGCCGACCTTGAACGCCTGCAGGTCGACGGCCAGCTTTCCGGCGAGTTCCTCGTCATCGCAGGCGAGCGAGGCGACCAGGGCGCCGTTGGAGGCGTTCATGGCGGCGAGCAGTTCGTCGGTGGTGTCGACCACCACGATGGTGTCGACCGGCCCGAACGGCTCGGCGTGCATGAGCCGGGACCGCCCGGGCGGGGCGAGCAGCACCGACGGCGCCACGTACGCGGAGGTGTCCTGCCCGTCGAGGAACGGCGCGCCGTCCAGCCGGCCCCGGTAGAGCGGGACGGCGCCGCCGCGGACCGCCTCGTCGACCTTGCGGTGCAGCTCGTCGGCCTTGGCGGCGCTGATCAGGGGGCCGAAGTCCAGCTCGGGCAGCGGGTCGCCGGTCGACCAGTCGGCGCCGACGGCGAGCGGGTGCCCGAAGCGGACGGACCGCACCACCGGCAGGTACATGTCGAGGAACGCGTCCACCAGGTCCCGCTGCACCACGAACCGCGGGTACGCGGTGCAGCGCTGCTTGCCGTACTCGAAGCCCTTCTTGAGGTGCCCGGCGAGCAGGTCCCACTGGGTGAAGTTCCAGATGCCCCAGGCGTTGAGGCCTTCCTGCTCGATGAAGTGCCGCTTGTCGGTGTCCAGCAGGGCGGCGGCGACCTTGCCGCCGTTGGAACGCCCACCGACGAACGCCACCGCGCCGATCTCCGGGGCGCGGACCAGCACCTCGGATAGTTCCTCGCCGCCGCCGGAGAGCAGCGTGGCGGGCAGGCCGGCGCGGCGCATCAGGGCGTGCGCGACGGTCAGGCAGACGGCGCCGCCCTGGGACGGGGTCTTGGCGATGACCGCGTTGCCGGCGAGCAGTTGGACGAGTTCGGCGTGGACGAGGACGCTCATCGGGTAGTTCCACGAGGCGATGTTGCTGACCGGGCCGGGCAGCGGCTCGCGGCCGTCGGCGAGCATCCGGTCGATCTCGCCGACGTACCACCGGACGCCGTCGAGCGCCCGGTCGACGTCGGCGCAGGCCAGCCGCCACGGCTTGCCGATCTCCCAGACGAGCAGGAGGGCGAGCAGGTCGCGGTGCGCGGTGAGGGCGGCCAGGGCGTCGGTGACCCGGGCCTTCCGGTCGGCGAGCGGGGTCTGCGCCCAGTCCCGGTGCGCGGCCGCGGCGTGGGCGACCGCGGCGCGGGCGTTCGCCGCGTCCAGCCGGGGCAGGTTGACCAGGACGGTGTTGTCGATCGGGGTGCGTACCGCGGCGGGCGAGCCCACCGCCCGCCAGTCGCCCTCGATCAGGTTGTGCAGCGTCGGGACGCCGTCGACATCGGAGCCGAAGGCCTCGGGGGCGGCGGCCACCGCGCGGGCCAGGACGTCGGACCAGGCGGTTCCGTCGGCGAGTCGTAGAGCCATCGCGATCTCCTCAGGGTCGTCCGGGGGAGCGGCGGCGTCGATGGCACCGCTGGTGTGGCGTACTGTCGCCCGGCGAAAACCGGGGCGGCAACAGTACGTTCGTATGTCAGGACGCCAGGTCCGCTCCGAGCCGACTAGTTGGCGCGTCATGCGCCGCGCTTCATCGACGTGAGCTGGGCGTACGTCGACAAGGCATTGACATTTATCGATGATGTGATGAATCTCCGGGCGCCGTCGACCGGGTTACCGGTGAGTACGACGGCGGCTCCCCGGGGGATCGACCCCCGGGAGTGACCTTCGTCTCCGGTCCTCGACGGGGGCTCGAGGAAACGACGACCGCCGTCGGCCGGAGGGTCGAGCCTTCACAACCGGATGACACGGTGATTACATTGTCAAGCATCCATGGGAGCGCTCCCGGCCCATGGGTCACCCCACCACC
>JAEYGD010000157.1 GCA_023402505.1 Actinomycetes bacterium
ACGCCGCCCGGGTGCTCGACGCCGCCGCCGCGCTGCTCAGGGTCGACCACGCCGAGCTGGCCGACCTGGCGCTGTCCGCTCCGCCCGGAGCGGACGGCCTGGTCCTGGTGCCGTACCTGGAGGGGGAGCGGACCCCGAACCGGCCCGACGCGACCGGCGCGGTGCACGGGCTCACGCTGCGCACCTCGACCGCGGCGCACCTGGCCCGCGCGGCCGTCGAAGGGATGCTCTGCGCGCTCGCCGACGGACTGGACGCCCTCGTCGCGCAGGGCGCCACCGTACGCCGGGTGCTGCTGGTCGGCGGCGGTGCGCGCTCGGCCGCCGTCCGGCGGATCGCCCCGCAGGTCTTCGGCGTCCCGGTGGTCGTCCCGCCGCCCGGGGAGTACGTCGCGGACGGCGCGGCCCGCCAAGCCGCCTGGGTCGCCCAGGGTGGGGCGGAGCCACCGGTGTGGACCCTCGCCGACACCGGGACGTACGAGGCCGACGCCGTTCCCGCCATCCGCGAGCGGTACGCGGCGGCCCGCGACCACGTGCTGGACCGCTGACCCGCCACCCCACCCCGGTGACCGGGCCGTGATCCCGTCCTGGTTGGCTGCCCGCATGACCTTGGCCACGGGCGGCCCGGCACGGGCGTGGGGCGGCGGCACGGCGCACCGGTTCTACAGCGTCGTGGTGTTCGTGGCTCTCGCCTCGCTGGACAACGTGGCGATCGGCCTGGTGCCCCCGCTGTACAAGCCGATCTCCGCGGCGCTCGGCGTGCCGGAACGCCTGCTCGGCCTGGTCACCGCGATCAGCTTCCTGGTCAGCGCGGTGGCGGCGGTCGGCTGGGCGTACGTCGGGGACCGCGCCAACCGCAAGCGGCTGCTGATGGTCGGCACCCTCGTCTGGGCGGCGGGCACCGGCGGCAGCGCGGTCGCCGGAAGCTACCCGACGTTCCTGGCCGCCCAGCTGATCGGCGCGGTGGGGCTCGGCGCGGTCGGTTCGGTCGGCTTCTCGGTGGTCACCGACCTGATCTCACCGCGCCGGCGCGGCCTGGTGATGAGCTTCTGGGGGCTGTCCCAGGGCGTCGGCACCCTGGCCGGCACCCTGGTCGGCGGGCTGCTCGGCGCCGCGGACTGGCGGCGCCCGTTCCTGGTGCTCACCGTCGCCGGTCTGGGCGCCACGGCGGCGTACCTGTTCACCTACGACATCCGGCGCGGGCAGAGCGAACCGGAGCTGGCCGAGCGGCTCGCCGGCGGCGCCGAGTACGACTACCGGATCAGCCGCGCCGACCTGCCGGCGATCCTGGGCCGGCGGACGAACCGCTGGCTGATCCTCCAGGGACTCACCGCGCAGGCGGCGTTCGGTTCGCTGGTCTGGCTGCCGGTGCTGTTCACCGAGCGGGCCGAGGCCCAGGGCTACTCGGCCGCCACGGCGGTTGTCGTGGGCAGCGTCTTCGCCACCCTGTTCCAGCTCGGCGGTGTCTTCTCGATCGTCGGAGGGCTGGTCGGGGACGCGTTGCAACGCCGTACGCCGTCCGGGCGGGCGCTGGTCGCGTCGGTCGGCATCCTCGCGGCGGTCCCGTTCTACCTGGTGCTCTTCTTCGTACCGATGCGCATCGACGTGCCCGACGGCGCCGGATCCGGCGCGATCGTCGGGGCGGTGCTGACCAGCGTGCTGACCGAGCCGACGGTCGGGCTCAGCCTGCTCGCGGCGCTGCTGGCCCTCGCCCTGACCTCCGCGAACTCGCCGAACTGGTTCGCGCTGATCGCCGACGTCAACCCGCCGGAGCACCGGGGGACCGTCTACAGCCTCGGGAACCTGGTCAACGGCGTGGGCCGGGCCGCCGGCAACGGGCTGGTCGGGGTGGCCTTCCACGGGCTGCGGGCGGCCTTCCCGCCGCCGCTGAACTTCGCGGTCGGGCTGGCCGCCTTCCAGCTGTTCTTCGTGCCCACCGGCGTCATGTACTGGCTCGCCGCGCGCACCTCACCGCGCGACATCGCCGACGTGCGCGACCTCCTGCACACCCGCGCCGAGCGGATGTAGGGACGGGCCCCGGGCGGGGCCCGTCCCGGCGTCTCACGCCGTACGCACCCAGACCGTCACGTCGGTCGGCACCAGGCCCTCGCCGGTGAGCGGGGCGCTCGTGACGACCACCTCGCCGGCCGGCGCGGGCACCGGGGCGTCGCCGAAGTTGGTCAGCACCGTCAGCGGGCCGTTGCGGAAGCTCAGCACCTCGTCGCCGGTCGCGAGCCAGCCCAGCGTGCCCCGGCCGAGGCGGTGCTGGCGGCGCAGGCGCAGCGCCGTCCGGTACAGCTCGTACGTGGAGCCGGGCACCCCGCGCTGCCGGTCCAGGGCGTACTCCGCCCACACCGGCGGTTGGGGCAGCCAGCTCGCGTCGGTCGGCCCGAAGCCGTACGACGGCGCGTCGGCCTCCCACGGGATCGGCACCCGGCAGCCGTCCCGGCCCCGCTGGGTGTGGCCGCTGCGCTCCCAGGTCGGGTCCTGCCGCGCCTCGTCCGGCATCGTGGTGTGCTCGGGCAGGCCCAGCTCCTCACCCTGGTACAGGTACGCCGACCCGGGCAGGGCGAGCATCAGCAGGGTGGCCGCGCGGGCCCGGCGCAGGCCGAGCGCGGCGTCCGGCTGCGGGTCGCCGATGCCGATGCCGTGCGGCCGGGGCGTCCCGACCGGTAGGCCGAGCCGGGAGGCGTGCCGGACCACGTCGTGGTTGGACAGCACCCACGTGGTCGGCGCGCCCACCGTGTCGGTGGCCTCCAGCGAACGGGTGATCACCGCGTACTGGGCGGGCGCGGTCCAGGAGGCCAGCAGGTACTCGAAGTTGAACGCCTGGTGCATCTCGTCGGGGCGCACGTACCGGACGAGCCGTTCGGCCGGCTCGACCCACGCCTCCGCGACCAGGATCCGCTCACCGGGGTAGCCGTCCAGGAGCGCGCGCCAGTCGCGGTAGATCTCGTGCACGCCGTCCTGGTCCCACATCGGCGGACGCGGCTTGTCGACCTCGCGACCGGAGAGGATCTCCTGCGGCTCCTGCCAGTCGGCCAGGTCGGCCTGCTTGACCAGGCCGTGGGCCACGTCGACCCGGAACCCGTCCACGCCTCGGTCCAGCCAGAAGCGCAGCACGTCGAGGAATTCCGCCCGCACCTCGGGGGCGTCCCAGTTCAGGTCGGGCTGGCCGGGGTCGAACAGGTGCAGGTACCACTGCCCGGGTCGCCCGTCGGCCTCGGTGACCCGGGTCCACGCCGGCCCGCCGAAGACGCTCTGCCAGTCGTTGGGCGGCTGGTCGCCGCCCGGTCCCCGGCCGTCGCGGAAGACGTACCGGTTGCGCTCCGGGCTGCCCGGCGCCGCCGCGAGGGCGGCGGTGAACCACCGGTGCGCCGACGAGGTGTGGTTCGGGACGAGGTCGACGATGACCCGCAGCCCACGCGAGCGCGCCTCGGCGATCAGCTTGTCCGCGTCGGCGAGCGTGCCGAACAGCGGGTCGACGTCACGGTAGTCGGCGACGTCGTACCCGGCGTCGGCCTGCGGGGACGGATAGAACGGCGAGAGCCACACGGCGTCCACGCCCAGCTCGACCAGGTGGTCGAGGCGGCCGGTGATGCCGGGCAGGTCGCCGATCCCGTCGCCGTTGGCGTCGGCGAAGGAGCGCGGGTAGACCTGGTAGATGACGGCCTCGGTCCACCAGCCGGTGGCCGGGTCGGCGGGCTGCTCCTGGTGGTTCGGGTTGCTGTTCAGGGCCTTCTCCCATGATCGAGCCGTACGGGCTGGCGGTCTGCCGGGGCTGTCGTTCAGTGTGCCCGTGGTGGTGCGGTCGATTCACGCACGACCAGCCGAGTGGGCAGGATCACCGGACCGTCCGGCGGGTCGGCGTGCCGGGGGCCGACCGGCCGGCCGTCCAGTGCGCCCAGCAGGATCCGCGCGCCGAGCAGGCCCTGGTCCGTCGCGGACTGGGCGATGGTGGTCAGGCCGAGCACGCCGGAGAGCGCGTGGTCGTCGATGCCGACGACGCTGACGTCGTCCGGCACCCGCAGCCCGGCGTCCCGCAGCGCGGTCAGGGCACCCATCGCCATCTCGTCGCAGGCGGCGAAGATCGCGGTCGGGGGGTCGCCCCGGCGCAGCAGTTCCTCGGTGGCCCGGGCGCCGCCGTCGACGTCGAACCGGGACTCGACGTCGAGGCTCGGATCCGGGCGGACGCCCGCGGCGCGCAGCGCCTCCCGGTAGCCGCGGCGCCGGTCCAGGTGGGTGGTGAAGGCGAGTTCGTCGTCGGGGTCGCCGGAGATGTGGGCGATCCGCCGGTGCCCCAGGTCGAGCAGGTGCCGGGTGGCGGTCCGCGCGGCGGCGACGTCGTCGATCCGTACGCAGGGCCAGCCCGGCACGTTGGTCCCGGAGCTGACGGTCACCCCGGGCAGTTCCAGCGTGCCCAGGAACGCCAGTTCCGGCGCCCGCAGCGGAGTGGCCACCAGCATGATCCCGTCCACCCGCTTGTGCAGGTTGGCGGTGCGCAGCACCCGCTGGCGGGTCTGTTCCCGGCCGCCGAGGTTGTGCAGCAGCAGGTCGTAGCCGGCCTGGTGGAGGAAGTCCTCGACCGCCTCGACGACGACGCCGAAGAACCAGCGGGTGATCCGGGGGACGACCACGGCGACCGTGCCGGTCCGCCCGCCGGCCAGCCGGGACGCGCTGGGTGAGACGGCGTACTGCAGTTGTTCGGCGGCGGCGAGGACCCGGCGCCGGGTCGCCGCCGACACCGTCGGAAGCCCGCGCAGCGCGCGGGAGACGGTGGCCGTCGAGACCCCGGCCAGCCGGGCGACGTCGTCGATCCTCGTCACGCTCACCCCGCTCCCGCTTCCCGTTCCGCCACCGGGGGTCCGGCGGCGGAACGGGAGGCGTGGATCAGCCCTTGACGCTGCCGGCGAGCAGGCCGCGCACGAAGTAGCGCTGCAACGACAGGAACACGAGCAGCGGTACGACCATCGACACGAACGCGCCGGCCGTCAGTCGTTGCCACTCGTTGCCCCGGGTGCCGGCCATCTCCGCGAGCCGGACCGTGAGCGGGGCGGTCTCGTCACCGCCACCGGCGAAGATCAGTGCCACCAGGAGGTCGTTCCAGACCCAGAGGAACTGGAAGATGCCGAACGTGGCGAGCGCCGGGGTGATCAGCGGCAGCACGATGGTGCGGAAGATCTTCGGGTGGGTGGCGCCGTCGACGCGGGCCGCCTCCATCAGGTCCTTGGGCAGCTGCGAGACGAAGTTGTGCAGCAGGAACACGGCGAACGGCAGCGCGAAGCAGGTGTGCGCGAACCACACCTGCGCGAACTTCTGCGAGCCGTCCAGGTCCCAGGCCGGCAGCAGGGTGACGCCGGCCAGGGTGACCCCGGTGGAGAAGAACTTCAGCAGCGGCACCAGCGCCATCTGGAGCGGGACGATCTGCAGCGCGAAGATCGCGATGTAGAGCCAGTCGCGACCCCGGAAGTTGATCCAGGCCAGCGCGTACGCGGCCAGCGCCGCGAAGGCGAGCGGGAACAGCACCGACGGGATGGTGATGGCCAGCGAGTTGATGAAGTAGCTGGCGAGCTGACCGGACGACGAGGACCGGCCGAACAGCACCTCCTGGTAGTTCGCCAGCGTGAACTGGGGGTCGCTGAAGACCGTCCACCACCCGGTGGTCTTGATCTGCTCCTCCGGCCGGACCGAGGAGATCAGCAGGCCGAAGGTCGGGATCGTCCACAGGACCGCGATGACCACCGAGACCAGCGTGGCGGTCCGGGTGTTGAGGCGCTTGCGGACCCGGGCCGCCCGGCCGGGAGCCTTCGTGGTCTGCTGGGTGCCGACGGCGACGGTGGGCGTGGTGGCGGTCATCTCAGCCCTCCCGCTGCTGACGCAGGTTACGGATCTGGTAGAGCACGATCGGCACGACCAGGATGAACAGGACGACCGCCAGCGCCGAGCCCTGGCCGTTCTCGCCGTAGCGGAAGGCCTGGTTGTACATCTCGTTGGCGATCACGCTGGTGTCGTAGTTGCCGTTGGTGGCGGTCCGGACGATGTCGAAGACCTTGAGCGTGGCGATGGACAGCGTCACGACCACGACGATGACCGCCGGCCGGATGCTGGGCATGGTGATCTGCCAGAACATCTGCCACGGCGAGACGCCGTCCAGGCGGGCGGCCTCGACGATGTCGGCGGGAATCGCCTTGATCGCCGCGGAGAGCACCACCATGGCGAAGCCGGCCTGGATCCAGATCATGATCACGATCAGCAGGAACGTGTTGAGCGGCGGCTCCTGCAACCATGCCTGTGGGGTGCCGCCGAAGCTCACCACGATCTGGTTGAGCAGGCCGATCTGCTGCTGCTCCTCGCCCCGGTAGGCGTAGACGAACCGCCAGATGATGGCCGCGCCGACCATCGAGATCGCCATCGGCATGAAGATCAGCGACTTGGCGATCGCCTCGAACCGGGCCCGGTCCACCAGGACCGCGTAGAGCAGGCCGAACGCGGTGGCCACCAGGGGCACCAGGATGACCCAGACCATGGTGTTGGTCAGCACCCGGACGATCGCGTCCTCGTCGAAGATCCAGACGTAGTTGCGCAGGCCGACCCAGTCGGTGCTGCTCCGGTCCATGAAGGAGAGCAGCACGGTCCGGACCGCCGGCACGACCAGCCCGATCAGGAGCAGCAGCACGGTCGGTAGCAGGAAGAACAGCGCGAACAGCCCCTCTTGCTGCCGAGGCCGGCGGGACAGCGGCGCCCCGCTCGCCGACGCGGCCACGAGCTGCGCCTCCCGGCGCCGGGCGAACCAGGCGGGCACGGCGTCGAGCAGCAGGAGCAGGCCACCCACCACCACGACGAAGGCGATCAGCCCGTACATCAGCATGAGGAGCTTCGGCTGCTCGTCGGCGAAGTCGAAGTTCATCCAACCCTCCCTCGGGGTTCGACGAGGGGCCGGCCCGCTGCGCGGACCGGCCCCTCGTCACACGATCACTTCGGCCAGCTGCCCTCGATGCCCTGGAGCACCGTCGCCGTGTCCTTGCCGTTGATCCAGTCGACCATGCCCTTCCAGAAGGTTCCGGCGCCGACGGCCGCCGGCATCAGGTCGGAACCGTCGAAGCGGAACACGGTGCTCTTGTCCTGGAGGATCTGGACGGAGAGCTTGTCGATCGGGTTGGCCACGTTGGCCAGGTCGAGCTTGTTGTTCGCCGACACCCAGTCGCCGATCTTGGCGCGGCTGTTGGCGTACTCGCCGGAGGCGAGGTAGGTCTGCACCGCCTGCACCTCGGGCCGGTCGTTGAAGGCCGAGACGAACTCGCCGCCGCCGAGCACCGGCTTGCCCTTCGCCGGGTCGATGGCCGGGAAGTAGAACGCGAAGACGTCGCCGTCCTCGGCCACCTTGGTGCCCTTCGGCCACTGGTTGGCGTAGAAGGAGGCCTGGCGGTGCAGCGCGCACTTGCCCTGGATGATCGGCAGGCCGGCCTCCTGGAAGGAGGTGGTGGCGATGCTCTTCACGCCGCCGAAGCCGCCGTTGACGTACTTCTCGTTCTTGAGGATGGTGCCGGCGCGGTCGAGCGCCTCGGCGACCTTCGGGTCGTTGAACGGGATGCCGTGGGTGGTCCACTGGTCGTAGACCTCGGGGGTCTGCGTCCGCAGCATCAGGTCCTCGATCCAGTCGGTGGCCGGCCAACCGGTGGCGTCACCGGACTCGATGCCGGCGCACCACGGCTTGACACCGCTGGCCGCGATCGTGTCGCTGAGCTTGATCAGGTCGTCCCAGGACTCCGGCGCCTTCCAGCCCTTCTCCTGGAACATCTTGGGCGAGTACCAGACGAAGGACTTCACGTTCGAACCGAGCGGGGCGCCGTAGAAGGTGCCGTTGACGGTGCTGTACTTCAGCCAGTCGGCGGGGTAGTTGGCCTCGGCCATCGCCTTGGTGTCGGCGCCGGCCGCCTTCAGCTTGCCGGCGTCGGCGAAGCGCTTGAGCAGACCCGGCTGCGGGATGAACGCGAGGTCGGGGGCGTTGCCGCCGTCGACGCGGACACCGAGCTGGGCCTCGAACTCACCGCTGCCCTCGTGGTCGATCTCGATGCCGGTGCACTTCGAGAACTCCTCCCACGACTGCTCCAGGCGGTCGGCCTCGATGTCGCGGATGGACGAGTAGATCGACACCTTCTTGCCGTCGTGGCCCTGGTACTTCTCGTACGCGGCGCACTCGGCGGATCCGGCGTTGTCGTTGCTGTCGTTGCTGCCGGTGCCGCAGGCGGTGGCGCTGAGCGCCAGGCCGAGCACGCCGGCGATCACGAGGGCCTGGCGTGGTCTGGCAAAGACCGCCATGCCGTCCTCCTTCCTTGCCGGCGCGGGCCCGGTTAGGCAAGACCTGGCGCCGGTCCGATGGGCGTGACCACATGTAAGCGCTTGCATCCGATGCGGTCCACCCCTGGGACGGACACGAACGAGTAACAGTCCAGAAATCTGGCCGCCGTGCCGGCAGGCTCGGGCTGTTCGGCCGCCGTGCCGGCGTGCTCAGCTGTTCAGCCGCCAGATGGCGAAGTTGAGGGCGGCCGCGTAGGTGACCCAGGCCCAGTAGGGGAGCAGCAGCGCCGTGGCGAGCACGGACACCCGCCGGAAGAGCAGGACGGTCACCCCGATCGTCAGCCACAGCAGGACGATGTCGGCGAACGCCAGGCCGTACCGGCCGGCACCGAAGAACAGCGGGGTCCACACCGCGTTGAGTACGAGCTGCGCGATCCACGCCCAGACGGCCGGCCCGAGGCCGGCCCGCCGCCAGACCAGCCAGCCGGCGATCGCGACGAGCACGTAGAGCACCGTCCAGACCGGGCCGAACAGCCACGACGGGGGAGCCCACGAGGGCTGCTCCAGGCCCTGGTACTCGGCGCCGGTGCCGCGTACGCCCAGCCCGCCGATCGCGGCCGCGACGAAGACGGCCGCGCCGAAGCCGAGCAGGACCAGCCACTGCTTGGCACCGCCCGCCCGGCGGGTGCTCCGGGAAATCTCCATGGTCGAGATATCTCCCCGTCAGCCCGGCACTGAAACCTGGCGACGGCACGAACGGCGCCGGGGTCGTCGCGTCCGGATGCTCCTGTCGGGAGGACGGAGC
>JAEYGD010000287.1 GCA_023402505.1 Actinomycetes bacterium
AGCCGACCCTGGCCGACGAGATGGGCGAGCTCCAGGAGCGGATCACCTCCGTCCGGGGCCAGGCCATCACCTCGATGCAGGCGATCTACGTGCCCGCCGACGACTACACCGACCCGGCGCCGGCCACGACGTTCGCCCACCTGGACGCGACCACCAACCTGGAGCGGTCGATCTCCGACAAGGGCATCTACCCGGCCGTGGACCCGCTGGCGTCCTCGTCCCGGATCCTCGCCCCGGAGTTCGTCGGCCAGGAGCACTTCGCGGTGGCCACCGAGGTCAAGCGGATCCTGCAGCGCTACAAGGACCTGCAGGACATCATCGCCATCCTCGGTATCGAGGAGCTCTCCGAGGAGGACAAGCTCACCGTCGGCCGGGCCCGCCGGATCGAGCGCTTCCTGTCGCAGAACACCTACGCCGCCGAGCAGTTCACCGGCGTGCCGGGCTCGACGGTCCCGATCCAGGAGACCATCGAGGCGTTCAAGAAGATCAGCGAGGGCGAGTACGACCACTTCCCCGAGCAGGCCTTCTTCATGTGCGGCGGTCTTGAGGACCTGGAGCGCAAGGCCAAGGAGCTGATGGCGCAGGGCTGAGCCCACGCCGCTGGCGACCGCCGCCGGGCACCACCCGTCGGCGAACGAGAGGCCGTCCCCGGTCGGGGGCGGCCTCTCGTCGTCGTCCGGCCCCGGGTCGCCGGTCCGCTCCGGAGACCCGCGATCACCCTCCGTTTCCGGCGCTCGGCGATCAGGCCGGGTGCGAGGTACCGTTCATGCGCGCGCGTTCGTGAATACACGCGTGCAACCAAACGGCTGCGTGCGCCCGTCTCCTTATCGTGGGCGTGACGAACGGAGATGATCGTGGGTGAGGCCGGCAAGGGCGGCGGCAGGAAGAAGCCGTCCGTGTGGGCGGGCGTGCCGCGGTGGGCGCGTGTCTGCACGGTCTTCGGCGCTGTCCTGATGCTTCTCAGCGGCGCGGTGCTGGTGGGCACCGAGGCGCTGATGGCCCGCTACGAGGGGGCCGTCGGCAAGGCCGACCTCTTCGGTGACCAGGCGGCCGGGGCCAAGGAGCGCAAGAGCGACATCAAGGGCCCGCTCAACATCCTGCTGGTGGGCATCGACCCCCGCAAGCCGGAGCAGCCGCCGCTGGCCGATTCCGTCATGGTGCTGCACGTGCCGGCCGACCTCGACCGGGCGTACCTGTTCTCCCTGCCGCGTGACCTCTACGTCGACATCCCGCGGTTCGAGAAGAGCGGGTTCGACGGCGGCCGCGACAAGCTGAACGCCGCGATGTCGTACGGCAGCCGCAAGCAGGGCGAGAACCCGAGCGCGGCGCAGGGCTTCGAACTGCTCGCGAAGACGGTCCAGCAGGTGATCGGGATCGACCGCTTCGACGCCGGCGCGATCATCAACTTCAGCGGCTTCGTCAAGATCGTCGACGCGATGGGCGGCGTCACCATGAACATCGAGCGCGAGGTGCGCTCGGAGCACCGCCGCCCGGACGGCACCCACCGTGAGCTGAGGCCCGGTGGCGGGGGCTACCTCGGCCCGCAGGCGGTCTACCCCAAGGGCGAGCAGCACCTGAAGGGCTGGCAGGCGCTGGACTACGTCCGGCAGCGCTACCCGAAGAACGGCGTGCCGGACGGTGACTACGGCCGGCAGCGCCACCAGCAGCAGTTCGTCAAGGCGATGGCGAGCCAGGCCGTCAGCGCCGACGTGGTGACCAACCCGATCAAACTGGACCGGGTGCTCCGGGCCGCCGGCCAGTCCCTGGTCTTCAACGGCCGGGGGCACAGCGTGGTCGACTTCGGTCTCGCGTTGAAGAACCTCCGTCCGAACAGCATCCAGATGATCAAGCTGCCGGGCGGCGGCATCATCGAGGGCGGGAAGTACATCGGCGAGCGCTTCGAACCCGCCGTCCAGGACTTCTTCGACGCCTTGCAGAACGAGCAGCTCGACGCGTTCCTGCTGGAGCATCCGAAGTTCCAGAACAAGGCGAGCTGACCGCTGCAGACCCCCGGCGGCACGAGTGGCGCAGGTCTCGGCACCCGCGTTACGGGCGCGCGGGCGGCGAGACTAGACTTTCGGCAATCCGCCGCCGCAGCAAGGAGACAGCGTGGCACAGCAGCTTCACGTCGAGCTCGTAGCCGTCGAGGAGAAGGTCTGGTCCGGCGAGGCCGAGATGGTCGTCGCCCGGACGACCGAGGGTGAGCTGGGTGTGCTGCCGGGGCACGCGCCCCTGCTCGGCCAGCTCGCCGAGCCCGGCCAGGTCCGCATCAAACTGGCCGGCGGCGAGCAGGTCTCCTACGAGGTGGCCGGTGGTTTCCTGTCGGTGAGCGCCGAAGGCGTCACCGTCCTGGCCGAGAGCGCCACTCCGGCCTCCGCCACGCAGGGTCGCTGAGCATCCGCCGGAGATGGAGATCGTCGAAGGGATCGGAATCGGCGTCGCCGTCATCCTCGGCGCGCTCCTGATCCTCTTCGTCCGCCGGGCGCTGGTCGCCCGCAGCGGAGGCATCATCCGGCTCAGCGTCCGGACCTCCACCATGCTCGACGGCCGGGGCTGGGCCCCCGGCTTCGGCCGGTTCGTCGGGGACGAACTCCGGTGGTACCGGATGTTCAGCTTCGCCCTCCGCCCCAAGCGGGTCCTCTCCCGCAAGGGGCTGGCGGTGGAACGCCGCCGGCTGCCCGAGGGGCAGGAGCGGCTCGCGATGCCCGCCGACTGGATCATCCTGCGCTGTACCAGCCACCACGCCCCGGTCGAGATCGCCATGGCGCGTTCCACCGTCACCGGGTTCCTCTCCTGGCTCGAGGCCGCCCCTCCGGGGGCGGTCTCGCCGCGTCTGGCCTCCCAGGACTGGCCCGCCGCCTGAGTCCGCCCCCCGGTGTGGCCCACCCCGCTCCGGGCGTCGGGTTCGTCAGGCGCAGCGGATCGGCTACCGGTCGGGCGAGGCGACCAGTTCCACCTCGTACCCCTGGTTGTCGGCGAGATAGGCGGCATAGGTTTCCGGGCCGCCGGCACGGGGATGTCGCTCCGGGAAGAGCAGTGACCAGCCGTACGCCGGCGCCGCCGTGACCAGCCGGTCGACGGCGGCCGGCGGGCCGGCGTGAAAGGCGAGGTGGTTGAGACCGGGGGCGAGACGGTCGTGGACCTGCCCGGACAGCGCGGGGGAGCACTCCAGCACCAGGTACGTGGGGCCGAGCCGCCAGGAGCGGCCCGCGGGCCACTCCTGGAACGGCGTCCACCCCAGCTCGCCGAGCAGCCATCCCCAGCTACGGATGGCGGCCGGCAGGTCGGGTACCCACACCTCGACGTGGTGCAGCGCGCCGGTGCGGGGAGCCGACGCGTACGGCGGCTGCGCGGTCAGCGCCCACCGCCCGGCACCCACAGCACGTCTCCGTCCGGATTTGCCGTTCTTGCCAGGATGAAGAGCAGATCGGAGAGCCGGTTGAGATACTTTGCCGGGAGAGAGCTGGTCCGATCGGGGTCGTGTGCGACCAGGGCCCACGCCTTGCGCTCGGCGCGCCGGGCGATCGTCCGCGCCACGTGCAGCAGCGCCGCGCCCGCGGTGCCGCCGGGGAGGATGAAGGAGTCGAGCTTGCTCAGGCGCCCGTTGTACTCGTCGCACCAGCCCTCGAGGCGCTCGACGTACTCCTCGGTGACCCGCAGCGGCGGATACTTCGGGTCCGGCTCGACCGGGGTGGCCAGGTCGGCGCCCACGTCGAACAGGTCGTTCTGGATCGACCCGAGGACCGCCCGCAGCTCCTCGTCGAGCTGCCCCAGCGCGAGCGCCACGCCGATCGACGCGTTGCACTCGTCGACGTCCGCGTACGCGGCGATCCGGGGGTCGGTCTTCGGAACTTCCTCGTTGTTGTTCAGCCTGGTCGTGCCGGCGTCGCCGGCCTTGGTGTAGATGCGCGTGAGGTGGACGGCCATGACGCACAGCCTACGGATACCGGAACTGACCATTCCCGCGCGGCCGGAGCCCGCCTGGCCGGCCGCCGTGGGGCCCGGGGACGCGGGCGACCCGGCGGTCGGTGACCTCGACGTCATCCGGGTCCGCGGCGGCGCCCGGTTGGCCGGCGCCGTGCACGTGGTGGGCGCCAAGAACTCCGCGCTGAAGCTCATGGCCGCGGCCCTGTTGGCGCCCGGCCGTAGCGTCATCACCAACGTTCCCCGGATCACCGACATCGCGATCATGGGGGAGGTGCTGCGCCGGCTCGGCTGCGAGGTCCGGTTCGACGCGGACGACCCGGTGGACCCGATGGTGGGCAACGGTGGTGTCGCGCGGTCCCGGTCGGTGACCATCGACGTTCCGGACGTGCCGGGCGCCGAGGCGGACTACGACCTGGTCCGCCGGTTGCGCGCGTCGATCTGCGTACTGGGCCCGTTGCTGGCCCGCCGCGGCTGCGTACGGGTGGCGCACCCGGGCGGTGACGCGATCGGCTCGCGGGGTCTGGACATGCACGTGTCCGGGCTGACCCGGATGGGCGCCGAGATCTCCGGCGAGCACGGCTTCGTGATCGCCTCGGCTCCGGACGGGCTGCGCGGCGCCGAGATCGTGCTGGACTTCCCGAGCGTCGGCGCCACCGAGAACCTGGTGATGGCCGCGGTGCTCGCCGAGGGCACCACGGTCATCGACAACGCGGCCCGGGAGCCCGAGATCGTCGACATCTGCACGATGCTCGACCAGATGGGCGCCCAGATCGACGGGGCCGGCACGTCGACCCTGACGATCGTCGGCGTCTCCGGGCTGCGCCCGGTGCGGCACGCCACGGTGGGGGACCGGATCGTCGCCGGGACCTGGGCGTTCGGCGCGGCGATGACGCGCGGCGACGTGACCGTGACCGGGGTGCCGCCGGCCTTCCTGGAGGTGGCGCTGGACAAGCTGGTGTCCGCGGGCGGGCTGGTGGAGACCCGGCAGGACGCCTTCCGGATCCGGATGGCGGACCGGCCGCGTGCCGTGGACGTGGTGACGCTGCCGTACCCCGGCTTCGCCACCGACCTGCTCCCGATGGCGATCGGGCTCGCCGCGGTCAGCGACGGCGCCTCCCTGATCACCGAGAACATCTTCGACGGGCGGTTCATGTTCGCCAACGAGATGATGCGGCTGGGAGCGGACATCAAGACCGACGGGCACCACGCCGTCGTACGCGGCCACGACCGGCTCTCCGGCGCGCCGGTGCGGGCGACCGACATCCGGGCGGGCGCCGGCCTGATCATCGCGGGCCTCTGCGCGGACGGCGTCACCGAGGTCTCGCACGTGCACCACGTGGACCGGGGCTATCCGGACTTCGTGGCGGACCTGCGGGCGCTGGGCGTGGCGGTCGACCGGGGCACCGCGCCCGAGGAGCCGGACCTGGTGATCTGACCGCCCTTAGCCGTCGTTCAGGCTCGCCGACTAGGGTCTGTCGGGTAGGCACCCAATCAGGCGAGGGAGTGAGCAGATGGCGGGTCGACTGGCGGTCGTCGGGGCCGGGCTGATGGGCTCGGGCATCGCCCAGGTGGCGGCGCAGGCGGGCTGGCAGGTGACACTGCGGGACCTGGACGACGCGGCCACCAAGCGGGGCGTGGACGGCATCCGGAAGTCGCTGGAGAAGTTCGCGTCCAAGGGCGTCATCGAGGCGTCCGAGGTCGAGGCGGCGCTCGGCCGGATCACCCCCACCACCGACCTGGAGGCGGCCGCCGACGCGGACATCGTGGTCGAGGCGGTCTTCGAGAAGATCGAGATCAAGCACGAGGTCTTCCGCGCGCTGGACAAGATCTGCAAGGCGGACGCGGTGCTCGCCACCAACACCTCGGCCATCCCGGTCACCCAGATCGCCACCGCGACCGAGCGGCCGGAGTCGGTCGTCGGCACGCACTTCTTCTCGCCGGTGCCGATGATGAAGCTCTGCGAGCTGGTCCGCGGCTACAAGACCAGCGACGAGGCACTGGGCACGGCGAAGGCGTTCGCCGAGGGCATCGGCAAGACCGTCGTGGTGGTCAACCGGGACATCGCCGGCTTCGTCACCACCCGGCTGATCTGTGCCCTGGCGATGGAGGCGATCAAGCTGGTGGAGTCCGGCGTCATCTCCGCCGAGGACCTGGACACCGCCTGCAAGCTCGGCTTCGGCCACGCGATGGGCCCGCTCGCCACGGTCGACCTGACCGGTGTGGACGTGCTGCTCAACGCCACGAAGAACATCTACACCGACACCGCCGACGAGAAGTTCTTCCCGCCGGAGCTGCTCCAGCGGATGGCCACCGCCGGCGACCTGGGCCGCAAGACCGGCCAGGGCTTCTACCCGTACTGACCGGTGCGTGGGGCCCCTCGTCGACACCCGCTGTCGGCGAGGGGCCGCGCGCGTCTCAGCCGTCGCGGCGGCTGGTCCACCGGAACGTGCCGAGGCAGAGCAGCAGACCGATCACGCACCAGGCGGCCAGCACCAGCGCGACCCGGCCCAGCTCGAAGGAACCGCCCGGCTCCTGGGCGCCGAACGTGTCCGGCAGGAACACCGAGCGCAGCCCCTGGCACATCCACTTGAGCGGGAAGAACGCCGCCACCTGCTGCATCCAGGTGGGCAGGCTGGTGAAGACGAAGAACACGCCGGAGATGAACTGGAGCACCAGCGCGACCGGGGTGACCACCGCCGAGCCGCTGCGCGCCGTGCGCGCGAGCGACGAGATCGCGATGCCGCACAGCGTGCAGGCGGTGATGCCGAGGGCGGACACCCAGCCGAAGGTCAGCCACTTCGCGGCGGTCCCGGGCAGTTCCAGGTCGAACAGGGCGACCGAGACGGCGAGCAGCAGCGCGGTCTCCGCCACCCCGATGACCACCACCATGAGCACCTTGCCGGCGAAGTAGACCCACTTCGGCATCGGCGTGCCGCGGTAGCGCTTCAGCACCCCACGGTCGCGCTCGATCGGGATCCAGATGCCGAGGTTCTGGAAGCTCACCGTCATCAGGCCGGCGGCGATCATGCCGGTGATGAAGTACTGCGTGTAGCTCACGTCGGGGGCGATCTCACCGTCGAAGATCGCGGCGAAGATGAGGATCATGATGATCGGGAAGCCCATCGTGAAGACGACGGACTCCCGGCTGCGCAGGAACTGCGTGATCTCCAGCCGGCCCTGCCGCAGCGCGAGGGCGAGGGGGCCGGGCCGGCGCGGCGGCGTCCCGGTGGCCGTCGTGGCGGGCTTCAGCGTCGTGGTCATCGGTGTCCGATCATCCGCAGGTAGACGTCCTCCAGGGTCGGCCGCGTCACCGTCAGGCCGGGGACCTCGCCGCCGAAACGCCCGGCCAGCTCCGCGACCAGCGCCGTCGGCGTAGCGCTCTCCGTGCTCTCCACGACCCCCTCCGGCGTACGCCAGGAGACCGTCGCCAGGGCCTCCTGCCGGTTGCCCAGCCGGTCCGGTACGGCCACCTCGACCAGCCGCCCGCCGGCGATCACGCCGACCCGGTCGGCCAGGGCCTCGGCCTCGTCGAGGTAGTGCGTGGTGAGCACGATCGTCGTGCCGGCCGCCGCCAGGTCACGGATCAGCTCCCAGAACTCGCGTCGAGCCTCGGGGTCGAAACCGGTGGTCGGCTCGTCGAGGAAGAGCAGCTCGGGGCGGCCGATGATGCCGAGCGCGACGTCCAGGCGGCGCTTCTGCCCGCCGGAGAGGGTGTGCGTACGGGCCCGGGCCTTGCCGCCGAGCCCGACGCGGGCGATCACCTTGTCCGGGTCGTCCGCCTCGGCGTAGTAGCCGGCGAAGTGGTGCACCACCTCGGAGACGGTCAGCTCGTCGAACTCGCCGGTGCCCTGGAGCACGATGCCGACGCGGGAGCGCCAGTCGCGGGCCGGGCTGCCGGGGGACCGCGAGGAGCGAGCTTGCGAGCCCCGCAGTCGCGACCCGGAGACGAGCGCCGGGTCGCTGCCCAGCACGGACACCTCACCGGCGTCGCGGCGCCGGTAGCCCTCCAGGATCTCCACGGTGGTGGTCTTCCCGGCGCCGTTCGGGCCGAGCAGGGCGAACACCTCGCCCCGGTGGACGTCGAGGTCCACCCCGGCCACGGCGACGGTCTCCCCGTACGCCTTGCGCAGCCCCCGTACGGAGATCGCGAGCTCGTCATCCATGCCGTCAAGTGTGCTGCCTGGTCAGGACCGGCCGGCGTCCGGGGTGTGGCGGTTACGGACACCTCGGCCGCTTGCGCCCCGGTCGTCCCCGACATGGACCTGTGTGGTTTTCCACAACCCGTTTTACTGAACGGTAACTTAAACTCCGGCCATGGACGAGAAGGCTCTCCCAGGTCGGCTGCCCGAGCGGGACCGCCCGTGGGTGATGCGGACGTACGCCGGGCACAGCTCGGCCGCCGCGACCAACGCGCTCTTCCGCCGCAACCTGGCGAAGGGGCAGACCGGGCTCTCGGTCGCCTTCGACCTGCCCACCCAGACCGGGTACGACCCCGACCACGAGCTGGCCGCCGGCGAGGTCGGCCGGGTGGGCGTGCCGGTGGCGCACCTCGGCGACATGCGCGCGCTCTTCGAGGGCATCCCGCTGGCCGAGATGAACACCTCGATGACCATCAACGCCCCGGCGATGTGGCTGCTCGGCCTCTACGGCACCGTCGCCGCCGAGCAGGGCGCGGAGCTGCACCGCTGCGCCGGCACCACCCAGAACGACATCATCAAGGAGTACCTCTCCCGGGGGACGTACATCTTCCCGCCGGCGGCGTCGCTGCGGCTGACCGCCGACGTGATCGCGTACACGCTGCGCGAGATGCCGAAGTGGAACCCGGTGAACATCTGCTCGTACCACCTCCAGGAGGCCGGCGCGACTCCGGTGCAGGAGGTCGGTTTCGCGCTGGCCACCGCCGTCGCCGTGCTGGACACCGTGCGCGACTCCGGCCAGGTGCCGCCCGAGCGGATGGGCGACGTGGTCCAGCGGATCTCGTTCTTCGTCAACGCCGGCGTGCGCTTCGTCGAGGAGATCGCCAAGATGCGCGCGTTCGGCGCGCTCTGGGACGAGATCACCCGCGACCGGTACGGCGTCACGGAGGCTCGCCAGCGCCGCTTCCGGTACGGCGTCCAGGTCAACTCGCTCGGCCTGACCGAGGCGCAGCCGGAGAACAACATCCAGCGGATCGTGCTGGAGATGCTCGGCGTCACGCTGTCCCGCGACGCCCGGGCCCGCGCCGTACAGCTGCCCGCCTGGAACGAGGCGCTCGGCCTGCCCCGCCCGTGGGACCAGCAGTGGTCGCTGCGCATGCAGCAGGTCCTCGCGTACGAGTCGGACCTGCTGGAGTACCCCGACCTGTTCGACGGCTCGCACGTCATGACCGCACTGGTCGACGACATCGTCACCGGGGCGCGCGTCGAGTTGGCGAAGGTGCTGGAGATGGGCGGCGTCGTCGCCGCCGTCGAGACCGGCTACCTCAAGAGCGCCCTGGTCGCGTCGCTGGCCGAACGGCGCCGCCGGATGGAGGCCGGCACCGACGTCGTGGTCGGCGTCAACCGTTTCGTCGAGACCGAACCGTCCCCGCTGACCGCGGCCGGTGCCGAGGCCATCGAGCAGGTCGACCCGGCGGTCGAGGCGGCCGCCGCGAACGGCGTACGCGAGTGGCGGGCCGGCCGGGACACGGCGGCCGTGGACGCGGCACTCGCCCGGCTCCGCGCGGACGCGGCGAGCATCACGAACCTCATGGCGGCGACGCTGGAGTGCGTACGCGCCGGGGTCACCACCGGCGAGTGGGCTGGCGCGCTACGGCAGGTGTTCGGCGAGTACCGGGCGCCCACCGGCCTGTCCGGCGCGGCCGGCGCGGGCGGCGACGCGACGCTGGCCGCCGTGCGGGAACGGGTCGCCGCCACCGCCCGCGAGCTGGGCAGCGGCCGGCTGCGGCTGCTCGTCGGCAAGCCCGGTCTGGACGGGCACTCCAACGGCGCGGAGCAGATCGCGGTACGCGCCCGCGACGCCGGCTTCGAGGTCGTCTACCAGGGCATCCGGCTGACCCCGGGGCAGATCGTGGCCGCCGCCGTCGAGGAGGACGTCGACCTGGTCGGCCTGTCCGTGCTCTCCGGCTCGCACCTCGCGGCGGTGCCGGCGGTGCTGGACGGCCTGCGCGCCGCCGGCCGGGGCGACCTGCCCGTGGTGGTCGGCGGCATCATCCCCGCCGTGGACGCCGAGGCACTGCGGCGGGCCGGCGTGGCCCGGGTCTTCACCCCGAAGGACTTCGCGCTGACCGGCATCATCGACGACCTGGTGAGTGTCGTCCGCGAGGCCAACAACCTGGCGTGAACGGGTCCCCCGCGCGGCGGGGGACCCGTCTTCCGGACGCTCCGGTCAGCGGGCGGCGTACGTCATGCAGTCGGCGATGTCGTTGTCCGGACCCACCTTGATCCCGGGCGCGTGGCACTCGAGCTGGTCGTTGTGCCGGCAGTCCGCCCGCTGGCACGCGCCCACCTGGGCGATCATGCCGTCCACGCCGGCCCGCACGGCGGGCATCTCGATGAACGTGTGGCAGTGGGCGTGGTCCGGGCTGCCGATCGTGATGGCGAAGGCGTGGCAGTCGCCGGTGTGGTTGTACGCGCACGCCGCGACCACACACTCCTCGACGCGGGGCATCTCCATCGCTGCGGTCATGCCGACCTCCTCTAGTGGCTTTGCCTGATTTTAGGCTTTTGCGAGGATGCCCGGACCCAGTTGACAATGCCGCCCCCGCCCCCCGCCGCCGCCGCCCCCCGCCCGCCCGCCCCCCGTCGCCCGCCCGCCCGCCTCCGGCGGGCGGGCGGGCACAGTTTCGGGGAAAGAG
>JAEYGD010000361.1 GCA_023402505.1 Actinomycetes bacterium
CGCCGACACCGGTGCGGACGGCCGAGGGCCGGCGGCGTCGCACGTCGACCCGGGGCCATGATCGGATACGCGTGAGCGAGCCGACCCGCCCGGCGGGGTGCCGCTGGGACGTACCCGATCATGGTTCGGGGAGCGGCGACGCCGCGGCCGGGGCAGCACGACAGAGGGGAGTGGCAGCGGTGACGCTGACCATCGGAGTGGACGTCGGTGGCACGAAGGTGGCCGCCGGCGTCGTGGACGACACCGGCGCGGTGCTCGTACAGACCCGACGGGACACTCCCGCCGAGGACGTCGGCAAGACCCGCGACGTCATCATCGAGGTGGTGCAGGAACTGGCCGCCGGGCGCACGGTCGAGGCGGTCGGCATCGGCGCGGCCGGCTGGATCGACGCGGGCCGCTCCACCGTGCTCTTCGCCCCGAACCTGGCGTGGCGTGACGAGCCGCTGCGCGACTACGTGAACGCGGCCACCGGCCTACCGGTGATCGTGGAGAACGACGCCAACGTGGCCGCCTGGGCCGAGTTCCGCTACGGCGCGGCGCGGGACGCCGACGACTCGATGGTCATGTTCACCATCGGCACCGGGGTCGGCGGGGGTGTCGTCCTCGGCGGCCAGCTGCTGCGCGGCGCGAACGGCGTCGCCGCCGAGCTGGGCCACATGATGACCGTGCCGGACGGCCACCTGTGCGGGTGCGGCCGGCTGGGCTGCATCGAGCAGTACGCCAGCGGCAGTGCCCTGGTGCGGTTCGCCCGGGCCGCCGCCCGCCAGGAGCCGCACCGCGCCACCGCCCTGCTCGACCTGGCCGGCGGCGACGCGGAGGCGATCACCGGACGCATGGTCACCGCCGCCGCCCGCGACGGCGACGCCGTCTCCGCGGAGGCGTTCGCCCTGGTCGGGCGTTGGCTCGGCACCAGCCTCGCCGACATGGCGCAGATCCTCGACCCGCAGGTCCTGGTGGTCGGTGGTGGCGTCGTCGAGGCCGGCGACCTGCTGATGGGCCCGACCCGGCGCTCCTTCACCGACGCGCTGGCCCAGCGCAGCCGGCTACCGGTGGCCGAGATCCGCCCCGCCGAGCTGGGCAACACCGCCGGCGTCATCGGCGCCGCCGACCTGGCCCGGCGGATCTGAGATGGCGGCTCCGGGTGACGGCGTGCCGCTGCGCGTCGTGTCGTACAACGTCCACAGCCAGCGCGACGACACCGCCGCCCTCGCCGCCGTGGTCCGTGCCGCGGCGCCGGACGTGGTGATCGTGCAGGAGGGGCCCCGCCGGTTCCGGTGGCGGCAGAAGTCCGCCGCGCTCGCCGAGTCGTTCGGGCTGGTCGTCGCGGCCGGCGGGCTGCCCGCGCTGGGCAACCTGCTGCTGACCAGCCTGCGCGTCCGGGTGACCGCCGCCCGCTGCCAGCGGTTCCCGCTGACGCCCGGCCGGCACCTGCGCGGCGCCGCGTACGCCGACTGCGTGGTGGGCGGTGGCGCCCGGTTCACCGTGGCCGGCTCGCACCTGTCCACCGACCCGGCGGAGCGCCCGGCGCAGGCCGCGCTGTTCGCCCGCGGGCTGGCCGAGGCGCCGTTCCCGGTGATCGCCGGGGCGGACCTGAACGAGGGGCCGGACGGGCCGGCGTGGGCGGCCGTGGCGGCCGGCCGCACCGACGCGGCGGTCGCGATGGACCGCGCCGACCGGCTCACCTTCTCCTGCGCGACGCCGCGCCGCCGGATCGACGCGCTCTTCGTCGACCCGCGGATCACCGTCGTCGACTACGACGTGGTGGACACCCCGCAGACCCGCCGGGCCAGCGACCACTTCCCGGTCCTGGTCGACCTGCTGCTGCCCGGCGGCGACTGACCGCCCCCGGGGGCCGGGGCTGGACATCGGCCATCCGATGTGGGCAGGATGCTGCGCGACCCGGCATCCGTGCCGCACAAAAGGAGATCCTCGGTGTCCACCTCCACCGACCACGGCCGGCCCGACCCGGAGTCGAGCACGCTCGCCCTGACCCGTGACGGCCGCCCGGTCTCCGACCGGGGCGACACGGTCTGCGTCGTCGGGGCGGGCGCGAGCGGTCTGACCGCGGTCAAGAACCTCACCGAGCACGGCTTCGGGGTCGACTGCTACGAGCGGGAGACCGGCGTGGGCGGCGCCTGGAACTGGCGGCACGACCGCAGCCCGGTGTACGCGAGCACCCACCTGATCTCGTCGCGCCCCTTCACCCAGTTCCCCGACTTCCCGATGCCGGACGACTGGCCGGACTACCCGCACCACAGCCAACTGCTGTCCTACTTCGAGCGGTACGCCGACCACTTCGACCTGCGCCGGCACATCTGGTTCGGCACCGAGGTCGTGCGGGTCGAGCCGGTCGAGGGGGACCGCTGGGACGTGACCACGCGCAGCACCGGTGGCTACGGCCCGGAACGCACCTCCCGGTACGCGGCCGTCGTCGTCGCCAACGGCCACAACTGGTCGCCGAAGCTGCCCGGCTACGAGGGTCTCGCCGAGTACCGGGGCGAGATCATGCACGCCTCGTCGTACAAGGACCCGGCGCAGCTGCGCGGCAAGCGGGTGCTGGTGGTCGGTGCCGGCAACACCGGCTGCGACATCGCCGTCGAGGCCGCGCAGCAGGCGTCGCGGTGCTGGCACTCCACGCGCCGGGGCTACTGGTACGCGCCCAAGTACGTGCTCGGCCGCCCCGCCGACCAGGTCAACGACGCGCTGCTGGCGCTGCGGGTGCCACGGCGGGTGCGGCAGTGGCTCTACCACCTCACGCTGCGGCTGACCGTCGGCGACCTCACCCGGTTCGGTCTGCCCCGGCCCGACCACCGGGTGTACGAGACGCACCCGATCGCCAACAGCCAGCTCGTCTACTACGTGGGCCACGGCCGGATCGCCCCGGTGCCGGACGTCGCGCGCTTCCACCGGTCGGCCGTCGAGCTGACCGACGGGCGGCACGTCGACCCGGAGCTGGTGGTGTTCGCCACCGGCTACCTGCCCCGGTTCGAGTTCCTCGACCCGAAGATCCTCGGCGACGACGGCGCGACCGGCCGCCCGTCGCTGTGGCTCAACGCGTTCGTGCCGCACCACCCGACCCTCGCGGTGGCCGGGCTGGTGCAGCCGGACTCCGGCATCTTCGCGCTGTCGCACTGGCAGACGGTGCTCTTCGCCCGGCTGCTGCGGCTGCGGCTGACCCGGCCGGACCGGGCGGCGGCCTTCGCCGCGACGGTGGTGGCCCGGTCCGGCGAGCGCTACTCGGGGCCGGTCAAGGACAGCAGCCGGCACTGGTTCGAGGTGGGCCACGCCGACTACCTGCGCGCGTTGCAGCGTGCCCTTCGAGACCTGGAGCAGCGGTGAGCGCGAGGAGCGGGTTCGCGGGCCGCCGCACCGCGAACGGGAGGTCGGCACGGTGAGTGAGCGGATGCGTGTCATGCGGGGATGGGAGTGGGCGCGCCCGGTCCGCCCGGCCCGCCGCGAGGTGCTCGGCGCCACCCCGGCGGCCGAGGAGGGCCGGCCGCCGCTGCTGTTCGTGCCCGGCTTCGGGCACGGCGCGTGGGCGTACGCGGAGCACTGGCTGGGGCACGCCGCCTCGCGCGGTTTCCCGGCGTACGCGCTGAGCCTGCGTGGCCACGCCGGCAGCGAGCCGGCGCCGGACGCGACGCTGCGGGCGTACGCCCATGACGTGGTCCAGGTGGCGGCGAGCCTGCCGCGCCAGGCGGTGCTGGTGGGGCACGGGGCCGGGGCGCTGGTGGTCGCGCACGCCCTGGCGCGTTACCCGGCCCGCGCCGCCGTGCTGGTGGCGCCGGTGTTCGGCGGTTTCGGCACGGCGGTGACGGCGCTGCGCCGCAACCCGGTGGGGACGGTGCCGGCGCTGGTGGGTGGCCGGCTCCGGTTGAGTCGCGCGCAGCTGTTCAGCCGGGAGCTGCCGGCGGACGACGTCCGGCGGCACGTGTCGCGGCTGGGTGGGGCGGCGCGACGCGCCCAGTGGCAGCTGCTGCTGGGCCGGGAGCCCGAGCCCGCGGTGGGTGACCCGCCGGTGCTGGTGCTCGGCAGCCCGGACGACCGGGTGGTGCCGGCGTCGGCGCTCACCCGGGCGGCCCGGCGGTACGGCTCGGCGCCGCTGCTCTTCCCCGGCATGGGGCACGACCTGATGCTGGACGCGCGGTGGCAGGAGCCCGTGGACGCGATCCTCGACTGGTTGGAGAAGGACCCGGGGCGGCGTTGAGGCCCGGGCTCAGCCCGTCGTGCCGAGCCGGCTCAGCAGCGAGCCCTCCTCGTCCAGCGCCGACAGGTAGGTGCGGGCCCAGGCGTGGATGTCGTGCTGGCGCAGGTGCTCGCGCATGGCCCGCATGCGCTCGCCGACGTCGTCCGGCCGGGCCCGCAGCGCCGCCAGCAGGCCCTGCTTGAGACCCTCCAGGTCGTGCGGGTTGACCAGGTACGCCTGGGGCAGCTCGGCGGCGGCTCCGGCGAACTCGCTGAGCAGCAGCGCCCCGGTGTCGTCGACCCGGGCGGCCACGTACTCCTTCGCCACCAGGTTCATGCCGTCGCGCAGCGGGGTCACCGCCATCACGTCGGCGACCCGGTACAGCGCCGCCAGCTCGGCGCGGTCGAACGGCTGGGTCAGGTAGTGGATGGCCGGCTCGCCGACACGGCCGAACTCGCCGTTGATCCGGCCGACCTCGCGCTCGACCCGTTCGCGGAGGATCTGGTACTGCCCCACCCGTTCCCGGCTCGGCACCGCCACCTGCACCAGGACGGTGTCCCGCACCTTGACGTGCCCGTCGGCGATCAGCTCGCTGTACGCCTTGAGTCGCTGCTCGATGCCCTTGGTGTAGTCCATCCGGTCGACGCTGAGGATGACGTGCTCGGGGCTGCCGAGGTCGCGGCGGAGCCGGGCGGCCCGGTCGGCGACGTCCGGCCGGGCGGCGAGCGCACCCATCTCGGCGGTGTCGATGGAGACCGGGAACGCCCCGATGCGGACCACCCGGTCGTCGACGGCGATCCGGCGGTCGGTGGCCGGCAGCCCGAGCACCTTCGCGGCGAGCTGGGCGAAGTTGTGCGCGGCCTGTGCCCGCTGGAAGCCCACCAGGTCGGCGCCGAGCATGCCGCGCAGCAACTCGGCCCGGCGGGGCAGCTGCATGAACAGCTCGGGCGGCGGGAACGCCACGTGCAGGAAGAAGCCGATCCGCAGGTCCGGGCGCAGCGTCCGGAGCAGGCCCGGCACGAGCTGCAGGTGGTAGTCCTGCACCCACACCACCGCGCCGGTCTCGGCGACCTCGGCGGTCGCCGCCGCGAACCGCTGGTTGACTCGCTGGTACGCCTCCCACCAGCGCCGGTGGTGCTCCGGCTGCTCGACGGCGTCGTGGTAGAGCGGCCACAGTGTGGCGTTGGCGAAGCCCTCGTAGTGGTCGCGCAGGTCGTCGGCGTCCAGCGGCACGGTGTGCATGCGGACGCCGTCGATGTCGGGCAGCGCGGGCGCCGGACCGGTGCCACCGGCCCAGCCGACCCAGGTGGCCGGGGTGCGCCGCAGCAGCGGGTGCAGGGCGCTCACCAGGCCGCCCGGACTTCGGCGCCACTCGCAGGCGCCGTCCGGCGCCACACTGTCGTCGATGGGGAGGCGGTTGGCGACCACCACCAGGGAGCTCTGTCGCATCTCGGGGGTTCCGATCTGCCGGGGAGCGACCGCCGGGTGGAGGAGGGAGGAACGGGCCGGCAGTCAACGGAGGGGGACATGACGGACAGCGATATTCCTACTGACCGTAAGTTACACCACTGTTACGCCCCCGGCCGGGCAGCGCGCGTCCCGGGATGCGGGCGCGGGTGCCGACGGCCGACCGGCCGCCGTCCCGGTCAGACGACCGCGCCGTCGTCCGGGTCGTGCTCGTCGCGGTCGCCGGGGCGCAGCCGCCAGACCAGCGTGACGAAGCCGGCCAGGATGCCGGTGAAGCCGAGCAGGGTGACGATCCCCGGCTCGGCCGGGAACAGCGACGGGAACAGGAACAGCGCGAAGCCGACCACGATGGCCAGCGTGCCGACCGCGGCGTACTTGGAGATCCGCGGCAGCGGCGGGGGCGGTGGCGGCGTGTACCGCTCCTCGTCCTCGTCGTCGGGCAGGTCCGCCCCGAACGTGTCCAGCCCGTCGAGGAGCGACGGTTCGTCGTCCCGGCCGCTGCTGACGCTCACCCCGGAGATGTCCGCCGCGTACGGCAGCCGCCGCACGTCGGTGGCGGTGGGAGCGTCACCGGTGCCGGGCCGGCCGGGCCGGTCGTCGTCCACGTCCTCCGCGGCGGGCCACGGGTGCTCCCCGCCGGCGGCGGTCGTGTGGAACCCGGCGACGATGCGGGCCCACTCGGCCTCGATGTCGGGCTCGTCGTCGCGGGCCCGGTCGGCGGCGCCCTCGTCGGCGAGCTGGGTCAGGTAGTCCCGGGCGGTCCTCAGGTGCGACCGGTCCACGTAGAGGCGGTCGACCGGCCGGGCGGGAACGGTCGTGGTGCGGGTGACCGGGTTGAGGTCGGCGGAGGGTTGCAGGTAGGCGGCGATGCCGCCGGCCGCGAGCACGTCGAGCAGGTGCTCGCCGACCCGGGGATCCACGTCGCCGGCCACCGCGTACTCGCTCGCGTCGAGCCCGTTGTCCCGCCGTCCCCGGCGGGCCCCACCCGCTGACACCGGACAACCTCCTCATCGCGCGCCCGTGGCGCGACCTCCCGAGCCCCCTCGGCGGCACTGCCTCCGCCGTGCCTTGAATCGTGACACGTCGGGGGCCTCTTCCGGGAGTGGCTTGTGTCGCGTCCTGCCCGGCTTCGGTCGCCGCCCTGGTGGCAGCCCCGGGGCTATTGTCGGATTGTGCCCGGACCGCGCTGCCAGGGCCGGATGGCCGCCGCGAGGTCGGCGACCTCCGCCCGGATCGGGTCCGGGTTGGCCCAGCTCCAGTTGGGGTGGGCGCGGTTGGTCAGCAGGACCAGGACCATCTGGCGGTCCGGGGCGACCACGAGCGAGGTGCCGGTGAAGCCGGTGTGCCCGAAGGTGCGCGGCCCGCTCAGCCTCCCCATGAACCACGGCTGGTCCAGCACGACGCCGAGGCCGTGCGCGGAGCTGCGGTTCGGCCGGTCCGGGTCGACCGCGGGCAGCCCCGCGTTGGCGTTGCCGAGCATCCGCCGGGTGATCTCCTCGGAGAGGATCCGGACGCCCCCGTACGCGCCGCCGCCCAGCAGCAGCTGACCGATCACGGCCACCTCGGCGGCGGTGCTGAAGATGCCGGCGTGCCCGGCGATGCCGCCCATGTGGTTGGCCACGTCGTCGTGCACCACGCCCCGCAGCAGTCCCCGCGAGGAACGGGCGTCGGTGGCCACCAGCCGGGCCGCCTGGTCGGCGGCGCTGAGCCAGGTCTTCGGCTTGAAGCCGGTGTCCTTGAGCCCGAGCGGGCCGGTCAGCCCGGTCTTGAGCGCCTGGTCGAACCGCTGGCCGGTGACCTTCTCGACCAGGAACGCCAGCACCATCAGGCCGACGCTGGAGTAGCGGAACACCGTGCCCGGCACCGCGCCGCTGACCAGTGGGGTGGCCAGCACCGCCGCCCGGCGGGCCGCGTCGTCGGGCAGGCCGGCGACCTTCGCCCCGACGGGCAGGCCGCTGGTGTGCGTCAGCAGCATGGCCACGGTCACCCGGTCCTTGCCGGCGCCGGTGAAGCCGGGCAGGTAGTCCACCACCCGCGCGGCCAGGTCGATCCGCCCCTTGTCGACCTGCTGCAGGACCAGGATCGCCGTGTAGACCTTGGTGATCGAGGCCAGATCGAAGATCGAGTCGCGGCGCATGTCCACCTGCTTGGACGCGGGCAGCAGCACCGGGCCCGCGTCGTACCGCAGCGCCTTGCCCGCCACCGCCGTCGCGACCGTCGCGTCGCCGACCTGGCAGAGCGCCACCGCGCCCGCGTACGCGGGATGGTCGGGGTTGACGCTGGTCGGTTCGAGGTGGCGGTGCAGCGTGGCGACCAGCCGGCCGGCCGCGCCGGCCCCGCCGCGTGCCGCGCCGC
>JAEYGD010000365.1 GCA_023402505.1 Actinomycetes bacterium
GAACAGGGCCGGGCGGCGGCCACCGCGGGTCACGGCCGGGCGGCGGCCACCGCGGCGCGGCGCTCGGCGCGGAGCCGGTCCGACCAGGTGTCGTCCAGCGGCGGCAGCTGGTTGACCCCGATCGCCCAGCGCAGCAGCAGGTCGGCCAGGGCCGGGTTGCGGGCCAGGGCCGGCCCGTGCGAGTACGTGCCGAGCAGCTTGCCCCGCCACGCGCCCTCGGTGGCGCCGTCGTTGCCGACCCCGGCGGTGACCCGGGCCAGCGGGGACACCTCCGGGCCGAGGTGGGTGCGCCCGCCGTGGTTCTCGAAGCCGGTCAGCGGTGGCAGGCCGAGGCGCGGGTCGATGTCGCCGGCGAGTTCGCCGACGGCGCGGGTGGGGCCCCGGTCGGACGACAGGTCGAGCAGGTCCAGCCCGGCGCACCTGGTGCCCTTGGCGAAGAACGAGGAGCCGAGCAGCTGGTAGCCGGCGCAGACGCCGAACACGACCGCGCCCTGGGACACGGCCCGGTGCAGGCCGCCGTCGGCGATCAGTCGCTGCGCGCCGAGCGCCTGCGGGCCGTCCTCGCCGCCGCCGACGAGGTAGATGTCGGCGGTCGCGGGCAGCGGCTGGTCGGAGCGGACCTCGAGCACCTCGACCGGGTAGCCGCGGCGCTCGGCCCGGCTGGCCAGGATGAGCGCGTTGCCCCGGTCGCCGTAGGTGGAGAGCAGGTCGGGGTAGACCCAGACGATGCGCAGGCTGTCAGAGGACACGGTCCAACTCCGCTCGGATGTCCTGGAACGCGGTGTAGTTCGCGATGACCTCCAGCCGGCCCGGCGGGGCCGTCCGGATCGCCTCGCCGAAGGTGCGGACGTGCTGGAAGGGCACGCCGTTGACGTCGAGCCGGACCGCCAGGTCGTACGCGCGGTCGCCGGTGATGAGCACCTGCCGGCCGCGTAGCGGGCTGAAGTCGACGTCGAAGAGCCAGGAGGTGTCGAGGCCGTCGGGGTCGCGGGCGTTGATGGAGAGCAGTGTCGGCGCCTCGTCGGCCATGTCGAACGCCTCCAGCCAGCTGGCCGGGTTCTTCGCCAGCAGCAGCCGGATCAGCCGCCCGTCCCGCTCGACCTGCGCGTACCGGCCGGCGACCGAGGTCACCGAGCCGAGCTTGAGCACCGCGTCGACGGGGCGTACGCCGAACTCGGCGGCGATGGCGAGGGCGGTGGCGGCGTTGCCGAGGTTGACCTTGCCGGGCAGCTGGAGCATGACCTTGTGCCAGGCGCCGGTCGGGTCGGTCACGCCGTCGTCCTCAACCGTCCACTGCGGCTGCGGGCGGCGCAGCGGGCAGCCGGTGCACCACCACTGTTCGCCCTCGCGGGCGATGGTGGAGCCGCACTCGGGGCAGACCCACGAGTCGTCGTGCCAGCGCTGGCCGGCGCTGAACCAGGTGACCTGCGGTGGCGTGATGCGGTGGTCGTGGTTGGGCGGCGGGGTGGCGGCCCACACCACCATTGGGTCGTCGGCGTTGGCGACGATGCGCAGCTCGGGGTGCCGGACCAGCGCCGCGCGCCAGAGCTGCGCCATCATGGCGACCTCCTTGGCCCGGTCGAGCTGGTCGCGGGAGAGGTTGAGCAGCGCCACCACGTGGGCGTCGGTGGCGTCCAGCACCTGGGCGAGGTAGTGCTCGTCGACCTCCAGCACCGCGTACGGCGTGCTGCCGGCCTTGGCCAGCGCCGACGTGTGCCCGGTGGGCATGTTCGCGCCGAAGGAGTTGGTGGCGACCTTGCCGAGCACACCGACCGCGGCGGTGGCGAGCCGGGTGGTGGTGGTCTTGCCGTTGGTGCCGGAGATCAGGGCGATGGCCCGGCCCGCCGCGAGGTGGGCGAGGAGGTCCGGGTCGATCTTGAGGCCGATCCAGCCGCCGATGACCGAGCCGTCGCCGCGGCCGGCGGCGCGCGACAGCGCCGCGGCGGTCCGCGACACGGAGCTGGCCACCTTTGCCCGCAGGGGCATCTTCGCGTCCGTCACGCGAGCGAGGTTACTCCACCGGCGGGGCCCCCAGATCGCCGCCGACGGCGAACCGTTCGGCCGGTGACATCCCGGCGGCTGGCCGGACCGGCATCGGCCGGATGGAGTCGATCTATGTCGGAAAGCGGACGGGCCCGTCGGGCCGCTTTCGCCCTCCACTCCGCTCCACCCCGCCTGACGTGCGGTTTTGGGCGCGCAAAGGGCGCGCCACGCGGGCGTTTCCGGTTGCAGGTGGAGGGAAGTGGAGTAGAGTGGGGCGCGATGGTGAGGCCGGGAGGGCCCACCGGCCCGGGGGGTCAGCGGCGCCGCGAACGCCGCTAAAGGGCGAGGGGGTTGGGCCGATGTTCCTCGGCACCCACACTCCGCGCCTCGACGACAAGGGCCGGTTGATCCTTCCGGCGAAGTTCCGGGACGAGCTGGCGGGGGGTGTCGTGATCACTAAAGGGCAGGAGCGCTGCCTCTACGTCTTCCCGACGCCGGAGTTCCAGCGGATCGCGGAGCAGTTGCGCGCGCAGCCGATGACGCACAAGGCGGCCCGGGCCTACAGCCGGGTCTTCTTCGCCAGCGCGCACGACGAGGTCCCGGACAAGCAGGGACGGGTGACCATCCCGGGCCATCTGCGGGAGTACGCCGCACTCGACCGCGACCTGGTCGTGATCGGCGCGCACACGCGGGTGGAGATCTGGGACCGCACCGCCTGGGAGACCTACCTCGCGGAGAGCGAAGACGACTTCGCCGACATCGAGGAGGGGGTGCTGCCCGGCGGTCTGTAGGGCGTGACGGCGCCCGGCGTACTGCGAGATCTCCAGCCGCTTTCGAGTTCCTGGCACCCCTTCCCCGGTGCCAGGCGCACGATCCGATCGGGGGGCCGTGGCCGGAAGGCGGGCGGAAGCGGATGGGGATCTGGCGGTACGACGGCACGGCGCCGTCCGACGGCAGGCGCGAGACGACGGAAGCGAATCAGTGGGGGTCGAGATGGGGGAGCTACGCGGCACGCACGTGCCGGTGCTGCTCGAGCGGTGTCTCGAGCTGCTGGCTCCCGCGCTGGACCGGGGCGAGCGGACCGTCCACGTCGACGCGACGCTGGGGCTGGGCGGGCACGCCGAGGCCGTGCTGGCGGCGCACCCGCGGACGGTGCTGGTCGGGCTCGACCGGGATCCGGAGGCGCTGGCGCACGCGCGTGTGCGGCTGGCCCGGTTCGCCGATCGGGTTCACCTGGAGCACGCCGTCTACGACGAGCTGCCCGGGGTGCTCGACCGGCTCGGTCTGCCGGCCGTCGACGGGGTCCTGTTCGACCTCGGGGTGTCCTCGTTGCAGCTCGACGCGCCCGACCGCGGGTTCGCGTACGCGCAGGACGCGCCGCTGGACATGCGGATGGACCAGACCCGGGGGGTGACCGCCGAGGAGGTGGTCAACACCTA
>JAEYGD010000367.1 GCA_023402505.1 Actinomycetes bacterium
CGCTGATTTCGGGGGGGGGGGGGGCCGGCATCGGGGGGCCCCCCCGCCCCGAGATGCAGCTCGATCGGGCCGGCCCGCCGGTACCGGTAGTGGTCGAGCGAGGTGGGATCGGTCATGCCGGCACCACCCATCGGTGCGGGCACAGCAGCAGCCGCAACGCGACGGCTGCCTGTTGGGGGACGACGCCGTTGCCGAGGACCCGCAGCGCGGCGGTGCGCGGCACCGCGAGCGTCGGGTCGGTCACCCAGTGCCGGTCGAGGCCCATCAGCCTTAGGGTTTTGGCTCGTCCGGGTGAGATCATCTGGGCACCCAGAGGGGCCGGGTGTGGCTTGGCCCATGACGCCGTCCGGTGGCCCGAATGGTATGGCCGCCCGGCTCCTTCTGGACGCCCTGGCCGCTGATTGAGAGCCGCGAGTCGTCGCTGTCTAAGGCTGTGCTGGCGGGGTGCTCCGCTGGGAACCTTCGATGCCGTTGTGGGGAGGAAAGGTTGGAACGGGCCTGGATCGGGATCGACGCCGGCAAGGTTGCGCATCACGCGACAGCCGTCGACGATCACGGACGGGTGATCTGGTCGCAGCGGGTGGTCAACGACCAGGCGGCGATCGAGAACGTGATCGCCAAGGGACGAGACACCGCCCAGGAGGTGACCTGGGCGATCGATCTGGCGGGCAGCCCGGCCGCGCTGGCCATCGCGCTGCTGCTGTCGGCCGGGCAGCGCCTGGTGTACGTGCCCGGTAGGACGGTGCACCGCATGTCGGGCGCCTTCCGCGGCGAGGGCAAGACCGACGCGAAGGACGCCTGGATCATCGCCGAGACGGCCCGCATGCGCCGGGACCTGTCCCCGTTGACGGTCAAGCCGGAGTTGGTCGCCGAGCTGGCGGTCCTCACGGCGCACCGGGCCGATCTGGCAACCGACTGGACGCGCACTATCACGCGTCTGCGTGACTACCTGACTGGCACCTTCCCGGCGCTGGAGAAAGCGTTCAACTTCGCCAAGCGGGGCCCGCTGACCCTGCTGAGCCTGTACCAGACGCCGGAGGCGATCCGGCAGGCAGGACGCGAGGAGATCACTGATCGGCTCAAGGGCCGCCGCGCCCGCAAGGCCGCGGCCCTGGCGGACAAGGCCTGGGCCGCAGCCATGGCCCAGACCGTCCAGTTGCCCGGGCAGAGGGCTACTGCCCGGCTGATCCAGCAGATGGCCGACTACCTGCTGGAACTGCACCGCCGGATCCAGGAACTCGACGCGGAGATCGCCGACCTGTTCAGTCAACACCCGCAGGCGCAGATCATTCTGAGCATGCCCGGGATGGGGCCCGTGCTCGGTGCGGCGTTCCTGGCCGTCATCGGCGACACCCGCAACTTCCGCGACGCTGATCACCTCGCGGCCTTCGCCGGCCTGGCGCCAGTGCCCCGTGAGTCCGGCCGCAGAGTCGGGATCATGTGCCGTCCCAAGCACTACAGCCGCACACTGCGCCGGGTCTTCTACATGTCGGCCCTGACCAGCCTCAAGTTCGACGGTCCGAACCGCGAGTATTTCGACCGCAAGAGAGCCGAAGGCCGCAAGCCGCGACAGGCGTTGATAGCCCTGGCCCCGCAGACGCGTCGATGTGTTGTGGGCGCTGCTGCGCGACAGCCGGTGCTTCCAGCCGGTCGCGCCAGCGCGTGCTGCCTAACGTCCCCCGGGTAAACCACGGGCGTTTCACTACCTGGCGATCCAATATGGGCGCGTGGAGCGAGACAAAGCCATTGCCCTGATGCACGAAGCCGCCGCGTTGTGGAGCGTCGGCCAGGTCACCGCAGCCGAGCTGGTCGACGTCGCCTGCGAACTGCTGGTCGCCGGCTTCGACGGACTCAACCTGGCCACGCTCGCCGGCGTTCACGCCCGGCATGCCGACGAGGAAGTCCCCGAACTGCTCGAAGCCGCGCTGAAGGACGTGGGGCTCAGCCACTACCCGCGCGGCAGCCATGCCGGACAGGAAGCCGCGGTCACGATCATGGCGTCGCGAGTCCTAGCCGGGCTTCTGCCTCCCCTGGACCTGGCGGCGTGGGCGCACTCCACCATCGGCCACGACAGGTTGGCACTCGCCGAACGCCTCGTCGAACTCGACGACGTGTACGACACCCTCGAGTACACCGACATGACCGAGCAGGACATCAACGACGAGATCCTCGCGGAAGCCCGACGGATCGTCGGGACGACCGGAACCAACGTCGAGCCGACGGTGCCGCCCTTGACTCCGTGATTGAGATGCCATTCCACGAACGGCGGCGCCAGGACCGGTTTGCCGTGCCGCCCCGGCTGGGTCGGCTCCGGCACCGGCCGGCCGAGCAGCAGCTCCCACCGGGCCACCGCCGCGGCGTACACGCCCCACCGGTCGGCGTCGGGTTGGCCCAGCCCGGCTACGGTGGTGCGCAGGTCCGCGCCACCGTCGCCGTGGCGGCCGGGTCCCCGCGCGTCGGAGGCGCGTGGGGTGGGCAGTGTCCGGGCCGGTACCCGCACGGCCGCCGACGGGAGCGTGAGGTCGCCGTGCGACCCGCGTTGCCCGGGGCAGCCTTTGGTTCCGTCGGTTGTCCTCGGGGTGGGTAGCAGCACCTGCGACAGCGGCGGTCGCCATCCGGTGCCGGCCCGCCGGCCTGGGGTGCCGGTGTCGCTGGCTCTCGGCGTCGGCAGCAGCCGGGCCGCGTCGGTCAGCGTCCGGCCCGCGTGCCCGGTGGGCGTGGTGCGTGCGGCGGTGGCGTTCGCCGAGGATCGGCTGTCGGCCACCGTCGGCGTCGGCAGCAACCGGGCGGTGATGCCGGCCAGGCTCGGCCGGCGGGTCGCCCCGGCCGACGGGGACATGTTGGACCCGTAGGCCACCGCGGTCGGTGTCGGCAGCAGGCCGTGGCGGGTGCCGGTTGGCTCGACCAGGTCTGGCAGCCCGTACTGGTGGCCGGGGCCCTTGCCGTCACGGGCGCACGGTGTCGGCAACGTCCGCATCCCCTGCCAGTCGTTCGGTGGGTGTGGCCAGCAGGAACAGCCGGTCTCTGCGGTGGGCGGCGCCGACGTCGGATGCGCGTAGGCATAGCCAGCTCGTGTCGTACCCGATCGCGGCCAGGTCGGCGTGGACGACGTCGAGCCCTCGCCGCAGGAGGGCGGCAACGTTCTCCACGAAAAGCAGCCGCGGTCGAAGGACGCGAACGGCTGTGGCGACGTGGTTCCAGACGCTGGAGTGCTCGCCGGTGATGCCGACGCGTTTTCCGGCGTTGCTGATGTCCTGTCGCTCCAATGTCAACTAGCCGAGGACGAAACCTTCCGTTCCGTTGCGCTCTGGCAGCCGGGGCCCTCATCATCTCTAGGTCGCAGAGCGCAGGTGCGAGGCCGGCCGCTTTGGGACTTGATCAGGCGCGAGATCAGTTGCTGGCTGGGGACTTTCCGCGGGCTGGCCGTAGCCACTACGAGGAGGAAGCGCGCATGGCCACCGAGGGCGTACAGCTGCGCGGTGATGGCCTTGTCCTGCGCGAATGGGTTGAATCCGACCTGAAGCAAATGGTGTCGCTCTTCGATGACCCTGAAGTCGCCTACCGGACCCCCGTGGTGACCCCCTTCGACCGCCAAGCAGCGGAGAACTACCTGGACAGGGCCCGGCAGGCGAGGGACGAGGGCACACGACTTCATTTGGCGGTCACTGTCGATGGCGGCCTGCCGCGAGGCGAGGTGATCCTGAACAGCGCGACAGCCATGATCGCCTACATGGTGGGGGCTGCGTACCGAGGGCAGGGCCTGGCGACACGAGCGGTCCGCCTGCTGACCAAGTACGGCCACGAAGTCGTTGATCTACCGGTCGTGTTCCTGCAGATCGAGGCGGACAACGTCGGAAGTGTTGCCGTTGCCCTCGCAACGGGGTTCCGGCAGCAGGACGAGGAGCCTGAGGTGGTGCAGGACAAGGGCCGACGCTATGCGCTGCATTTGTGGGCGCATGAAAGGTCCTGGTAGGACGTGCGTCAGGCGGTTGATGCCTCCGCCGCCTGTACGCACGTCGAAGCGGACTGCCGGTAGTTGTTCGCCAGTAGGCCGTATACGTGTCTGGCAAGGTGCCGTTTCAGGGCTCTGATGGCTTCCGTCCGGCTGTTGCCCATGGTCTTGCGGTGCTCCAGGTAGGTGCGGGCTTTGGCGTGGACGCGCGCCTGGGTGATGGCGATGCGGTGGATCGCGGCGTTCAGGCGCCTGTTCCCGCCGCGGTTGAGTCGGTGTCGGTGTGTGGCCCCGGACGAGGCGGGGATCGGCGCGGTGCCAGTGTGCATCGCGTAGGCGGCGCTGGATCGGAACCGCCGCACGTCCCCTGTCTCAGCGACGATCCGCGCCGCGGACAGCGGGCCGCAACCGGGAAGATCCAGCAGCTGCGGTGCCTGTGTCTTCATCAGCTCGTGCAGCTCCCTTTCGAGCTGGTCGGCGCGGCGGGCGAGCTCCTCAATTCGGTCGAGCACCTCGGCGGCGATCGACCAGCCGACGCCTCCGGCCTGCTCCGCGAGATAGGCGCGCACATGAGCCACCCACCTGCGCTTGTGCAGCTTGCGGGCGGGGATCGTCTCGGCGAAGTCCGGGTCGAGATCGTGCAGCAGCCACCGCAGCCTCGAGCACATGCGCACCATCTCGCCGACGAGGTCTTCGCGGTGGTCGAGCAGCATCTTGACGACCCGTGACTCGTCCTCGGGCAGCGCAGGCGGCAGGTCCTCCCGTAGTGCGGCGCGGGCGACGGCGAGCGCGTCGATAGGGTCGCTCTTGCCCTGGCCCCGGCCGACCCGCCGGTAGCGGGCGGTCAATTGCGTCGGTACCCACACGGCCGGCTCGCCAGCGGCAAGGAGGCCACGCATCAGGCCGCCAGCGACATGCCGGACGTCCTCGACTGCCCACAGCCGTTCGCCGTACTGCTGAGCCCACCGCAGCAGGGTCGTCACCCCGCGTGGCCGGGCCGGCGCGGACTTTACGTCGAGTTGACGGCCGTTGCTGTCGACCGCGACGACGACCAGCAGGTCTTTGTGAGGGTCAACACCAAGAACGATCATCCGTTGCTGAACTCCCAGTGAACGACGAGAGGTGAACCAGCCGGCGGACATGCCTCAATCGGGGATAGGACCAAGCTCCAATCAAGTCACGCCGGCAGGTCGACACGGCAGCGGACGACATGACAAGACCTCGTCAGCCCGGGGGCGACAGCACGGAAATGAGTCAGCCCGCCGCGTGGCGTATTTACCACGACTGCGCGACTGGCCCGCCGCACCCCAACGGGCGACAGCACGGGAACGAGTCAGCCCGCTACCGCGTCAGCGCCGCACGAGAGCGGCCCACCCAGGTTGTCATTGAGGCAGGGGAATCCTGCCGTGACGATGTCGACGGGCTCGACCTTCGTCCAGTCGACGGTGCGGATGTCGCCGAGGTTGGCGATGGCGGGCCAGTGGTGGGCGAGGACGGTGCGGGCGTGCCGGTCGGTCTCGGCGTACCAGGCGAGCTGGCCGCCGAGCACCAGCTCGACGGCCATGTCGAGCCCGCCGTACCCGGTGCAGAGGGATCCGATGCGTGGGGCGGTGTGCGCAATGCTCACGCCACCTCCGCGCGCCCGGGGCCGGCTGTGACTGGTTCGTCGTGGGGGCAGGTCCACGGCCCGCAACCAGGCGCATCCCCCGGTCGGGGGCGTGGGCGCAGCTGCACCTCGTCGAGCGGCACGCGCTGCCGGTGCAGGATGAACTGGCCGCGCAGCGGGTGCCCGTCGGCGTTGGCCTGCGCGGAGCCGTTGCGGATGGAGCGGTCGAAGGCGACCGCGTCGGCCCACTCCTGCGGGCTGTGCTCGCGTAGGGCGAGCCAGAAGCCGTCGTCGTGGAACGGGCATCCCACGCACGACGACTTCGGGGTGTCGGCGAGGCCGTGCTCGGCCAGGAAGCGCAGGCAGTCGGTGCGCCGCCAGGCCAGGTCGAGCAGCGGGTGGACGTTGCGCATGTAGGCGACGTCGGAGTCACGGGCCCGACCGATCTCGTCCAGGCTGATCCCGATCGCTATCTCCGCCCGGACCCCGGCCGGTACTCGCGTCGGGTGCGGGTAGCCCAGCCGGCGCCGCACCTCCGCCTTGATCGGTTTGATCTTGTATTCGGAGGTGCATTGCCGGCGGGCCATGCCCCGCTCGCCGTTGGGTCCGAGGGTGAACAGGGGCATGCTCGCGAAGCGATGCTTCGGGTCGAGGGCGTCGGCCCGGATGTCGCCGGCGCTGACGCGCACGACCTCGATTCCGGCCTGCTCCGCGATGCCGGTCAGGCGGTCCAGATGCCGGTAGACTGCTGCCGGCTCCCAGCCGGTGTCGGCGAAGATCGCCGCGCCGAACCCGGGGATCGTGCCCTGGGCGGCGAGCAGCAGGAGCGTGGAGCTCTGCACGCCGGCGCCCAGCGACAGGTAGCGGTGGGTGGGTGCGCTCACGCGACCACCCCGGTTCCGTCCTCTGGCGACGTTGCCTTGGTGAAGATCAGGACGTCCTCGTGCGCGATGAGGTGCATCGGCACCCCGGACGAGCGGGCCTTGCGGACTTGCTGGAGTTGGAAGAACGACGGGCGGGCGGCGAGCTGCCCGTCGCGGACGGCCGCGAGGAGGGCGACGCACCGCTCGATCGGCACGAGGCCGGCACGCAGGCCGGCGGCGATGACGGCGCTGGGCAGGTCGACCAGTTCGCCGCGTTTGCGCCACGGCCTGGCGGTGACCACGACGACGCCGCCGGGCCGCAGCAGGGTGGCGCAGCCGGCCAGGATCTGGGCGAACCCGTCGGCGAGGCCGGTCAGGTCGCGGTAGGCGAGGTTGCCCTTGTCCTCGCCGTAGCGGTCGTCGTACTTGACGACCCCGTCCGCGCCGGGCCGGACGAGGCCGTGCACGGTCGGCCCGTACGGCGGCGAGGTGACGACGAGGGCCACCTGCCCGGTGAGGGCTTTCGGGACCAGCGACATCAGCCGAGTGGCGTCGCCGCGGATGACCGACGCCCGTCCGCTGGCGCCCTGGTCGTGGGCGTGGCGGATGTTGGCGTCGGCGATGTTGCTCCACCGCGGCTCGTACTCGATGCCGAAGGCGTCGCGGCCGGCGTGGACCGCCTCGACCAGGGTGGTGCCGATGCCGCACATCGGGTCCAGGACCAGGTCGCCGGGCTGGGTGTAGGCGCGGATCGCGTGGGCGGCGATCGCGGGAAGCATCCTGGCCGGATGCTTGACCGATTCCGGCACGTAGCGTCCGCGTCGCTGGACGGGGCCGGTCGACTGGGCGGTGGCCCAGACGGACAGGCTGTCGGGGTCGGCGCGGTGCCGGCTTTCGTAGTCGCGGTGCCGGCCCCGGTAGTCCGCGCCGGCGGCGAAGCCCTTGGTGTCCGGCTCGTTCGGGTCGGGTTGTCCGGTGGTGGTGTGCTCAGGCACGGCGCTCACCGCCGTTGCGGTTGCGGCGCCGCCCCGACCCGGCCGCGGGGGACTGCTGTGGGGTGAAGACCAGCAGGTCCGCATGCACCCGCAGGTGGGCTACCCGCCACTGCTCGGGGTTGGCGTGGGCCAGGGTGAGCAGTTCCTCATCGGTGACGACGTGATAGACGAACTGGTCGCCGTCGGTGTCGGCTTCGACGGCGACGATGTGCTGCAGGTAGCCCAGTCCGGCCCGGCAGGCGGCGGCCACGAGCGGGCCGAAGTCCTCCGGCGTGGGCTGTGTACCAGTGGGCACGCCGACCACGAGGACGAGGCAGCCGCCGGGGCGCAGGAGCCGCGCGCAGGCGGCGAGGAGCCAGGCGAGCCGGACCCGGGCGGTCGTGTCGGCCTCGTGCAGCGGCCAGCAGGCGACCACCAGGCTGGTGGCCGCGTCCAGCGGACCGTCCTGGGGCGGCCGGACGACCGCGGCGTCGGCGCCGGGCAGGTCGGGGTCGGTGAGGTCGTCGCCGAACCAGTCGAACAGCTCGGGCGGGTCCTCTCCGTCGCCCGTGTCGGGCTCGGACGCCGCGGTGAGCGGGTTGGTCTCGGTCGTGGCCGGCGGCAGGCCGGCGGTGGCGGGTCCGATGATCAGGCTGGAGCTGTCGGTGAACCAGGCGCGGTGGTGCTGGCGACCGCCCTGGGCACAGATCGGGGCCAGGGCGTGGTCGGTGGTGAGGTCGACGACCGCCTCCCCGGGCCGGCTGTACGCGGCGACGAGGCGGTAGGCCAGACGGGTGGGCAGGCTGGCGTGGGTTTCGGCGTCGGTACGGGCCGTGCGCCAGACCGTGATCGGCACCGGCGGGTCGCCGGCGACCAGGTCGATGAGTGTGGCCTCGGCCGGCTCGATGGGGTCGGCCGGGTTGTTCGGGTGCGGCGTGTGCTCGCTCATGTGCTGTCGGCTCCGCGCCGCGCCGTGAAGCGCTGACACCCCCAAACCGGGCTTTGTGAGCCCTGGCGAACACTTGCCGAACTCACAGCCGCTCACAGCGCTCGACCCGGCACTGGCTTGTCCGGATTCCCATTGCTGTCCCGTGCCGGTCGAAGTGATCCAGTGCCAATGCATCTGATCCGACCGTCGGGGATGGATCACTTTCGTTGACGACACCGAGGTCAGGGGTCTCCGCCCCTCCGCCGCGGCGCCGTATCTCGGATCAGTTCCACTGGCACACGACGTCGACGGTGGCGCCAATGAATCTGATCCGGGCAGGTCACAGGCACCACCTGCGGAACAGTTTCGCTGGCACAGGACAATTGCCTTGTCTGGTGCTCGCGACGCGACAGCCATCGGCAGCCGCCTACGGCGACCGGACTTGCCTGCTCCCTGCCCGCGTTTCTGTCAGTGACGCTGTGTCACTGACAGAACGCGTTGCCGGGCGTCGGTGACAGTGCGGAGAACGCTTCGGGCGTCGACGTGGACCAGCACTGTGAGACGCCGTCGAGCGGCGCGTGCCGGGCCGATGTCATCGGTGCGGCGTCGCCTGTCACAGGGGGCGGGATGTCGAGCGGTGACAGCACGTCTGCGGCTGTCACGGGTACGTGAGGAGTCCGCGCGGGCCGTCGGCGGCGAGTTGTGACAGTGGCGTTGTGAGCCGACCGGGGGTGTCACAGGGGCCTGCACGTGTCCGCGGTGAGGGTCGCCGACGCCGTGTTGCAGGTCGCGGCGTGAGCCTGTGCCACCGCCTCCGAATCGCGCAGTCACAGGCCCTGTGAGAGTGTCACAGGGCAGGTCAATCGGCCTTTGTCAGATTCTCTGCCAACGATCAGCGGCGATGGCACGTCGTGCGGGCGGGCCGCTGACAGAGGCGGGCCGAGGGCGGTGGCCAGCGCTCTGAGCAGCTCTGTCAGTTCCTTGTGAGCCGGCTGTGGCGCAATCGATGCCACCGGTCGCCGTGGCAACGCCGGCGACGGCATTCGAATCCCTTCGCTGTCACAGGAGTTTTGACATGAGCGTGTCCGACGCTACGAACTGGCCGGCTTCCGCCCTCGACGCGGCGGAGACCGCCTTCGCCGCGCTGACCTGCGAGCCCGCGCCGCTGGCCCTCGACTGCACGGCGTTCTTCTCCGACACGGGTCTCCCGCAGCCGGTGATGCCGCTGCCCGCGCTGCGGGACTGGCTGTTGCGACACCCCCGCGCTTACACGGCGCGTGACGAGGTGTGGCGGGAGCTGATCCGCCGCGCCCGGCTCGACGGGCCGCACTGGGTAGTCGCCGCGGTCGGCATGGCGATGCCGGCGCTGCAGCAGTACGCGGCCCAGCTGTGCGAGGGCTACGACGGCGACCCGGCGGACGTGGACGCCGAGATCCTGACCGGCTTCCTGACCGCGCTGCGCGACCGGGCGGACCTGGCCAAACCCGCACCGTACGCGAGCCTGTGCAAGGCGGCGTGGCGGGCGGGGCGGGACCTGCGGCTGCAGCAGCGGGAGTACCTGCCGGTGGAGGACATCGAGCACGTCGCCCCCGGTTCCCGCACGCCCCGGGTGCCGTACGGGCATCCGGACCTGCTGGTCCGCCGTGCGGTGACCCTCGGGATCCTCGACCCCGAGGACGAGCAGCCCTACATCGACGTGCGGCTCGGGCGCCGGGCGATCGAGCCCATCGCCGCCGCGAAGGGCGTCAGCGTCGACGCCCTGCGCATGCGGCTGTCACGCATCGACAGCCGTATCGCCGAGGCCCTCTCCGATGGGCTGTTGACCGGGGTCGCGTCGCCGGAAACCATGGCGCACCTGCGGCTGCGGGCCGAGCAGCGGAGCCGGCGACGGGCGGGCCGCGCCGCGGCCGCCCGCCGGGAAGCCGCTCGGCAGCACGCTGCGGCAGCCGCCTGACCCCGCGAGCAGAGACGGCTGTGGCCCGACGTTGCACGTCGGGCCACAGCCATTTCTGATGCCGGGTGCCCGTTCTCAATGGAGCCGCTCCGGAGGGAGCGCGCTGCGCTGCGAGCAGATCGATGGAGAAGGCCAGCGCCCGATTCTCAGTCGATCTGCCCTGCAGTCGCGTTCTGCGGCGCGTCGCCCGGCCCGTCCGCTCCCGCGAGTGGGACCTGATTGCATAGTCCTGAGCACCCTGGGTCTGGGCGGACTGATGCGGCCTTGTCAAGAGCGGTGAGCCCTGTCGGCACTCACACTGCCCACCGGCAGCCGGTTCCGTTCCGTCTGTGTGTTCGCGTCCCTCGACCGCGCTGTCGTCGGTGAGACAAGCCCTGACCTGCGCTGTGAGCCCGACGCAGGGCCGTGTGAGCGACGTGTGAGCGCGGCAAGTGTTCGCCAGGGCTCACAAAGCGCGGTTTGGGGGTGCGGGACCTTTCGCGAGCCGTACCGCTCGCCGGTCCCGCCCGCCGCCGGGCGACACGAGGAACCGCGATCCGCGTGCCTCGGGTGCCGCGCCACGTTGATGCGCTGACACCACATTGATGACCGCAACCCACCCATGAGGGAGGAAGAGCTCCTCCCGGGGCTCACGCGGTTCGTGCGCTTCTTCACCTGCGCCCGGCGGCGGTCCCTTCGACCGCTTCGAGCAATCGCCGCGCCCCGGGTCACGCCTTTCGGCGTCCGGGGTGCGGCGGGAGGTGAACCGCCATGTCCCGCACCCCACATCACACTCTTCGAACCCAGCGACTCGTTCGTCTCGCACTGCGTGTGGCCGTGCCGCTGGGCGGCGTCGGCCTGTCACTCGCCCTCCCGGCCGCCGCGTACGCCGACACCGGCGTGCCGGTGCTGGCGGCGAACTCCCTGCCGGTCGTCATCGACAACCTGCGGCTGTGGCTGGTCGGCATCCTCGCCGCGGTCGCGACCCTGTTCCTCGTCCTCGCCGGCGTGTACTGGGCCACCGCCGGAGGCGACCCGGCGCAGGTCGAGCGGGCCAAGAGCGCGCTGCGCAACGCCCTGGTCGGCTACGGCCTCGCGGTCCTCGCCCCGGTCCTGCTGCAGATCGTCCAGGGCATCGTCGGAGCCCCGTGATGGGTTTCCTGTTCGACCAGATCCTGGACTGGCTGGCGGCGGCGATCCTGGCGACTCTGGACGCGCTGTTCGGGGTGATCAGCACCGCGCTGCTGGTCACCCCGAACGTCACCGGCCTGCCGCAGGTGCAGGCCCTGACCGGCCGTTCCGTGCTCGTCGTCGACACCGTATTCGTCCTGGCGTTCATGGCCGCCGGGGTGCTCACCATGACCGCCGGTGGCAGCGAGAACTCCCGCTACACCGTCAAGGACCTCGTCCCGAGGCTGGTCGTCGGGTTCGTCGCCGCGCACTTCTCGCAGCTGTGGTGCGGCATGCTCATCGACCTGGCCAACGCGCTGACCGGCGCGCTCACCACCCCCAGCGGGGACTCCGACGGCGCCTTGCAGGCGATCAGGACCCACATCGACGCGGGGCAGGACAAGACGGCGGCGCTGCTGTTCGTGATCTGCGTGGCGATCATCGCCGTGCTGCTCGCGGCCACGGCGTTCAGCGTGATCGTCCGCTTCGCGGTCGTGCTCGTCCTGACCGCCGCCGCCCCACTCGCGCTGGCCTGTCACGCGCTGCCACAGACCGACCCGGTCGCCCGGCTGTGGTGGCGCTCCTACCTCGGCGTCCTGGCGGTGCCGGTGGTGCAGGGCTTCACCCTCTACGCCGGGCAGTGGATGCTCACCGACCCCCAGCACCTGCTGCCCGTGCTCGGCCTGCCGGCGGAGCCCGGCGGGGTGCTCAACCTGTTCGTCGTCATGGTCATGCTCTGGACCACCCTGCGGGTGCCGTCCCTGATGCGCCGCTACGTCGCCGCCGGAGGCACCGGCGGCCGCGGGGTGAACATGCTCGGCGCGGCCGTGCGGGTCATCGTCGTGCAGCAGGTCGCCCGCTCGATTCCCGGCCTCGGCCGCGGGCTGAGGGCGGTGGGCCGATGAGCACCCGCACCGACCACACTGACGCGGGTCGGGCGCGGATGCCCGCCGATGTCGACGCCCCGGACAAGGTTGTTTACGGGCTGACGTTCCGGCAGTTGGCGATCCTCGCCGCCGCCGCCCTGGCCTTCTACGGCGCGTGGCGTGTCCTGCATCAGGTGGTGCCGGTGAGCGTGCTCGTCGGCGCCGCCGTGGTGCTCGGCGGCTTGGCCTTCGGGATCGCCGTGGGTCGCCGTGACGGGCTGCCGCTGGACGTGTGGCTGCTGGCCGCCGTCCGGCACGCGCGGGCGCCTCGCGCGCTGTCGACGACGGACACGACGTCGACGACGCCGGACTGGGTGCAGACCCCGAAGAGCACGGTGATGCTGCCGGCGCCGCTGCGGCTGCCCGCCGACGCGATCGACGACGGCGGGGAGATCCGCCTCGGCGGTGGGCGGGCGGCGATGGTCGCCGCGTCGAACGTCAACCTCGCGCTGCGCACCGCGGACGAGCAGGCCGCCCTGACCGACACGTTCGGCCGCTGGCTCAACAGCCTGTCCACCCCGACGCAGATCGTGGTGTCGGCGCAGCCGGTGGACCTGCACTCCGCCGCCCGCACCCTCTCCCAGGCCATGCAGGACCTTCCGCACCCGGCGCTGGCGGACGCGGCGGGCGACCACGCGCGGTTCCTCGACGACCTCGCGACCCGGCGGGATCCGCTGCGCCGGCAGGTCCTCATCGTCACCCGCACCAGCCCGGGGGAGCGGGGCGATCACGCCGCGCGGCGGCGCGCCGACGACACCGTCCGCGCGCTGTCCGGCCTCGGCGTCACCACCCGCGCCCTGGACGGGGCGGCGGTGACCGCGGCGATCGCCGCCGCCGCCGACCCCTACCGGCCACCCCGGCCCGGCGGGCTCGCCGCTCCGGATGCCGTCATCACCTCACCCGCGCCCCGCCAGCGTCACCGAAAAGCAAGGAGTTGACAGACATGAAGCTGCGCCGTCGTCCGCCCGCCGAGCATGACCGTCAACCTCATCGGTTGGCGGCCACCGTCGCCCCGGCCTCCGTGGAGGTCACCCCGCGATTCCTGCGCGTCGGCGACGGCTACGCCGCCACCCTGGTGGTGACCGGCTACCCGGCCGAGGTCGGCCCGGCCTGGCTCGAACCCCTGCTGTCCTGGCCGGGCCGGCTCGACCTCGCGTTGCACATCGACCCGCTGCCCGCGCCGGTCGCCGCGGTACGGCTGCGCAACCAGCGCGCCCGCTTCGAATCCTCGCGGCGGGCCGACGCCGAACGGGGCAAGCTGCCCGACCCGGTGGTGGAGGCGGCGGCCGACGACGCCGCGGACCTGGCCAACCGGCTCGCCCGCGGCGCGGCGAAGCTGTTCCGCGTTGGCCTGTACCTGACCGTGCACGCCCGCACCGAGGACGAGCTGCTGGAGGCGTGCGCGCAGGTGAAGGCCGCCGCCGCCTCGACGCTGATCGAGGTGCAGCCGGCCACCTGGCGGCACCTGGCCGGCTGGACCACCACCCTGCCCCTGGCCAGCGATAGCCTGCAGATGCGCCGCACCATGGACACCGCCGCCCTCGCCGCCGCGTTTCCTCTCGCGTCAGCGGATCTGCCGGCGCCGCTGCCCGGCGACCCACCCGCCGAGGGCGGGGTGCTCTACGGGGTCAACCCGGACTCGCAGGGCATCGTGTGGTGGGACCGCTGGGCCCAGGAGAACCACAACTCCGTCGTCCTCGCCAGAAGCGGCGCCGGCAAGTCCTACTTCGTCAAGCTGGAGATCCTGCGCAACCTCTACCAGCAGGTGCAGGTCGCCGTCATCGACCCTGAAGACGAATACCTGCGCCTGGCGGATGCGGTCGGCGGCAGCGTGGTGCGTCTCGGCGTGGCCGGGGTGAAGGTCAACCCCCTCGACCTGCCCAGCGGCGACACCCGACCCGACGTCCTCACCCGCCGCGGCCTGTTCCTGCACACCCTCGTCGCGGTGCTGCTCGGCCAGCAGCCGCCCCCCGCGGAGCGGGCAGCGCTGGACCGGGCGATCCTCGCCGCCTACCGCGAGGCCGGGATCACCGCCGACCCGGCCACCCACCACCGGAGCGCCCCGCTGCTGCGCGACCTCGAAGCCTGCCTGCACGCCGACGACGACCCCGCCGCGCGGCAGCTCGCCGCCCGCCTCGCCCCCTGGGTGCACGGCTCGTTCTCGCACCTGTTCGACGGCCCGACCACCACCCGCCCCGACGGGCACCTGGTCGTGTGGTCGCTGCGGCACCTGCCCGACGAACTGCGCACCGTCGGCACTCTCCTCGCGCTCGACGCGATCTGGCGCACGGTCGACGCCCCGCAACGTCCGGTGCAGCGGCGGCTGGTCGTGGTCGACGAGGCGTGGCTGCTGATGCGCGACGGCGAGGGCGCGCGGTTCCTGTTCCGCATGTCGAAGGCGGCACGCAAGCGCAACGCCGGACTGACCGTGGTCACCCAGGACGCCGCCGACGTGCTGGGCACCGATCTCGGCCAGGCCGTGGTGTCCAACGCCTCCACGCAGGTGCTGCTGCGGCAGGCGCCGCAGGCCATCGACGCCGTCGGCGAGGCGTTCGGGCTCACCGACGGCGAGCGGCGGCTGCTGCTGTCGGCCCGCCGCGGCCACGGTTTGTTGATCTCCGGGGTGAGCAGGACCAGTTTCGAGTCGATCTCCTCGGACGCGGAGCACGCGCTGTGTACCACGAACCCGGCCGAGCTGGCCGACCTCGACGAGGAAGAGGACGACCTGTGACACCACCGACCGAAGCATTCAGACCGGCAGTCGTGTCGCCGCCACCGGCGCCCAGCTCCACATCCGGGCCGGGCGCCGGTCCCATCCCGCCTCCCACCGGACCCGGGGATGCTCTGGTCGACGCCGCCGTGTGGGCCACCCAGCGGCCGTGGTTGGCGGCTGTCGCCGCCGGCCTGCTGATGGTGTGGATCGCAGCCCGCAACCTGGTCGAGACCTGGCGGCACCGCCACCACGCCCACGGCGCGCGGTTGGTCACGATCGCGCCGCCGCCGGAGGTCGACCCGCACAGCGCTGGCGCGCTGTGGGCGAACGTGGCCGGCGTGCTGACCCCGTCGCGGCGTCGGCGCCTGCTCTACGGCGCCCCGCACGTCGTGTGGCAGTACACGTGGTCCGGCCGGCAGCTGCTCATCTCGATCTGGGTGCCCGGCACCGTCCCGCCCGGTGCGGTCGAGGCGGCGGTGCGGGCGGCGTGGCCCGGCTCGGCCACCACGACCGACGACAACCCTCCGCCGCCGATACCGTTGGACGCGCGTCCCGCCGCCGGTGGGCACCTGCTGCCGGTGCACGCGGAGTGGCTGCCGCTTGCCACCGACCACGACACCGACCCGCTGCGCCCGCTGATGTCGGCCGGCTCCCAGCTCAAACCCGGCGAGTACGCGTGCGTGCAGATCCTCGCCCGCCCGGCCAGCCCGCGGCGGGCGGCACGGGCCCGCCGCGCGGCCGGGCGGCTGCGGGCCGGCAAGACCGCCGTACCGGCGATCAACCCCGCCGCGCCGGTGCTGTGGCTGCTGGAGGCGTTCCTGCCCGGCAGCGGCGGCACCGGCCGCGCCACAGCCCCAGCCGCCCGTCGGGATCCCACCGTCGAGCGCGACGTCCGGGCGATCCTGGACAAGACCGCGCACCCGCTGTGGACCACCGGCATCCGGTACGCGGTCGCCACCACCAGCCGGCGGCCCGGCGCCGACCCGCGTGGCCGGCTGCGGGGCATCGCCGACACCATCGCCTCGGCCTTCGCCATCCACACCGGCCGCAACCGGCTCACCCACCGGGCCCGGATGCCCGCGCCGGTGGCCGTCCTCGCCGCACGCCGGCTCGGCCCGGGGTTCCTCACCTCCGCCCCGGAACTCGCCGCCCTCGCGGCCCTGCCGCGCGACCTCGCCGTGCCCGGCCTCGACCGGGCGCGGGCCGCGTCCATGCCGGCACCGGTCGCCGTCCCCGGCGGCGGACGCGGAGTGAAGATGCTCGGCGACGCCGAAATCGGCGGGCACAGCGTGGGGCTGTCGGTGCCCGACGCGAGGTATCACCTGCATGTGATCGGCTCAACCGGGTCCGGCAAGACCACCCTGCTGGTCAACATGGCCCTCGACGACATCAAGGCCGGTCGGGGCACCGTCGTCATCGACCCGCACGGCGACCTCGTCCTGGACATCCTCGACCGGCTCCCCGCCGACGTCGCCGACCGCGTCGTGCTCTTCGACCCGGACCAAGACAATCCACCGACGCTGAATCCGCTCGAGGGCGACGACCCCGACCTGGTCGTCGACAACCTCGTGTCGATCTTCGGCAATATCTTCGCCAAGGCGTGGGGTCCGCGGATGGACGACGTCATGCGGGTGGCCTGCCTGACCCTGCTGCGCCACAACAACGTGACCTTGCAGCACATCCCCCCGCTGCTCAACAGCCCCCATTTCCGGTCCGCGATGACTGTGGACCTGGACGACCCGGCCGGGCTGAGCGGCTTCTGGCAGTGGTACGACGGCCTCAACGACAGCCTGCGGTCGCAGGTCATCGGGCCGGTCCTCGCCCGGCTGCGGGCGTTCCTGCTGCGCGACTTCGTCAAACGCACCATGCGCTACCCCCGCTCGAGCTTCGACATGGGCCGCGTGCTCGACGGTGGGGTGCTACTCGTCCGCATCCCCAAGGGGGTGCTGGGTGAGGACACCAGCCGGCTGCTCGGCTCCCTCGTCCTCGCGCAGGTGTGGCAGGCCGCCACCGCCCGCGCCGCGATCGCCCCCGACCGGCGCCGCGACGCGACCCTGATCATCGACGAGGCCCAGAACTTCCTGACCCTGGCCAACTCGCTGGACACGATGCTCGCCGAGGCGCGCAAGTACCGGCTCTCCCTCGTGCTCGCCCACCAGGACCTGGCGCAGTTCCCGCGCGACCTGCTCGCCGCGACGTCGGCCAACGCCCGCAACAAGATCTACTTCACGGTGGCGCCGGAGGACGCGAAGCAGCTCGCCCGGCACACCCTGCCCGAACTGGGCGAGCACGACCTCGCCCACCTCGACGCGTACACCGCCGCCGCACGTCTGGTCGTCAACGGCCGCCAGACCCCGGCGTTCACCATGCGGACCCGGCCGCCGAAGCCGGTCGTCGGCGAGGCGACCGCCATCCGCCAGGCCGCCGCCGCGGCGGTACCATGCCAGGACACCAGCGCCGTCGACGAACTCGTCGAACGGCTCAGCCGCAAGCCCGAACAACGGCGGTCCCGTCCGAAGAGCGACCGGACCTGACCTGACCGTCTCTGCCAGTCCGGTGGCGTCGCCCGGGTCGCGCACCGGCTCGGCACCGGGATCGCGACCGGTGACCGCCGGACACCGGCGGCACAGTGCTGACCTGGGCTGTCAGTGCCGCACACGCCCCTGACAGACCCTCCGCACCGACCTCTGCGTCTCCAGACACCCCTCCCGATCGGGAGGGGAAACTCATCCTGCATGGAGCAAACGTCGTGTACTCCCGTGTCCCGCCCGCCTCCGGCAAACCGGATCCACTCGCGGTCTTCGGCCGCATCGTCCCCCGCGACCACGCCCTGCTCAGGCTGCTCGCCGAGCACTACCTGCTGTCCACCGACCAGATCACCAGCGCCTTCTTCGACAGCCGTCGCACCGCCCAGCGGCGGCTGACGATCCTGCACCGCCTCGACGTGCTGCACCGCTTCGGCCGCAGCGGCGCCCACGGCCGGTACGGGTCCCTGCTCTACACCCTCGGCCCCGTCGGACTGCAACTGCACCCGACCGCCTACCACGACCCGGCCGGCCTCGGCGGCAAGCCGCCGCGCAGTTCCCTGGAGCGGGCCAAGCGGATCGCCGCCAGCGGCCAGGTCAACCACCTGCTCGGGGTCAACCAGTTCTTCACCGACCTGATCGCCACCGCCCGCCGCGCCGGCAGCGGGCGCCTGTCCCGCTGGTGGTCCGAACAGCACGCCACCACCGTCTACGCCCAGGCGGGCATCCGCCCCGACGGGCACGGCGTGTGGACCGTCGGCGACACCTCGACCGGCTTCTTCCTCGAGCACGACAACGACACCGAGAACCTCGCCCGGGTCGTGGCCAAGCTGCGCGGCTACGAGCGCCTCACCACCTTCGGCCCCCGCTACCCCGTCCTGTTCTGGGTGCCGAGCCGGCGCCGCGAGGCCAGCCTGCTCGGCGTGCTCGCCGGGCTGCGCACCGCCAGCCCGATCGCCACCGCCGTGCACGGCCCGGACCCGGCCGGTCGGGTGTGGACCCTTGTCTCGGACCCCACCCACCGGCGGCACCTGCACGAGCTGCCCTCCGACCACGGACCCGACACGGTCACCAACCCGCAGCGCTTCGACGACCTGTGAGACTCACACCGCAGGTCAGCGGCGCTGAACAGGCCAGCCTGGGCACCTGTGCGCCGGCCGACTACCGTCCGCGTCTGTCACCAAGCAAGATCATTTGTGAGAGTCGGGACGTCGCACAGCGTCGGCGCCGACAACGGCCCACAGCGGGCCGGAATGTCTCACAGCGCAGGTCAACCCCACTTTTCGGCGATCAACTCACCGGACCGGCCTGACAGAACAGGCCGCTACCGTTCACGGCACTACCACACCTCACATAGCGCTCCACCCGGTTCGGTCCCATCCCAGGGATCATCGCCGCACCACCCGGTGCGCCACGCCCACCCGCTTCGGCCGGTCGGCACGCGCCCGGCGCGGCGACCCCTCAGGGTCGCACCAACCACCCGCACCACCCCTTTCCCTTCCGCTCTGACCCGACCCATGCACCCGGTGGGCCGGTCAGTTCCGCGCGCCCGCGCACCCCCTCACCCACGAAGGAGGACCTCGCCTATGTCCGCTGTCAACGGCACCCCGCTGACCCGCCACGGCAGCCGCGTGCCCGCCATCCCGGCACGACCGGCCCCAGCGAAGGCCCGCCCGGCGCCCGCGCCCCGGCCGGCCGCCACCCGGGCCACCACGGCCGGCGTGCGGCCGACCGTCACGCCGGCCCCGACCGTCGAGACGATGGTCATCTGCCTGCCCGACGGGCTGCCCGCCGAGGCGCTCACCAGCCACCAGCTCGACACCCACTTCGGTGTCACCGGCACCCTCACGCCCCTGTTCTGGGCGGTGCCGCAGCTGCGGCTGTGGCAGCGCCAGCAGATGATCGGCCTGCGCAAGGGCCGGCCCGCTCCGTGCGCGGGCGGACCGGTGCGGCTTCTCGACCTGGCTGGGATGCGTCATGCCGCCGCGGTCGGCGCCGGCATCCGCTACCAGATGTGGCAGCGGGTCGTGCACGGCACCCCACCGGCCATCCCGTGGCCGGTGTTCGAAACCCGCCACATCACCGACCCGGACCGCTACCCCCTCGACACCGCGATCGCGGACTTCCACGCCCAACCCCGCGTCCACGCCATGCGCCTGCACGCCGCCGCCACCCCCGGCTCCGGCCAGCCCGGTGTCGGGGAGCTGGAGATGTACCAGGCAGGCCAGGTCGCCTACCAGCACTACCGCGCCGCCAGCGCCGTCGTCGGCGACGCGATGCTCACCGCCGACGGCCGAAAGCTCGCCCCGGCCAGCGACTCCCTCGCCGCCCGCATCAGCTACCTCGAGCAGGCCCTGGCCCACCTCGACACCGTCGGCCCGGGCCAGCGGCTGCTCGCCGTCGCTCTCTAACCCCCAACCCCCCGCCTCCCCAGTGCGAGGCACCCGCAGCCGCTCCTTCGCGGATCGGCTGTGGACGCCCCGTGCCCACCTGCCCTGAACACCGTCACGGAAGGAGCATCATGTCCCGCTACCTGTACTTCGACCTGCAGGCTGTCGCCGCCCAGGCGCGGCACGCCGTCCTTGCCGACCGGAACCTGCCCACCCGCTGCGGCGGCGTCGGCGAGAACCGGTCGGCCGAGCCGGCGCTGCGGCTCTACCGCCACTGCGGTCGGCCCCGGCTCGCCGGCAACGGATGCCACCGCGCCTACGAACCGCTGCCCCCGTCGGTCGAAGCGGACAACGACCTGACCACCCCCGCCGTCCGGCTGCCGCACATCGATGACCCCCAGGGCTTGCCGCTGCTCGACAGCGCCGGACCGTCGCTGATGGACCTGCTCACGCATGGTCTGAGCGACGGCGCGCAATGGGTGATGGTCGACCCGAACACCCTCACCGTCGGAGTCGGCCGGCGCCGCCGGCGCCGGGCTCCACGCTGACCCGCACCACACCCCCGGGTGGGCCGGTCTGTCGCACCCGCGACCAGCCGGCCCACCTGAGGCCGCGCCACGAAACCACCGCTGGCGCCGTCACTGACCACGCCGCAGGCACCAGGAGCGTGCTTCCCACAGGCTGTGCTCGACACAGCGTTGATGACCGGCGCGTCCCATCGGCGGCAGTCACCTCCACACCGGGTTCTTTCCCGAGTTGAGTGCCCACCACCATCGCGGCCCTCGTCCAGCCACAGCCCGCCTCGCTCGGCTGCGTCACACCAGCCCGCCCACCACCGCGAGGGGACTTCTCGCCCGAACGCCAGGTGCCCCGGGCGTGGGGCGCCTCATCCCACCTGGCCTGAGACAGGCCGCCCTGTTCCTCTTCCCGTCTCTCCCCTTCCAAGGAGGTCCGGTTCACCATGCCCACCCGACTGTGGTTCCGCGTCGAGGACGTGCTGCCGCTGGCAGAACACGCCCTCGCCTGCCCCACCCACCGCCTCACCCGCGCGCAACTCGCCGCAGGCGAGCACAACACCCCGGCGCTGACCCTTCACCGGACCGGCCCCGAAGGACAGCTGCGATCCAACGGCGTGCCGGTCTGGCACACCCCACACGGCGACGAACAGGCCGCCTACGGCGGCGCGTGGCGCCCCACCGCAAGCTCCGTCCCCGAGCCGGATCAGCACCTGTACCTGCCCCTGCGGCACGCCGGCCCCGACGGGCGCCGGCTGATCGACATCCTGCGCGCCGGCCGTGCCCTCGACCGTCCCTGGCTCGCGATCAACACCGACGCCGGACCCGGGTGCGCGTTGGACACCAGACACGTGGAGCTGTTCGACCACCGCGCGGACATCGCACCAGAGGGGGCGCGGTGGCGGCCGGTCATGGTGACCTCATCGGTGATCGACGGCCGGGACTACCCCGCGCTGGTCGCCGACGGCTACGTCGCCGGCAGAGACAGTCGCCTGATCTGCCGGTTCCATCAGCAGACCGTTCGGCAGATGGCCGCGGACCTCGCCGGGCCGTGGCGCGCCGACATGATGCCGGGCGAGTGCCCGCTGCTGCGCTTCGACGGCACCACCGCGCTGCTCCTCGAAGAGGAAGACATCGGAGCAGCGATCCGCCTCGACGTTGACGACCGCTACTACCCCGACCGGGACGGCTACTACAGCATCGGCGCCTACCGATGGGATTGGCAAACCTCGCCTATCGAGGGCATGCCCGTGCGGAATCGGCTCCGGCTGTACCTGAGCGCCCTGTCCGGCCGCCTCCGACGGATCACCGCCGCGCATCGCCTACCTCGGCAGACGTCCGCTGCTGGCGACAATCCGTTGTTCTGACCCGACATCCCGAGCCGCCGCCGAACTGTGACTACCACCGATAGATGGCGGGTCGAGCCGCCATGCCCAGGGACGTCGGCTCTGTTACCAGCGATAGTTGGCGGCGTTTCCCAGGTGTAGGTGGCGGCTCGTGCCGGACGCCTGTCGACGCTCCGGATCGTGGTAGGTCGGGTCATCGGGTGTGGGCATGCCGCTCTTCAGACCGTGCCCCGGAGAAGGGGAGTATCCAGCGGTCGTTCAGGATTGCCCGGTGCAGATGTCGATCGTGATCGCCCAGGTTCCGGCCGTGTGGAATGTAGACGTCAATCTGATCACCGTGCGCGACGTCATCGACGACACCCGCCCGGGTGACGTCGTCGTTCTGCCCGAAGGGATGCTGTCTGGCTACGGCGAGGATCTCGCGCCGCTGGCCGCGCTACCGCCGGACGCCGTACACCACGCTGTGGACCAGGTGGCCGAGCTCGCCCGGCTGCATCAGGTGCAGATCTTCTGCGGTTCACTGCTGCCCGTTCAGGATGGATGGTGCAACGCCGGCCTCTTCTTCTCGGCCGACGGCCGCCATCAGGTCTACCGGAAGATCAACCTCGCGATGAACGAACGTGGTCGGCTGCATCCTGGTGATCATCTGCCGACCATGGACCTCACCCGCCCGGACGGGAAAGTCACCATCGGTATGCAGCTCTGCCGCGAGATCCGATTTCCGGAACAATGGCAATACCTCGCGGCGGCCGGCGCGCAGATGTTCGTCTACCTCACCAACGCGGCCAACCCTGGCGAGGTCGATGGGGTCTGGCGAAGCCACCTGATCAGCCGCGCCGCCGAGAATCAGCGCTTCCTCGCCGCCGCCAACATCGCCCACCCGGACCAGCACTGCCCCAGCATGGTGATCTCACCGCGAGGCGAGGTAATCGCCGAACTCCCTCCCGGACGCCCCGGCCTGCTCCGGCAGACCATCCGTCCCGACGAGGCCGCCAACTGGTACCTCGGGCAACGCCGTCAGGACGTCGTCGCGTTGACCTACCAGGCAGGCGATCTGTCCCGGCGCGAACCCCACAACTCGGAGGACGACTACCAGCAGGCGCCGCAGCCGGCCGAGGGCGAGGCGAAGGTCATCACGCTCTGCGGCTCCACCAAGTTCGAGGCTGAGTTCGCGGAGGTCAACCAGCGGCTCACGATGGAAGGCTGCGTCGTGATCAGCCTCGGCATGTTCAGCCTCCCCGATCTGCCGAACTACGACTGGACAGTCGACAACTCGGGCCTGAAGAGACGGCTTGGCGGGGTGCACTTCCAAAAGATCCGGATGGCCGACGAGGTGTACGTCGTGGATCCGGGCGGCTACTTAGGGGAGTCGACCCGACGGGAGATTGCGTACGCGGAGTCGCTCGGCAAGCCGGTTCGGTATCTGAGTCGTGAGCGCTTGGTGCGAACGGGGGACGGCCCCCAAGAGTGAGTCCGACCGCGGTCCGCTCATCGGCGTACGCGGCTGCGGTGCCCTGAGCAATAGGAGGTCTTGTCGGCGGTGCCGACTACGGTTCCACGCATGGATGCCAAGACCGCCGAGTTGCGGGCCGCCCACGATGTTCTCGCCGAGTTCTACGTCGACCGCCTTGCTGATGCCATGGATCGGATGCCCGTTGACCGGGCCGTGCTCGGCTTGTTCTGCGACCTGGTACTCGATGCGGATCTCGGCACGAGCGTCGGGGACATCGGTTGCGGGACGGGTCGGCTTGAGCCCTACCTGGCTGCCCGGGGTCTGTCGCCGCGGGGGATCGACCTGTCGCCGGAGATGATCCGGGTGGCCCGGCGGGACTATCCCGACTTCGGGTTCGAGGTTGCCGATCTGCGGAAGCTGCCCTTCGAGGACGCCTCGCTCGCGGGTGTGGTCTGCTGGTATTCGCTGATGTATCTCCCGCCGTCTGATCGTCCGGTCGCCTTCGGGGAGTTGGCTCGGGTCGTGAAGCCGGGCGGTTTCCTGGCGACCGCGTTCAAGGCTGGTGACAGCCAGGTCCGGCGCGGTGGTCGGGGCGCGAATCTCGGCGTCGAGTTCGACGTCTACTGGTTGTCGCCCAGCGAGATGGAGCAGCGGGTGGTCGACGCCGGCTTCTCGACGGTGTTCTCGGCTGGCCGACCGGCCGAGGAGGGGGAGGGCCAGCCGCAGGGGTACCTGGTCGCCCGCAGGTCCTGACGCCGATCCGGGCCGCACCTGGTTTGATGGCGGTGGGTGGTTCGACTCGCCGCAAAGCCGCGCGAATCGGGAACCGAGTTACGGACATCCATCCATCTTGTTAGATGGGTGGATGTCATCGTCGGACGGTGCGATCAGCGTCGGTGGACTGCGGTCCGACCGGTGCGGGCTCGCGGATCTGTGCACCCAGCGGGCCGACTTCGACGAGGCACGAGGATCACTGGCCCTGACCGACGGGTGGACCGGACGGTGGCGAGCACAATGGCGCGCTTCGGGCGCCCCAGTGCTCTGCGCGGCGCGCGACCTGGCGTCGATCCCGACGTCGCGATGCGAGCCGGTGCGCCGGTTCTCCTGGCGTCGAGGTCAGCGACACCGTCCGGGCTTGCAGTTCATGGTGTCGACCGGCCGTCACCATGGTTTCGAGAGCATCGCCGAGCAGCGGCTGCTGCTGGCGTTGGACTTCGCGGGCGGCGTGAGCGACGTGTTGGGCCAGCCATTCCGGTTACGGTTTGCGACCGGGGCGGGTTGGCGGGAGCACATCCCGGACTTCCTGGCGGTCACGGCCGAGGGCGGCTTATTGATCGATGTGCGGCCGGGAGAGCGGATCGGCGACGACGACCGGGTGTGCTTCGCGGCAGCGAGGGAAGCGGCGTTGGCGACCGGCTGGCGGTATCTGGCCGTCACCGGCTGGCGGCCACACGTGCAGACCGGCCTGGACACGCTGTCCGCACAGCGCCGCCCGCTGCGCGACCCGTTGGGCCTGCAGTCGGAGTTGTTCACGGCGGTCGCGTCAGGTCCGCGATCGTTCGGCGATCTCGTGGCGGCCACCCGGCTACCCGCAGTGGCACGAGCGCACGCCCTGCACCTGATCTGGCACCGGCGCCTCGGGATCGACCTATCGACCCCGTTGAATGACGCCACGAAGGTGTGGGCCTCACCGGCCGGAGCCGGCCGATGAGTCAGCACGTCGGCATGCTCGACCTGTCGCCCGGCGCCGTCGTCGTGGTCGACGGCGTCGAGTGGCTGGTCGAGTCCTTCGCACCGCAGTACGGGCACATCCAGCTGCACCGTGGTGACGGTACGACGATGCAGACCACGGTGCGGGCCCTGCTGACCGGCCCGGCACGCCGCGCGCCGGTAGGCGCGACGACCGTGGGGACAGACTCGGCGGCCCGCCAACCGGTCACGCTGGCCGACCTGACCCAAGATCAGCGGGAGTTGGCGCTGGTCCGGCTGGCACACGTGCTGGAGGTGGAGACCGGGTTCCGTGGTGGTGATCCGTTGCGGCCAGGACCGGGTGAGCCCCGCGCCTGCTACGACCCGGACGCCACGACGTTGACCGCGCGGCGACTGGCGAAGGTGGCCGAACTCCAAGCCCTTGATCCGCAGGATGCGCGGCGGCTCGGGTTCGCCCATGTCAGCCTGCGCACGCTGGAGCGGCTGGGCGCGGACTGCCGCCGGTTCGGGGTCGCCGGAGCCATCCTGGGCAGCTGGGTACGCCGCAGCGGTGGGCGGTCGAGCATCACCGAACCCATCCGGGAGGCGATCTTCGCGGTGCGGGCCGAGACGCTGCACCGGTCGCGGATCAGCATGACGGCGCGGCGTCGGTTGATCTGCCAGTACGTGCGGGAGAAGTACGACGAGCAGGTCCAGGTGCCGTGCTACGAGACGCTGCGGCAGGTGTGGCGGGAATGGTTCGGTCCCGGCGGTGCCCGGCAGCGCCATCAGCGCTCAGCCGCCGCGGTCGAGCCCACCGGGACTCACGTGGTGGTGCACCGGCCGGGGCAGGTCATCGCGTTGGACACCACGATTCTGCCGGTGAAGGTCCGCGAGAGCGTGTTCGGCGACCCGGTATCGACACATTTGACGATCGCGTTGGACGTGTACACCCACTCGTTGGTGGCGTTCCGGCTGACCTTGGTGTCGGACACGTCGGTGGACGTGGCAATGCTGCTGCGGGACGTGATGACACCGCTGCCACTGCGCGACGGGTGGGGCGAGGACATGATCTGGCCCTACCCGGGAGTGCCGGCCGCGGTGGTGGCCGAGTTCGCGGGATACCCGGTGGCCGCGTTGCCGTTCTTCGCCCCGGAGACCGTCACGACCGACCACGGCTCCGTCTACAAAAACCACAATCTGGTGGAAGTGCAGCGGGTCATCGGCGCGAACATACTCCCAGCTCGGGTGCTGCGCCCGACGGATAAGCAGGCAGTGGAACGCGCGTTCGGCGCCATACAGAGCCTGCTGTTCGAGCACCTGCTGGGCTACCAGGGCGTCGATGTCGCGGACCGGGGCGTCGACCCGGAGGCCGACGCCGTGCTCACGGTCGAGGCGATGGAACACCTGGTCGCGACCTGGTCGGTGAAGATCTGGCAGAACCGGGTATTGGGCGAGTACGCCCCAGCTTGGGATCCGGGTGGTCGGCACAGCCCGAACACGTTGTTCGCCGCCGCGATGGCCCAGGGCGGGTTCGCGTTGCAGATCCCTACGCCGGAGCTGTACTACGAGCTGCTGCCCGCGCATCATGTCAGCATTCACGGCCGACGCGGGGTGAAGATCCGCGGACTGTGGTACGACGGACCCGGCCTGGACGACTACCGCAACGAACCATCGACCCGAGGCGGCGTCCACAAAGGCAAGTGGGTCGTGCGCTCCGATCCCCGAGACCGGCGGACCGTGTTCTTCCACGACCCCAGCAATGGGCAGTGGCACACCTTGCGGTGGACCGGGCAGCCGGCCGAGGGCGAGATCCCGTCGTTCTCCGACGCCCGAGCCCGGCAGCTTCTCGAGCACGCCCGTCAGGCCGGCCTGAAACCCCGCTCCGACGCGGAGCTGTTGCCGCTGCTGCTGGACCTCCTCGCCGACGTCACGCCCGTCCAGCAGTGGCCCACCCAAGCAGGCCCAGCAGCCGGAACGGGCAAACGGCACCGCACCGAGCACGCCCGGGAGGCGACGCAGGCCGCCGCCGCACACGCCGACCGCCCCGAAAAGCCTGTGGCGACCGAGCCCGGATGCGGGCAGGACGTGGGGACGGTGGTGCCGATACGCCCGGCGGACCGGGTCGCGCAGGTGCAGACCGCGGTGGACGCCGAGCGTCGACGACGCCGCGAGGCCGCGGTGCCGGACCGGCCGCAGCCTCCGCCACGGCTCGGCGACGCGTTCCGGCGGCGCAGCCTGTTCCTGCTTCCCGCCGACGAGCCAGAGCCGGGGCAGGCCGGATGAGTAGCGAGCCGCCGGACACCGCGGCGTTCGCGTTACCCGGTCCGGCGATTGCTCGGGAGACCGCCGAAGGTTGGAGCCAGTGGCGGGCCACCCGGCACAGTTTCACGCCGGCACCGCGGCTGTCGCTGGCGCAGTGGCGAACGTTGAGCCCGCGACAGCGGGTGCTGCACGACCTGCACCGAGCCGCCACCCACGCGAACCTGCCCATTCAAGAGACCCCGATGAGCGCCACGGTCGCCCGGGTGATGGGCTCCCGGCTGTTCAACAACGCCCTCAAGCACAAACCGACCACCCGCGCCGGGCTGATGATCAACGGCGGTGGCTACCAGGGCAAGACCGAAACGGTCTGCGAGATCGCCGCCGCGTTCGAAGACCAGTGGCTGGACCTGCACCAGCAAATCAACCCGCACGCGGTGCCCGGCACCCGGGACCTGCACGCCGCCGTCGCCTACGTGCAGACGCCGGTCACCGCCACCCCGAAAAGCGTCTGCCAGGCGATCCTCGACTTCTACGGCGCACTCCACAAAGGCATGACGCTGCCGCAACTGGTCCACGCCGTGCGCGGCTCGCTCTACGACCACGCCACCAAGGTCCTCATCCTGGATGACATCACCCGGCTGCGGATGCACCGCGAGGCTGACCAGGACGCCCTCGACCTGATCCGCGCGTTGATGAGCATGCACCTGACCCTGGTCCTGGTCGGCGTCGGCATTCCCGCCTCCGGGCTGCTGCGCGAAGGCCGCCGGGACCGGGTCACCGGCCAGGTCGTCTTCGCTCAGCCCCGCCACGCCCGCACGTTCACCGACGAGGCGGCCACCCAGACCGAACGCCGCTTCGACCTGATCGACCTCGACCCGTTCCGCTACGACACCCCGCCGAGCATCGCCGCGTGGGTCACCCACCTGGCCGGGATCGAGGACAACCTGCGGCTGCTGCGCGCCGAGCCGGGCATGCTCACCGACGGGGGCGTGCCGGAGTACCTGTTCCGCCGCACCGGCGGGATCGTCGGCCTCCTCGAACGGCTCATCGAAGACGGCGCCGCACACGCCATCGACACCGGTGCCGAGCGCCTGACCACCGATCTGCTCGACACCATCGACATCAACCTCGGCAACCTGGCCCGCCGCGACACCACCGCCGGCGAGATCCCCGACATCCCTCCGCGCCCGGCCCCAGCCGCCGGCAAGGGCAAGGGCAAGGGCCGTAACACCGTCTTCGACGATCACGGCGGCACGAGCGGCGACCAGCCGACGGCATCGACCGCGTGACCAGCCGATTGCCGCGCAGCCTCGACCCGCTGCCCGACGAGTCGCTGCCCGGCTACCTGCTCCGGCTCTCCCACCGCCTCGGCCTGGCACCCACCCGGCTGCAACAGGCCACCGGCCTCGCGCTCGCGCCCAACGCCGCCCGCGCCAGCACCATGCTCGCCCTGACCCCGGAAACGGCCGCCGCGTTCGCCCACGCGACCCGGCTCAGCACCACCGAGGTCACCGCCCTGACCCTGGGCAGCCTCGCCAACCGTTATCCGCCGGTCGATCTCGCCCGCACCGGCCGCGACCACCGGCGCCTGGTGCACGGCCTGTTCGTCCGCGAAAGCTGGGTGTTCGCCCGGTTCAGCCGATACTGTCCGCACTGCCTGGCCGGGGACGGCAGCCTCATCCAACAACACCACGGCGGCGGCTGGAACAAGCTCTGGCGGCTACCGATTGTGTTCGCCTGCCCCACCCACCAGCGGTTACTCGCACACACCTGCCCCGCCTGCGCGCAGCCCGCGCTGTCGCGTGGCCCCGGCGCGGCGATGATCCCGCGCGGCGGAGACAGCACACTGCACCCCACCGCCTGCCGAGCCCCCGGCCCCGAGCCGCGACCCACCATCGGCCCCTGCGGTCACCGACTCGACCAAGAACCGCCCTCCACGAACTCCCACGACCTTGCGCCACCGCTCGCCCTGCAACACCGGCTGCTGACCCTCCTCAACGCCGACAACGCGACCACGATCAGCGCCGGCAGTCCGGCCACCTCCAGCCAGTACGTCACCGACCTGCGAATCCTCACCTGCCTGATCACCGCCTCCTGGCCCACCAGCCGGCATCTGGCCGACACCGCGGACGCCGCCGGCCTCATCGACCGGCACGTCCAGAACGTCCAAACCCAGATCGACCAAGACCGTCGCGAGCAGCGATACCCGCGCGACAACGCCCTCTACGACGCGCCACCCGCCGACGCCGCCACCACCGCGGCACTGCTCATCGCGGCAGCACGCATCACCGACGCGGACAGCCCGGACTCGGCCCGCGACATCGCCGCACCCTTGCTGGAGTGCCGGCCGGGCACCCGCCCATGGGTCAGGAAGTTCCTACCCGGCGACGGCTACTGCTCACCTGGGCTGCAAGCCGCGCTCGGGCCCGAAGTCGGGGCGCTGCACATCATCAAACGCACCGGCGTCCCGCACTACTCCACCCGTCGGCGCCTACCTGCGCCGCTGCCGGTCCGCTTCGGCATCCAGTACATCCCGCAGCGCCCACCCGAACAGTGGCTCGACTGCCTCGACGAGTTCACCGACCTCAAACCGCGTTTGCTGGAGCACGTCCTCGTGATCCGGCTCGCGCACGCCACAACCGGCGGAACCCTCATCGACGCCGCGGCCCATCTCGGCATCCCCCGACTCGCCGCCGACAACGCGCTCCGCGTCACCCACCAGACGCTGGCCGCCACCTCCCGCCACGAACGGTTCGACCACGCCGTCGGCAACCTCGTCGAACACCTCAATACCACCACGGACCTGATCGACTACGGCCGACGCCGCGACGCACTTCGCACCTGGGAGATCCCGCCCGACCAATGGCAGGAACTCATCGACGGACTACCCGGCCAACTGATCAAGAACCGCCTCGTGCCCCACACCCATTGGGGCGACGGCAAACGCCGACTCGCCAGCACCTGGGCATGGACCGAGCTGACCCACGGCGATCACATCTACGCCCCCGCCGTCCGCCCCGACATCCACGCCACCCGGCCCGGAGGCGAAGACGTCCACTACGTCCACACCCGCTGGCAGCACCTGCTACGGCCCTCGCCCTACGGTCACTTCCGACAACTCCGCGACCGCCTCGATCCGTTCGTCCGACAACTCGGCGAACACATCGACAACCCTCCGAGCGTCGCGCAGTAACGCCGGCTGAGTCCTCGATCGGAGCCACCAGCCAACGAGACGGCAGAGAGCCAGCGAGGTGCCGGCAGCGCCGTCCCGCCATCTATCGCTGGTAGCCGCCATCTATCGCTGGCAATCACACGAACCGGAGACGGCAGTGGTCCCGAGATCCGGTCCGTTGCACTTGATCAGCGCCGCGTTCGAAGCGTGGATCAGTGCTGACCTCACACCCACCCAGGGGAGATGCCCATGACCGACGCACAACCCGTACCCGCACACGCCATGTTCAAGGTCCTCGCCGCGCTCGGCGAACTCGGAGAGGCCACCGCCGCAGCGGTAGCCGACAAGGCCGGGCTCGGCTACTCCACCGCCACGGCCAAGCTGCGCGCCTGGGAGCAGACCGGGCTGGCCGAACGCATCCGCACCGAGGACAACCGTGCCGTGTGGCGGCTGACCGACACCGGCCGCGCCACCGTCGGCGCCGACCGGGCCGCGCTCCCGACCCACACCGCTGACGACGTGCTGCCCGGCGAGCCGGCGCAGGCGACGGCGGACACCCCCGACGCCCCTGCGGTAACTGCCGACGCGGCGGAGCCACCCGAGCAGCCCGCGCCGGAGCCGGACAACCCGGCTGGCGGCGGACAACCTGTCGACTCGGCCGCTCCGCCGGACGCACCCGCACCGCCTGGCGGGGACGAGGAACGCACTCCATCGGCAGACGGGGACGCCCAGCAGGCCGAACCGGCGCCTGACCGCCGCGAGCCGGAAGCTGGCGCCGAGTCCGCAGGCTCAGGCACCTCGACCGCACGCAGCCGGCGGACGAAAGGCTCCCTGCGAGGGGCGGTGCTGGACATCCTCGAAGCGCATCCCGACCGGGCCTACAAGACCAGCGATCTGTGCAAGCTCATCGACGCCGCGAACGCCGGCACCGACGCCAAGAAGGCCAGCGCCGGCGCGGTCGTCAACGCCGCGGACAAGCTGGTCAACGACGGCAAGGCCGTGCGGACCGTCGACAAGCCCGCCACCTTCCAACTCGCCCCCGCCAACCCGTAGCCGGCGGGCATCCACACCAGCAAGGCAGCCCAGGGGCGGGCGTGAAGTTGACCGCTACCCGCCCGCCCCCGGTGCTCCTTCGTACACAAGGAGCGATCTCAGTGTCTCAAACCCTGCAATCCGTAGTCACCGCCCTCGGCGGGATCCTCGCCGGCTTCGCCGTGGCCGCGGCAGCGTACTGGCGGCAGCAACGAGCCCTGTGGGCGGCCCGCCACGAGGCCAATCACGACGACGTCACCGGCCTGCCCAACCGTCGGCTGTTCCTCACCCGCCTGCGCGCCGCCCTCGCCGACAACGCGCCGGTGGGGGTGGTGCTGCTGGACCTCAACCAGTTCAAGGACGTCAACGACACCTTCGGCCATGAGGTCGGCAACGACCTGCTCAACCAGGTCGGCCGACGCCTGGCCAGCCTTCCCACCCCGGTGCGGGTTGCGGCTCGGCTCTCCGGCGACGAGTTCGCGCTGCTCGTCATCGGCGGCCCCGACGACACCGCCGCCGCAGCCCACGCCGCCTGGCAGGTGATCGCCGACAACTCCATCCGCGTCGTCAACGGTGACCTCCACGTGGCGGCCTCGGTCGGCTACACCCATGTCCACCACCCGAACGCCAGCCCACGGCAGTTGCTCACGCAGGCCGACAGCGCGATGTACGAGGCGAAACGCGCCGGCGGTGGCGTACGCGAGTACCTGCCTCACCGCACACCGACAGTGCGCAGCCGCGACCGCCACCACCGCTGACGCACCCGCGACACCTTCCGACCCGAGGACCCCGCAGCCGCCCTGGCTGCGGGGTCCTTCGTCCTTATCACCCCTGACCAGGGAGACCTCGGTGTTGTCCTTCAAAGCTGTCCACACTCTCACCGCTTGCCTCATCGCGGCCGACGCCGACGCAGACCAGATGGGATGGGGTCACCCCCCGACGCTGCTGCTTGTTCACGACTGGCTCCTGGCCCCCGTTTCCCCGCGGCGACGGCGCAAGATGCGCAGCCTGGAGTTTCCGCTGCATCCCCGCGACCTGCTCAAGGAACCGGCCGGGCTGCCGGCGCTGCTGCATCGCCTCGCCAGCAGCCTGGACGAGCCCACGACACCCACGCCGTACCAGACCACGCTCGACACCATCATCAGCCGAATCCGCGCGACCACAGCGGACGCGCGGCTGGTGGCCTGGGCCGTTTGCTACGACGACATCCACACCGCCGATGGGCAGCCACGACAGGTCCGCCGGGTCGACGCCGTCGACATCGACGGGCGCGTCTACCAGCTCACCCGCCTGCGCGGCGAGGACCACCCGCTGCTGCTCGTCGACGACAGCCCCGACCCGGCCGACACCCCTGCCACCCATCCCGGTCTGGTCGCGCTACTGGCCGCCACCGCCCGCTACAGCCGCAGCGGCAGCGACGGCTCGAGATAGGGCTGACGGTCCCGGCCCGCACGAGTCCGCATAAGCCGGCCGCCAGGACAGGCCTGGCCGACGACGTCCGTCCGCTGCCCCCGGGGCGGCCGGCAGCCGACAACCACCTCGATCTGCGGCGCGCCGCCCCTGCCATGGGGCGGGGGCCGCCGCGGCACCACCAGCCGTGACACCCACGCGCCTGCTCCCGCACCGCGTTCGAGTTAAGGAGTTCAGCCTCATGGGCACCCCTTGCTACATCGGCGCCGTCAGCCCCGACACCCCGCACCTGGTGCACGCCCGGTACGTGCTCTTCGACGGCCACCCCGCAGTCGTGCTGCCCACCCTGGCCGCGATCTGGTCCCGTCACGCCCACCACGACACCGCCGCGCTGACCACCGCGATCCTCGCCAACGACTGGGAGCACCTCGACCCGGACACCACCGCCACCACCCGTTCCGCGTTCGCCGGGCAGCAGGCGGTGCCGGGCGTCGGCATGACACTGGCCTCCACCACCAACGGCGTCGTCGACGCGCCGGAACCGGTCACCGTGTTCCCGCTGTGCCACGCCGGGCACCTCGACGTCGAATGGGTGTACCTGATCGAGGCGGACACCGCCACGATCGGCGTGCACAGCAGCGACGGCACCCGGCTCGGCACCTATCAGCTCGTCGCCTGCCTGAACCCCAGCACCAGCGACCAGGGTGCGCAGGGGCGGTGCGGGCCGCGATCGGCGGCGGGAGCACCGCGGTGAGCGCCCGCGCTCTCGCGGCGATCGCCGCCGGGGTGATCGCCGTGCTGGTGCTGTGCGCGGGCGGGCTCGGGGCCCTGTTCACCGGTGGCGGCACCGCGTCGGCCGGCTGCTACCAGGCGGTCGGCCCGGACGGGCAGCCGCTGCTGCCCACCCTCGCCGTGTCCCCACCGCCTGGCGGCGCCGGCGGGTGGAACAGCGAACAGACGGCCAACGCCGCCGTGATCGTCGCCGTCGGAGCAGAACGGAGGGTCCCGCCTCGGGGTTGGGTCATCGCCCTGGCCACCGCCATGCAGGAATCGACCCTGCGTAACCTGCCCGGCGGGGACCGCGACTCCGTCGGGCTGTTCCAGCAACGCCCCTCGCAAGGCTGGGGCACACCCGCCCAACTCCGCGACCCCCGCTACGCCGCCGGGAAGTTCTACACGGCGCTCCTCGCGGTCGACGGGTGGCAGGCCATGGCGCTGACCGACGCCGCTCAGGCCGTGCAGCGCTCCGCCTTCCCCGGCGCCTACGCCAAGTGGGAGGACGACGCGATCGCCCTGGTCCGCGTCCTGACCGGCGGCACCCCCGCCGGGCCCGTCGGCGGCGACCTGGAGCAGGCGATGAGCAACCCGCTGTGCCTGTTCGACGGCGGCGACGGCCAGCCCGGCGCCGACCAGGTGCCGCTGCCGGCCGGATTCACCCTGCCACCCGGCGCCCCACCGCAAGTGGTCACCGCCATCGGATGGGCCCTGGCGCAGCGCGGCACCCCCTACACCTTCGGCGGAGACTGCACCGCACCCCACTCCGGCATCCCCGCCCGCCAGTGCGACTGCTCCTCGCTGATGCAGCAGGCGTACCGGGCCGCCGACATCGCGATTCCCCGCACCACCAGCGAGCAGATCCACGCAGGTACCGCGGTGACCAATTTCCGCGACTTGCGGCCGGGGGACCTGCTGTTCATCCCCGGCAGCCGCGGCAGCACCAGCCGCCCCGGCCACGTCGGCATGTACCTCGGCCAAGGACTGATCGTGCAGGCCCCGCACAGCGGCGACGTCGTCAAGATCAGCCGCCTGGGCACGTGGCTGCCGGACCTGGCAGCCGTACGCCGAATTACCCATTAATAACCGCCTTGTGAGGAAAGAAAAGTATGACCATCCGTTCTCAAGACGACATCGCTGCCCGGGTGCGGGCGGTCCGCGCCAGCGGTGGGGACCTGTTCGGATTCCGCGAGGAGGTGCTGGTGGAAGCGCTCGACTTCGACCACGCCCGGCAGTTCCTCAGCCCCGAGACGACCGCTCAGCAGTGGGACCAGCAGCGGTGGAGCCAGCACAGCGACACCGAGTCGTATGCCCGCTGGTACCTGCGGTTCGCGATCGGCAAGATCCTCGACCATCGCAGCGGCTCGGCGAGCCGCTCAGTCGACAAACTCGCCGAGTTGGCCTGGCTGCTCGGCCGCGACGACGTCGCAGCCGCCATGGACACCGCCGACTACCCGATGTACGGGGCGCCGAAGCTCGCCGTGTTCGCCGACGGCTTCGGCTGGCCGATCAGCGAACTTGTCGACGACCCCGGCGATCGGCAGGCCATCGCCCGGATGGCCGACGGCCAACCCTGCAGCCCAGACGGCTGCATGCAGGGCTGCCACGACTAAACACAACGACCAACCCCTCCGGCCGTCACCGCCAGCGAATCCGCTACCCCGAACGCCCGGAGCCCGTCCCCAGCTCCGCCAGACGGCGAACTCCGACGGTTCCAGCGGGTCCAACACCGGCACGAGTGTGAGTCGGCGACGCCCCGAATCGGTGAACCGTGCGCTGCCGGCGCCACCGGCGTGAAGCCGACGCCGCCGTCTACCGACCGTCGCGCTTCTCCGCCCAGCTATCGCACCCACCACGCCGCCGACGGATCGGCGGCGGGATCACGCAAGTCCACTGCGCCGTCCGCGCGAGCGGGCGGCACCGCACTGTTGATGGAGGTTCCTCGTGAATTGCTTGACCCTGATCGGCGTCACCGCCTCCAGCGGCGCCTACGCCGGCCGGCTGCTGCACGACGGTGGCAGCCCGGATGAGGTGTTGCCGCTGCTGCGGCGCATCTGGCAGCACACCTTCACCCGACACACCCTGGCCCTGGCCGACGCGTTGCTGCGCCACGACTGGACCAGGCTTTACCTCGCCGCGCCTCGTACCGGTTGGGCCGACCGCGAACGGCCGGTGCCCGGCGTCGGCTTCACCACCGCTCTGCAGGACGGCATCCGCCGCGGCCAGATCAGCGCCCCCGTCGAGGGCTACCTCGAGTGGATGTACCTGGTCGATGTCGCCACCGACACCGTCGTCGTGCACGAGGCAACCCGCCACGGCCGGTGGCTGCCGCACAGCCACCACCCGCTCGACCCCGACGCCGGCGCGACGGTGCTCGGCTGCGGCGGCTACACCACCCACGGGCACCGCTGGGACCCCGTCCACCTGTGGCTGCCGGACGCCCGCGCCGGCCTGGACGCGCAGATCTGCCTCGCCAAACACCCACATGCCGCGACCGTCCTGCGGTTCGGCGACACCACCGCCCACGCCGTCTGCGCCGCCACCGCCCCCACCCCCGAGCAGGCGGGGCAACGCGAGCCGCGGCTGCGCCAGGTGGGCACCGAGTTCGACCTTGTCTGGCCGCACGGGCGGGGCCCGCATCGGCTGCGCCGCGACACCGACGGCCTGCTGCTGCTCGACGTCGACGTGCCCGACTGGTCGTGGTGGCTGCTACCCATTCGCAGTGAAGGAGCGAGCCGGTGACCTACCAGCCCGGCGACCGCGTCGCCCTCGACCACACCACCGACCCGCACACCCGGCTCCGCCCCGGCGACGAGGGCACCGTGCGCCGCTACGACCCGCGCACGCAGGTGCTCGACGTCGAGTGGGACAGCGGATCGCGCCTGTCGCTGCTGCTCGGCGAGGGTGACCGCGCCCGCCGCATCCCCGCCCCGCGCACCGGCGAGAACTGGCAACAGGTCCTTGACGCGCTGCGAGCGGCCGGCGAGGCGGCGGGACGGGACGCCGCCGCCTGGTGGGCGCAGCACGTCCTCGGCGGCCGGGCACGCGGCGACGTCACCGCGGTGGCGCGGAAGGTGCTGGCCGGCGTCGACGAGGTCGACCCGGCGGTTCTCGACGGGCTGCCCACCGCCGACCGGTACCTCCTGGCCGACGACGCCGACCGGTACGCCGAGCACACGCCTGCCGGCTCCCCGGCATGGGAGCAGCTCACCGCACGGCAGTGCGACCAGGCGCGGTGGGCGTGGTGCGACGGCTACGACGACGCCGCGCAAGCCGAGGCGGCCCGCCAGTGCCGCATGATCCTGCACCCCGACGGCGACGACCGGGACCTAAGCCACGTGTACCCCGACCAGGTGCGCCTCGGCCGGCCGGGCGTGTTCGCCGGCGACTGGGCGTGGACGTCGAACCCGGACGGGCAGCTGCGCATCCCGGTCGGGTTCGTCGGGACGCTGGTCGACACGTGGAACGGGTGGGCGGTGTTCACCTGCACCCGGGAGGTCGCCGAGGCGATCGTCGCCGACCAGCAGGCCGCCCGCGACCGCTACCGGCGGCACCTCGCCGCCGACGGCATCACCGGCGAGCGCCTGGAGCAGATGGTCGACGAATCCATGGCCCGGCTGCGGTTCGACGGTGACGTCATCGTCGCCGACGAGACCCGGGTGCACGACGACCCGGACGCCATCGACCGCATCGCCCCCGACGCCGACGGCCGCTACACCGTGATGGGCCGCGCCTGGACCTGGATCGCGGTGCACCCCTACGACTGCGACCGCATCGCCGGCGCCATCCCCAGCGCGCCACCTCCGCCCAACACCTCAGCCAATCCGACTGAAAGCGAGGTCTGATGCCTGACGACGCCGACCACGAAGACGCACGACCGCGGAACCCCGGGAAGATCATCACCGCCGCGCCCACGCTGGCCGACGAGATGGGCTCGCACCTGTACGTCGTCATCGACGGTTTCGATGACCCCCGGTACACCATCGCCCGGCTCGGCGGCGACGGACACCAGCCGGACCCGGCGAGACCGGCACCACGGCGCACGCCCGCCCCGCCGGGCCGGCCGCTGCGAGGGCACCACGCAGGCCAGCGGGTGCGCCCCCGGTTCAACCCGGCCGACTGGTCGGTGGCGGTGGTCGATGCCCACTCCTGACTACCAGCCCCCGCGCGGCAGCACCGCCGTGTTCTCCGGGCCCTGGCTGCGCTACGAGCCGGCCCCCGGCGTCCACCGATACCACCAGGGCTACGTCGCCACGGTCGCCGGCTGGTGGAACGGCGCCTACGAACTCACTCTCGACGCCGAAGCCGTGACCGCTCTGGCCGACACTCTCGACGCGATGGCCGACTACGTCGGCGGTGACTGGCGCAGCGTCGACTTCGACGGACACACCCTCACCGTCGCCCGTCCCCTGTCCCTCGGCGGCGGCGTCCACCGCGTCAGGCCCGTCGAGGGCCGATACCGGATCGGTTGGGGCCTGCCGTGGCTGCCGGTCGACCTCCGACGCTGCGACCGCGTCTTCGGCAAGCCCTAGCCACGGACGCTACGGCGAGGTACGACCCGCCACCCGGCGGGCGATCCGTTGACATCCCCGAGCCCTCGGCCATCCCCGGCCCGAGGGCTTCTCTCATGTGGGAAGGAGTAGTACGTGCGACAGCTCTGGTTCGACCTGCGGGCATCGCTCGGCCAGGCCGACGAGACGATGGCCGGCCACCGTGCGGGCACGGCGGAGCCCTGGCTTGTCGTCGATGTCGTCGACCCGCGGCTGTGGTTCACGCCGGTCAACGCGCCGCGTCCTCGGTCCGTCATGATCGCGGCAGTCCACCGCGACGGACCACCGGCCCCGCAGGGGCCGCAGCCGCTGTACCGGCAACCGTTGACCGCGCCCGGCTCGGACGGCACATCCCTGCTGGACCGGCTGCGCGCCGCCGCCCGGCAGGGACACCGGTGGCTCGTGATCGACACGTCCGCCCCGCCACGCGTGCGCACCGCCGCCACCTACGACGCCGACACCGTCCCGGACACCGCCGTCTGGACCCCCGCCTGGCTCGCCACCGGTGACCTGGGCCCCTACCCCGGGCAGATAGCCCACGGCTACCAGCGCCACGGCTTCGCGGTTGCCCGCTTCACGGCGCAGACCCTCGCGCGGATCGCCGCGGATGCGCACGCCCGCGCCGCGTCCTTCCCGCAGCGCCCGGCCGACCTGCTGGTGCTGCGCGACTACGGCAAAGGCATGGAGGTGCTAATGGTCCGCGCGGCCGGCATGTCCACGGGCCGCCTGACCCGGCGGGGCGAGGCGACGCCGGTCAGGATGCGACGAATCACCGGCGACGCCGACGGCTGGTACCGCCTCGCCGACGACCGCTGGCCATGGCGCCACGCCGACCCGCCGACCACCGCGCTGCGACGCCAGCGGGGCGCGGGCGACGCTGCTGGGCCGGAGGTGTTCGAGCCGCACGGGCCGGACGACGTCAGGTGCACGGTGTGCGGGGCGACGGGCTACGACATCGCCCACGACGAAGCGCCGTCCATGGCCGGCTACGGCACGGACACCACCACCTGGTGCCGGATCTGCCGCTCCGCCGACAGCTACGCCGAGGAGATCGGCTGGACCAGCCGCCGGGCCCTCTGGCCACCGGCCGCCGATCCCACACCGGCGGCCGGAGCGCAACGTCCCTGACGCAGCGCGCCCCCCCACATCCCTTCATCTCTTCAGGAGGCTCACATGCTGCAGCCACGTACGCAGGACATGCTCACCCGCACGCTCACCGAGGTCGAAGCGCTGCACGAGCGGCACGGGTGGGACCTGTCCCCGGAGCTGATCGGCCTGTTCGACAGGCCGACGGCGGTGCACCCGCACCGCGTCTACGTCGATGCCGACCTGTTCCACCCCAGCGTCTGGCATAACCCGAACCTCGCCGACGGGGACCAGAGCAATGCACCAGCGGTGATCCTGCACCGCCTGGCCGAGCACGCCGCAAGCCCGCCGATGCGCCAGGTCCTGCAAGGGTGGCTGCACAACGACGGGCGGCGCTGCATCGGCTTCGCCATGGTCTTCGAAGCGTGGGCCGGCCCGGTGGGGCCGGGCTACCGGCACGGCGACCTCGCCCAAGCCCCCGCGTCCGCCCGCGTCGCGACGCGCCTCGTCGCCGCCGTCGACATCGACCTTCGGCTCTACCGGGTCCTGCGGGCGCGCGGTGCACAAGCACCCAACGTCGACACCTGGGCGGCGCCGCCACCCCGGATCCGCACCACCCGCATCGCCACCGGGCTGACCCGGCTGGTGCACCTGGCCCGCGACCTGTGACACGCAGGTGGGCTGAGGCCCTGACCGTCTCCCGACGACACGACCGGGAGCTCATCCTCCGCCGCAGATAGGCCCCCGGTCCCGGATCGACGAGATCGAACCCGACCGGGTGGGTTCCTCGTCGTCGCCCACCGTCGGCGGCGGCACCTCGACAGGCAGCCCCAGCTGGGGCTGCCTGTCTCCGTGACCACCTCACGCAGGTTGCTGACCGGCCCTTGCCATCAGGGCTTGTTCCAGCATCTGCCCGTTTCCGCCGCGCGGACACCGCACCACCGCCCGCGCACCCGGAGGCGGGTGCGCGGGCCCTTATGACAGGAGGACCCGCATGGATCCCACGACTCCCTCTGCCACCCCGTCCACGGCGGCCGGTGGCAGGCGCCCCGGCTACCTCTACCACAAGGTGGCAGCGCACCTTGCCGCGAACCCGGACCAGATACTCACCGTCGGGGAGGTCACGAACGCCATCTCCGCCCCGTCGACCGGCGCTGTCTTCGAGGCGCTGAGGAGGATGGCCGACGCCGGATACGCCACCCACCAGACCCGGCCGCACCGCTTCCAGATCACCCAGGCCGGAATCGACGCCGCCGGAACCATGCCACCGCCCGCCCCGCGCACGCCCCGCCAAGGCCGTAGGACGGGACGGCGGCAGCCGGTCACCCGCCCGAACGGTGACCTGTACTTCCCGCGCAAGCTGGCCGGAGCCACCGATGTGGACGTGCTGCGCCGGCTGCGCGACAAGCGCATCCCGGTGCTGCTCTACGGCCCGCCGGGCACCGGCAAGACCGCCCTCGTCGAGGCCGCCTTCCCGGACCTGCTCACCGTCGCCGGAACCGGCGACACCGTCGTGGAGGACTTCCTCGGCAACTTCATCCCCCTCCCGGACGGCGGCTTCGAGTTCGTCTACGGACCCCTCGTCACGGCGATGCGGGAGGGCCGGGCCCTGCTCGTGGACGACGCCACGCTCATCCCGCCGAAGGTCCTCGCCGTGCTGTACCCGGCGATGGACGGCCGCCGCGTGATCACCATCCCCGGCTACCGCAACGAACGCGTCGAAGCCGCCGACGGGTTCTACGTCATCGCCGGACACAACCCCGGCGTCCACGGCGCCGTCCTCACCGAAGCATTGGCGTCGCGGTTCGACGTGCACATCGAGGTCACCACCGACTGGGACCTCGCCCGCCACCTCGGCGTCCCCCGCCCCGCCATCGAGGCCGCCATCGCACTCAACAAGGACCTGGCGGATGGGCGGGTCAGCTGGGCGCCGCAACTACGCGAGCTGCTCGGCTTCACCCGCGTCAGCAAGACCCTCGGAGCCGCGGCGGCGGTGGCGAACCTCGTCGGCCGGGCCCCGCAGGAGGACCGCGAACAGGTCCTCGCCGCCCTCCGCGCGCGGTTCGGCGCAGACATCACCCCACTGACCCTCGGCAAACAGCGCTAATCGATTTCCCAGGAAGGACAACACCTGATGGCTCATCCCTCCACTCATCGCAGTGCCGGCCCGGTCACCTCAGCGGCCAGCGCTCCTGACTGGCATCCGTGGAGCGACGCCTGGACCCGACACATCCCCGTTCTGACCGACCGCACCGACCTGACCGTCACCGTCGCCCCCGGCGCGGGCGGCGGCGCCCCCGCCTGCTTCTACCCCGACGCCCGCCGCATCGAGGTCGACGCCACCCACATCGGCGCCCCCGACATCACCAACCCCCGCCGCGCCGGCCACAAGCGGATCGTGCCGACCGCCTACGGCCTGCTCGTCCACGAAGCCGCCCACGCCACCCACAGCCTGTGGACAACTCCCGCCGGCACCCCGCCGGTCGTCGCGAACGTCGCCGACCTGATCGAGGAGTCCCGCGCCGAGAACCGGCAACGCAGCCGACGGCGCGGCGACCGCCGCTGGCTGCGCCACACCGTCACCACCCTGCTCGACCCCGGCGACGCGCCGGTCGACGACGCCTGGCACGCCGCCCACCTCGCCGCCCTGCTGCTGGCCCGCGTCGACGCCCGCATCATCACCGCCAAGGACATCAAGGGGGTGCGCGCCGCCGTCACCACCGTCCTCGGCCGCAAGAAGCTGCGCGAACTGCGCGACGTGTGGCGCCAAGCCCACGCCGTCGACGACACCGACGCCGACACCATGATCGACCTGGCGTGGCGGTGGTGCCGCATCCTCGGCATCGACCCCCACCGGCAGCCCGAACCGCCGCGGCCCGATCCCGGCGTATTCGCCGGCCAGCTCGCCCAGGCACTGTCCGACTACCTCGCGCACGCCGCCGGACTCACCACCACCGAGTACGCCGCCCGCCACATTCAATCCCGGCACGGGGCGCCCGCGTACTGGACGCGCCGCGACCCCACCGACGCCGAGCGGACCGCCGCCCGCCACCTCGCCGAGCGGCTGCGCCGGGCCCGCACCCACCAACCGGAACCCGACACCCGGCCCAGCTCGATACCGCCCGGGCGGCTGCGCACCCGACACGCCATCACCGCCAAGGCGCAGATCGCCGCCGGCAGCATGCCCACCGCCACACCCTGGCAGCGCCGCGCCCAACTCCCGCCGCCGAAGCCCACCCTGCACCTGGCCGTGCTCGTCGACACGTCCTTCTCGATGCATCCCTACGCGGCGCCGATGTCCTCGGCCGGATGGATCCTCGCCCACGCCGCCCGCACCAACCAGGCCACCACCACCATGATCGGATTCGGCAGCCGCGCCACCCTGCTCGTGCCGCCCCGCCAACACCCCACCCACGTCCTCGAGATGCAGGCGGTCGGCGGCACCACCGCGTTCCTCGACGCGGTCAAACTCGCCGATCAGCTGCTACACCTGCGCCAACCCGGCAGGCTGCGGATGCTCGCCGTCGTCTCCGACGGCGACCTGCCCAACACCGACCCCGCGCAACGGCTGATCACCACCCTGCACCAAACCGGATGCGCGGTGCTGTGGCTGCGCCCCGCCGACCTGACCGGGCACACCTTCACCCACACCACCACCCTGCTGGTCGACGACCCGATCCAGGCGGTCGACGCCATCGCCGACGCCGCCGTCACCGCACTCGAACACGCCTGACCATGAGCGCCCCCAATGCGAGCTGAGCGGGGCCGGGGGCTTGCACAGAAACCGGACCCGAGATCAGGCGGTGCAACGCGGCGCACGTCCGCCGTCGCCGCGACGCCGCTCACGACCTCGGTGAGGCCCACGCACCGCCGCTGACCTCGCTGTCTGACATCGCACGAACCAGGCCGATGCCCGGCCACCCGCGCAATTCGCGCATCCCGGGCACGGCCGCGTGGCCGTGCCCGGGGCTCCCCTGCTTGGAAGGAGCCCGATGACACTGCTACCGCTCACCCGCTCGGCCACCCCGCCGACGGAACCACTGCCATCCCGACCGGTCTGTCGCCGCAGAGGCCCGCAACAGCGCATCGCCGTGGTCGGCGGATCCTTCACCGGCTGCACCACCGGCAGACCACGTCTTCCCCAACGGCGCTTGGAGGGACTCCCTCCTGTACTCCATCCTTGATCACGAATGGAACTAGGTCGGCTCCGCCTGATGCCGTAGTACTTGAGCCGCAGCCGGAAAGACCCCGTATAGCGGCGAGCCCGTTTCAAGGACCGACGAGAGCTAGACGGCGCCGGCTGGCATGTCGGGCGTCAGCATTGAGCCTTTTTCAAGCTGATCTTGCAGCTCGGGGCGGGTGTGGCAGGCCCGGTGATCGATGGGTGCGAGGCTCCAGGTAGGGCAGCTGTCGACCAAGACTCGAAGCCCCGACCGGGAGCCTCGCCATGCTGTCCTACCCCGCCACGATTCCGTTGTCCAGCCGCACCCTGAACCACCTCGCCGAACGCATCCGCGGCCACCGCAAGCAGCGCCGATCCCGGTGGCGGCGCCTCGATCCCGATCGACAGGCGCTACTGGCTCTCGCCCACCTGCGCAACGGCGACACCTACACCCGACTCGCTGCCGGCATCGAGATCGGCGTCGCCACCGCCTGGCGCTACGTGCAGGAAGCGATAGCCCTGCTCGCGACAGCCGCCGACGACCTGGCCACCGCCATGCAACGGATCCGCCGGCTGGCGTACGCGATCCTGGACGGCACCCTGATCCCGATCGACCGGGTCGCCGACCAGCGGCCCTACTACTCCGGGAGACACAAGCGCCACGGCGTGAACGTACAGGTCATCGCCGATGCCGCTGGCCGGCTCGTCTGGGCTTCCCCGGCGCTGCCCGGTTCGGTCCATGACCTGACCGCAGCCCGAACCCACTGCATCATCGACGCGCTGACCAACGCAGACGTGCTGACCTTCGCCGATAAGGGCTACCAAGGCGCCCGTGGCACCGTCTGGACCCCGTTCAAACGCCGCCGCACCCGACTGTCCCGCCGGCAGAAGTCCGTCAACCGGCACCACGCCACGATCCGAGCCCTCGGTGAACGCGCCGTCTCCACGCTCAAGACGTGGAAGATCCTGACCAAACTACGCTGCTGCCCCCGCCGCGCCACCCCGATCGTCCAGGCCATCCTCGTCCTCCAAGCCGCCGAGGAAGCCCGCTACCCACGATGAAAATGGCTCATTACCCTCGATGCCATGACTACTTGGCTGTACGCCTACGACGGCGGGAGACCGTTCGCGTGGACATCCGACGGCCGCGACTACTGGCTCGTCGGTGACAGTACCTGGTGGGCACGACGCGATGGCAAGTGGCTCTACTCCCAACGCGGCCAGATCGTGGGGTACTTCGACGGCCAGACGGTGTACGACAGTGACACCCACCGACCGGTCCACTTCGGGGACTGATCCTCACCGCCGAGTCCGTTCCCATACTCGCAGCGCTACCAATGACCGGTCAGACCACCACCGCGCCGCTCGGATCGATACTGAGTCGCCGTGCGACCGTCACCATGGGCTAACGACCCTTTCGTTACCGAAGCGTAATCGTTGCAGACGGTGAACTCCGAACCAGCGCTTAACGTCCAAACTGGACGCCGCTTCGCACGTGAGTGACGCAGCCTCACGTCGGTCGACACCCCAAGTTCCACTCCCGTCCGTCGGCGGGACAGCGGCAACGGTGCGCTTCATGCTAGTTTCCTCGGCGGATCGATCAAGCTGGCCAGCCTAATTCAAACTGCATGGGGCGATGGAAGGTTCAAGGCGCCCTTTATCGGACCTAGAGAGCGGAGCAGGCAGTGCGAATTCGAGTTAGCGTGTTAGCTACGGCCGTAGCGGCCGGCTTCGCAGGGGCGTCGGTGTTGGCCGTTCCCGCACAAGCCGATCTCTCGCTTCACCAATCCCTGAATTACAGGGGCGGGGCCTACAACACTACCAATAGCAACTACACCTACCACGACGGCGACACCTTCAACAATGGATACCGCCTTCACGACGCGGTGAGCTCGCTTAACAACATCACGTCGTACACCGCGTGCTTCTACACGGAACACTTCTATGGCGGTGCGCGCTCCGGATATGCGCCCTTGGTCAAGACTGGCTACGTTGGAGATTCGTTGAACGACAAGTTCTCCTCCCACGAACTCGTCGCGGGCGGGTGCTGAAGCTCCCGCCCTAGAAGATCTAGCGTTCAATCACTGAGTAGTGCCTAGATCAGCATGCCCGTCTGGCAGTGGGACGCCTGCCCGGCGAGGGTCTACGACAACCCATACCTGTCCGTCGCCTCCTGGGCAGGAGAGTCGCCATGGGTGTGCGACTGCATGGCGGACAGGGCAGGCTCCACTACGTCAAGACGGCGCTATGACAGAGATGCAGTGCGACACCATGGCCGCTGGGGCTCCCCCTGCCAAGATCACAACTACACTGTGGCCATGGAGGGAGTCTCAGTCCCACACACTGGTTGCGATGCTGGGATCCCCAGCATGAACGACCAGATGCCTCGTATAGCCCAGCTGATGGGAGTGGCATTAGTGATGCTCGGGTGCGCCCCCGTTCCAGGGGCGCACCCGACCCGCGTGGAGGTTAAAGGAACGTGCGAAGGCCCAGTATGCGGTTGAGGATCGCGGCTGCGATCGCTTCACTCTCAGTTTCTGTCTCCCTCTCAGGGTGCGCGATCGGTGATTCCGGCGGCGGCAATAACGGCGTCAGTGGTGGAGAGCCCCCAATCCGACAGATGCTCGCCGTCGACGATCTGCGGACGTTCAGCCTACCGCTCGATCCATATCAGCTGACGCAGGCCAACCAAATCAATAGTTCGAAAGCTCAGAAAATCCTTGTTGAGCAGTGTATGAGCCGGTTCGGATTCCAGTTCCAGTTCCCTCCGGGGCCCAACCCGGCCGTTGTAGGTTATGAGCGACGATACGGTATGTCTGACGCCAAAGCGGCCAGCGAGCGCGGTTACCATATTCCGCCGCAAGCCGAGCTGGAAAACCCCGACCTGTCGCCTGCGGCGATCGGTGTCCTGCAGGGAGAAGGGCAGAGCAGTTACCGCGGACAGCAGGTACCGGAAGGCGGGTGCGCGCAAGAGGCTGATGAACGGCTTTCTGCCGGTGCGCCACAGGTCTCGAACGAGCGGCTGGGAACTAATCTTTCGATGGAAAGCTATGACCAGACCCTCAGCGATAGTCGCGTCCAGAAGGCATTCGATGAATGGAGCGCGTGCATGAAGCGTGATGGTCATGACTACGCAGACCCCACCAAGGCGATGAACGACCCAGCGTTCGCCACGCCCGCCGCAACGCCTCGGGAAATCCTGGTAGCCACCACAGACGTGAGCTGCAAGAAAGAGACCAATCTGATCAACATAATGGCTTCCGTGGAGACCGCCTACCAGAAGCGTGCTCTCGAGGCGAATGCCGAGGCTCTTACCGCTGTCAAGCAGAAGCTGACCACCCGCGAGAAGAACGCCGCCGCGATCCTGGCCGCAGGTTCCTAAGGAGAGGTCGTGCTGTCAGGCCATCGACGCCGCGTCCTCATGGGGATCGTTGGCGCTTCGGTCCTCAGTGCTGCGGTTGGCATGGGTGCCGCGACGTGGGTGAAGTCACCGCAACAGGTCGCAGCCGAAGCGGCTCCGCCGTCGAAGACGGAGCTCACCGTGCCGGTCGACCGACGCGTCCTACGCCAGACAGTGGTCCTTCGGGGAGACGTAGCGACTGCGCAATCGCTGGAGGTCACCCCGGCTCCGAAGGACGGGAGCCTCGCCGTGGTGACCGGAGCGAAAGTCAAGGCCGGCGCCGAGATCGGCTCCGGGGATCTTCTGGTGGAGGTGGGTGGGCGCCCGCTGTTCGCGCTGAAAGGCGCCAAGCCGGCGTACCGCGATCTGCGGCCAGGTTACGAAGGTCCCGACGTCCGGCAGCTGCAAAAGGCCTTGAAAGCTCTCGGCTTCGGTCCTCAGAGGACGGACGGTTACTTCGGTGAAGACACCAAGCGGGCTGTGGAGAACTTCTACGACTCCATCGGCTACCCCGTCATTCCCACTGGGGCCGACGACACCAAACACCTGGCGGCGGCGCGCCGCCAGGTCGTCGCCGCACAGCGTGCCGTACAAGACGCGACAGACCCGGTAACCCGCACACGTGCGACGGAAGACCTCATGGCAGCCAGGGACGACTACAACGCTTTGAAGGAAAGCACTGGGCCAACGGTGCCGGTCTCCGAGTATGTCTTCCTGCCCGGCTTCCCATCCCGGGTTGAAGCCCTCAACGCCGACCTAGGTGAGGAGGTGAAGCCCCCGCTCATCAAGTTGGCCAGCGGACAGCTTTTGGTCAACGCCCAGCTCAGCCCTGCCAATGTCGCAGCCGTGAAGCCGGGGATGGCTGTGGAGATCGCCTCGGAGGCACTCGCGATCACAGGCAAGGGCAAGGTGAAGTCGGTCGGCGAACTGACAATCGACAAGGACAGCGGCATAGCAGGGCATCCGATGGTGGTTGTTCCGAACGAACCGCTCAACAGCAAGGTGGCAGGCCAGAACGTCAGGCTCACCATCGCCGCCGCCGCCACCCCGGAACCCGTCCTCGTCGTTCCGGTTTCCGCGATCTTCGCGAGTCAGGACGGTGTCGCCAACGTGGTTCGCCTAGGTGCTGACGGCCGCAGGGAGCAGGTCACCGTGGTTCCAGGCCTCAAGGGCGACGGCTATGTAGAGATCAACGGCAAGCTCGAGGCCGGCGACCAGGTCGTGATCGGGGTATCGCCACCGTGACGTTCATACGGCTGGAGCAAGCCGCTCTGACCTACCCCGGGCCGCCTCCGGTCCCGGCGCTACTGCCCACAAACCTCACGGTGGGTCGCGGCGAGTACGTCAGCATCGTGGGCCCGTCCGGTTCCGGCAAATCAACCCTGCTCAACGTGCTGGGCCTACTGGACCGCCCCACCGAAGGCAAATTCTTCCTGGACGGGGTCGACACCGGCGCACTCAGCGAGCGGGAGCGAACCGCCCTGCGGGGCCATCGAATAGGTTTCGTGTTCCAGGCATTCCACCTGCTTCCTCGGCGTACCGCAATGGAGAACGTCGCGCTTGCGCAGCTATACCGTGCAACACCCGCCCGTCAACGGCGCGAACAGGCCCGCGAGGCGCTCGAACGGGTGGGGCTGGGCCACCGGTTGAACGCCGAGCCGGCCCGGCTGTCCGGTGGTGAGCGCCAACGCGTGGCGATCGCCCGAGCGCTCGCCGCGCAGCCAGGTCTTCTCCTGTGCGACGAACCAACCGGAAACCTCGACAGCGCCAATGCCGCCACCGTCATGCAGCTGCTCGCCGAACTGTGGCACGACGGCATGACGATCCTGGTCATCACGCACGACCCGACCGTGGCTGACCAGGCGCCACGCCGCATCGTCATCTCCGACGGCGTGGTGACCGGGTGAAATCCGAGATCCGGCACTCCGACCTGCTCGGTGAGTCGCTTGCGGGAGTTCTTCAGCGTCCCGCACGAGCCATGCTTACCGCACTCGGCACGGTCCTCGGCATCGGGGCGTTCGTCGCTGTACTCGGGCTCACCACCAGCGCGACCGGCCAGATCAGCAAGCGGTTCACCACACTGGTCGCCACCGAAATCATGGTCGAGACGGCCATCGAAAGCGGCGGAGCAGACCCTACACAGCCTGTTGCCTTTCCCCGCGATGCTGCATCCCGAGTCATGCGGATCGACGGCACCACGCATGCCGGTGTCTTCTGGACCCTGGCAGAGTCGCAGACAGGGGGCATCGCCGGTCCGCTGTCCCCCGGTGAGACAGAAAGCCAGCAACAGGTGATTGCCGCAGATCCAGGCACGTTATTGGCCGCAGGGTCGCGGGTCCACGCGGGCCGGCTGTTCAACGACTTTCACGACCGACATGAGCAACGGGTCGTCGTTCTCGGTCATGCGGTCGCCGGCCGACTCGGAATCACTAACCTGGCTTACCACCCCGCAGTACTCATCGGTGATCAACCGTTCACGGTCATAGGCATCATCGACGACGTGAAACGCCGGCCAGAGCTGCTGCTGTCGGTGATCATTCCCCGCCGTACCGCCGAATTGCTGTGGCCAGCGATGCCCGGCGAGCCCATCTCGCAGCAGATGCTCATCGAGACCAAGCTGGGAGCTGCCCAAAGGGTCGCAGAACAGCTACCCATCGCCCTCGATCCAACAGGGCGGAGCCAATTCAAGATTACCCCGCCTCCGGACCCGCGGGAACTGCGTGACAACGTCGACGCTGACCTCAGCACGCTGTTCATCGTGCTCGCCTCGGTTTGTCTGGTCATCGGTGCAGTAGGTATCGCGAACACCACGCTCGTCGCTGTGCTGGAAAGGATTCCTGAGATCGGACTGCGGCGCGCCCTCGGGGCCCGCCCTGGACACATCGCCGCTCAATTCCTGACCGAAAGCTCAGCCCTAGGCACCCTCGGTGGGCTGATAGGAACCAGTCTCGGGGTGGCGGTCGTGGTAACCGTAGCCGTAGTGCGCGACTGGACACCCATCCTGCAGCCTTGGACGGTGGTACCGGCCCCACTCGTTGGCACAGTCGTCGGTCTAGCTGCAGGCGTCTATCCCGCCTTACGAGCCGCGCGGATCGAACCGGTGGCGGCGCTGCAACGATAGACCAACGCACTCTGCCGGAGATTCTCGATGAACTCAACACCGAGTTCGGACGGGTGATCCCGCAGCATTGGGGTCCCCAGCATCAAACCGCTACCATCCGTCCCACGAAGCTACGTGCCGGTGCGAAGGGTAAGCCTCCGTAGAGCGAGCAAAGGCGGCGGCATCATCACCGCCACCAGATCGCACCGGGTGCAGCTATAGCTGATACTCACGGTGACCGTCGGTCGGCGAGGAGGACGCCGCGCTCGCGGGCCTCGGTCACTCCCGCATGTACGTTCCGTTCCCCTCACGGCGGGTGACGATGGTTTCCTGGCTTGTTTCGACGCTTGACTACGGCGAGGCGTCCGGCACCGGCTGACGGTCGTGGGCACCGCAGCAGTGTGCGCCGTGGTCGCCGGCTATTGCTCGTATACCGCGATCGCCGAATGGGTCGCCGACGTGCCGGCAACAACGGCTCTGGCCGTGGGCATGACCCCCGATCGGCGCCCATCGGAGGCGATGATCCGTCGGCTGTTGCAGGCCATGGACCCGCAGCTACTTACCGCGGCGATCGGCGTCTGGCTCGCCGGCCGGGCCACCGCCGCAACCCCGACGGCCGGCAGGGCCGTCGCCGTAGACGGAAAGACCCTGCGCGGCTCCCACACCACCGACACCGCCGCCCGGCACGCAACGCCGCCATCGGCGCACTACGGACCGCCGGCATCACCAACACCGCCTGCGCCAACCGGCACCACGCCCGGACAGCACCCGCCCGCAAAACTGGGGTCGACCCACCCGGCAAGGACGCGGACCGCACCGACGACACCGAGCCCGATGAGTGACAGTGCCACCGGTAGGGCTGAGCCCGGCTCGGCAACGTAGATCGGCGGCACCCCAGGTGGCTGAGCGAGTAGACGCTCAGCCCACCCGTGGGTTTTCGAGCACGAAGCCGGCCCTTTTTGCGTTTTGTCGGCAGGCCGTCGTGCCTGTGGACGTCACTCGCTGCGGCTCGGGCGTCCTGCGTGGCCGGGCTGCCGACGGGTCCGCTTCCGCGCGATCCCCGGTCGTCGGGGGTAGTCCGGCGGTAGGTACCGGTAGACCGAACGCAGCGACTTGCCGATCCTCTCGGCGAGCAGTTCAGGGTCCAGGTTCGGCTCTTTGCGCAGCCAATAGGCCACTGCCTCCGCGGTTGTCTGCGGAATCTCCGAGTCCCCGTCGCCCACCTCGTCGTCGGCGTCATCGCCAGCACTGTCTTTGTCGTCCTCGCTCCCGCCTGCCGGGTTCGCGACGGCCGGTCCGTCCGGCGGCGCAGCGTGGGGCGGACCAGCGCCGCGGCTGTCGGCAAGCTGCTGATGGCCGTTGTCGTTCGGGGCCGGCTCGGGGTCTCCCTCTGGCTCCGGTTCCGGCTCCTGCCGCTCATCGCCTGGCGTGTCTGCCGCCAATGCGGTGGGCGCTGGCGAGGAGGAGGCGGGCTCAGGTGCCGGTGGCGCTTCGGCGACGTCTTCTCGTCGGAGCCAGCGACGGCGGCGACGTGCACTGTGAGCGGTCATGATTCGCTCTGGGGCGAGGTCTGCGGCCAGGATCGTGGTCAGCCCGTTGTAGTCGGCGGTGGCCGCGAGGCGGGCGGCGATCTCGTCCAGGTCGTACACCTGCACGGCGATGTCGGCGGTGGTCGAGTCCATCGTGGCTCTGATCTTGCGGTGGAGCACCTTGGCGATCGCGGCGTCGCGGCGTTGGCGGGCGATCGCGTCGCGGGCCGCGGTCAGGGACTCGTACAGGTCGAGACTGTCGGCCTTGGCGATGGACCGCGCCCGGGCGGTGACGACGGGGTGGCAGATCCAGTGGGCGAACACCTCGTAGGAGGGGGGTGCGGGTGGCAGGCCCCCGGTGGCGCGCAGCCGGTCGCGGCGCTGGTTGCCGGCGTGCATCAACCAGACGAGGTAGCCGAGGGCGGACATGCCCGCGTAGAAGCCGCCGACCAGGGGGTCGGGGTGGGCGGCCCAGTTGAAGGCCACGGCCGCGGCGGCGATCGCGGCGGACAGGAGGCGGGACACCATGGCCTGTTCGCCGAGCCGGCGTCGCACGTCGGCGTTGGCCATCACGACCACGCCGCCGAGTTCCAGCGCCGCGACGGCCGGGACCGCGACGAGCACCGGGACGCCCAGCGTTTCGACGGCGCCGGTGACTTGTCCGACGAGGGCGACCAGCAGCACCAGGACGTAGAACGCCTGGCGCATCCAGGCGGCGCGCCGGACCGCGGTGGCCAGGTCGGCATCCAGCGCGTCGCGCGTCGTCGGGGACGAGCCATGCCGACGCGCCGACCGGACCTGACGGCCGCTGCCCGGCGTCGTGCCGGGGGCGAGGACGGTTGCCGGCGGCGGCCACACGGCGCCGTTGCGGCCGTTGTTTGCCGGCTGCGGGACGTCGCCGCCGGGTGTGGGCTGATCGTGCCGGTTGTCGCGACCCGCTTCGGGCGCCGTCGGAGGGTGCGGCGTCATGGGTGTTGCCTGCCGTCTCGGGGATCGGGCTTTCCGGTCGGGCGTTGCTGTCGCAGGCCGGTGATGAGTCGGTCGGCGAGTTTGATGGTTTCCTTGCTGGGCTCGGCGTCGATCTCGTCGAGCCGGCGGGTGAGTGTCCGGCGCAGGGTGCGGATCTGCTCGGAGTGTCCCAGTGCGGCGTGGGCGCGCATCGCTTGCTGGTAGAGGGCCTCGGCGTACGGGTCGTGGCGGATCGCGGCCTCGAGGACGGCCAGGGCTCGTGCCGGGTCGGCGGTCGCGGCGGCGAGAGCGAGGTGGGCGTCGAGGGCTTGGCGGCGGATCCCCTCGCGGTGCGCCTCGATCCATTCGTAGTCGAAGCCGTCGGCGAGTGCGCCGTCGTATGCGTCGACCGCGCGTTGCAGCGCGGCGGTCCGGTCGGCGTGGGTGGTGGCGCGCTCGGCGTCGCGCAGCGCGTCGCGCATGCGCCACAGGTCCGTGTCGAGGGCGTCTCGGTTGAGGGAGTAGCGGCGTGACGGGTGGGTGAGGTAGGTGGCGGGCCCCCCGGTGCGGGCGAGGGCCTTGCGCAGGGCGGACACGTAGGTGTGCAGGCGGTGCGGCGCCTTCGCCGCTGGGGCGTCGGGGAGCAGGTCGTCGAGGATGTCGTCCTGTGCGGCGTCGCCGTCGTGGACGACGAGGTAGACCAGCAGTTCGAGGGCTTTCGCCCGCAGCGGCAGGGTCGTGTCCATGTCCAGGATGCGGGCGCCGCCGAGGACCCGCACCGCGACGCGTCCGCCGGGAGGAGCCGACTGGTTGTTGCCCGCCTGCGGTTCTTCGACGGCCGGATCGCGCGAGTGTGAGACGACGAGAGCGGAGTCCGCGGGGGTCGGCTCGTCGTCGGGCAGCGGCGTGTCCGGCTCGCCGTCTTCGGCGTGGTCGACCTCGTCAACAGCGACAGTGCCGGCTGGGGTCGGTTGTGGGTCCTGGCCGGTGGCAGGGCGGGGGGTTTCGGTCGGTGCGGGGGGCCGGTGCTCGCCGGTGTGCGCTTCGGCGAGTGTGGTGAGCACACCGATCGTCTCGGCGGGGGTGAGGACGCTCAGGCGGCCGATGTCGGCGGGGTGCGTCCCGTGGCGGGTTTCCCCTGCGGCGGGGGCGGTGGTGCCGTCGGTGTCGACGACGACGGCGTTCCCGTCTGGCCAGGCGCCGAGCAGGATGCCGTGGATGTCGAGGCGCTGTCCCTGGGCGAGCAGCGTGGCGACGCGGGCGCGCTCGTGCGCGGCGGTGGCATCGGCGATGAGCACCATCGGCGGCAGGGGCTCGGCCGTCGGGTCGGCGTCCCGCACGCCGGCGACGGTGTCGACCTCGTAGTCGAAGCACACCCGGGTGCGACGCAGCGTCTCGTCCTCGAGCATCGCGAGGGCGTCGGTGAGCCCGCCGGTGACGGTCAGCCGCGGCGTGTCCGGCACGCCTACCGCGGCAGCACCCAGCAGCGCCACCAGGGCGCCCGAGGGGATGACGACCCGGCTGCGCCCGTTCGGCTCGTCCAGGCCGCCGGAGGCGAGGGCGGACACCAGAAAGCCTCGTGCTGCCGCTTCGGCGCCCGGTCCGGTCAACCCCAGTCCGAAGGGTGGCCACACCGCGATCAGAGGGCTGGCCAGCGCGGGCGTGACTGGCGCTGGCACCTGCGTGGCCACGATGTCGGACTCGTCGTCAGGTGCTGCGGTGCCGCTGGCGGCCTGGTCCCGTACGGGCAGGAGCGCGGCTTCGTGGGGGTCCTGGCGGCCGGCGGCGCCGCGCAGGCCACGGTGGATGCGTCCTACGACGCGGGGCATCGGGGCCATGGCCGGGTCGTCGAGGCAGGGCAGGGCCGAGGGCGCGCGGGGCACGTAGCGGCGCCGCCGGTGAGCCCAGACCAACGCGACCGCGGCGGCGATGGCGCAGGCCAGGCCCTCGTCGACCCAGCTGCCGCCCGGTAACCCCACGCCGCGGGAGGCATCCTCGCTCGGGCGATGGGCGTCGGCATCGGCCTGACCGGCGGACTGCTGCGCAGGCCTGCTCGGCGCGGTCGGGCTGTCGACGCCGGCTGCGGATTCCGGGTCGGTCGCCCCCGGGGTGGGTGCTGCGGCCGGACGCGTCGGCGTCGTCTGCCCGCCCGGCCCGGTGTCGCCGCCCGGCGCGGTGTCGGTGGGCGGGCGGGGCGTGGACGGTGCGGTGACGGCGGGGTCGGTGGGCAGGTGGAGGGTCCAGCCGGGGTAGATCAGGTCCGGGTCGCGCAGGGTGCCGCCGACGCGGGGGAAGCGGGCGCCGCGGTTGAGGGCGTAGATCTCCGGCCACCGGTCGGCGTCGCCGAGGGTCCGCTCGGCGATCCGGCACAGGCTGTCCCCGCGGCGCACGGTGTAGGTAGATGCCGCGGGCGCGGCCGGTCGAGCGTCCTGGGCCTCTCGGGATGCTGCCGCCGGGGTGGGGGTGGCTGTTTCGTCTTTCGTGATCAGGTCGTCGCCTGTGGTGGTGACCGGGGCGGCGTGGGCGGTGGCGCCTGTGGCGGTGGTGACGGCGGTTGCGCCGAGCAACGCCGCCGTGAGGCTCTGGATCGGGCCGGGAAGGCGAAGCGCGACCGACCAGCGCCACCGGCGTGCCAGTGCGCGGTAGACGTGGGTGAGGGCGGAGGTGACCAGCAGCAGCCACAGCGCCGCCGCCGCGGCGACGGCGAGGGCGGTGACGAAACCGACGCCCATCGGTTGAGCGATCCACCGGCGGACGGCGTCCGGTGCGGGCAGCGCCGGCGCCCAGGCGCCGGTGGCCGCGAGAACGGCGGGGACGGCGGCCGTGGACGAGACGCTCGTGGCGATTGCCAACACGCGTGCGGTTCGGGACGTCAACCTGGCCTCCCTCGATCGTCCGGTCCGCAACGCGTGCGCGGCGCGGACGGGCGGCGGTGGACAGTGCCGTGACGCTATGACCGCCGGCGCGGTCGCGGGGCGAGATGCGGCCTGACAGCACCTCACACGACCTCACACGACCTCACACCCCCAGGTCAGTGCCATGACGGGTGTCGGCAGAGGAGCGGGCGGTCGACGGAGGTGTCGGGGGAGACCCATGCCGCAGGGGAGACGAGCCGTCGCTGGACAGAAGCGGCGACGACGGCGCCCGTAGCCGCCGCCGACCGGTCGCTATCGGCGGGAGGCGGGGGCGTCGCGCATATTCGTGGCGGTCGTGGCCGCGTCTGCGTCCGGGCGCAGGCCTGCCTGCGTGAGGCGGCGGGCGTAGCCGTCGCGCAGCTCGTGGGCCGCGTCGTGCTCGCCGAGCGCGACGAGGGTGTTCACCGCGCGGGTGGTCAACTCGGCGTTGTAGGGGTCGACGCGGATCGCGGCCTGCAGCAGCGCGATGGCGCGGTGGGGGTCGGGGGTGGTGTCGGCGAGGGCCACATAGGCGTCGATCACGTGCCGGCGGATGGCTTCGCGGACAGGGCCGAGCCAGGGCCAGGCGCGCCCGGCGGCGAGGTCGTCAGGGTAGGCGTCGATCACGGCCTGCCAGGCGATGGTGGTGTTGGTGACGGCGGTGGCCGCGTGTCGAACCGCGTCGTAAAGGCGCCACAGGTCGACGTCGATGTGGGTGGGGTTGAGGCGGTAGCGGTCGTCGGCGTGGTCGATGACGTTCAGCCCGGACGCGGTTCGGATGACGCCGCGGAGTTCGCTGAGGGTGGTGTACAGCCGGCTGGTGAGGGACTGCCGGGGGACGCCGGGCCACATGGCGTCGATCAACGGCCGGGTCTCTGCGCCGTCGGGGTGGGCGGCCAGATACACGAGGACCTGCAGGGCGGCGGTACGCCGGACGGTCACGGCTCGCCCGTCGACGAGCAGAGCCGGCTCGCCCAGCACGCGCAGTTCCAGCCGTCGGCCGGCAGCGGCGGACCGTGCGCGAGGGCTGCGGCGGGACGGCTGCCGGGGTACTCGCCAACCCGATGTCGCCTGGTCGATCGAGGTGACCGGCGTGGCGTCGGGCGGTGTCGGTTCGGGGTGGGCGATCACAGTGAGCAGGTCGGTGGCGGCGATCCGGTCGAGGACGCACCATCGTGGCCCGGACCAGTCGGGGCGGCGCGGGTCGTGCAGGTGGCCCCCTGGATCGGCCTGCCATGTCGGCCCGGCAGGCCAGCGGCCCAGCAGGACAACCACGCCGCCGCCCGGCGCCACCGCATCCGCCAGGGCCGCCACGTCGCGCCGGTCGCCGTCGTCGATGAGCAGAACCACTGTCGGGCCACCACCGGCGACGGCCGGACCGGCCGGGCGCGGGCCGGAGTCGTCACGCGCCCGGACCGACCGGCCGGCGGATTCCGCAATCCGCGTTGCTTCGTCGATGGTGTCCACGACGGTCAGCTGCGGCAGGCGCCGCCCAAGGGTCTCCGCGTGGGGGCCGAGGAGTCTGGTCAGGGCTGCCCTCGTGGTGACCAGTGACACCGCCGGCTGACGTTGCCCGGCCAGCAGCACGGTGACCAGAAGGCCCCGTCCGACGGCCAGAGCGCCCGGCCCGGTGATCCCCACACCGGTGGCCGGGAGGACGTCCCTGAGGGCGGGTATGCCCGCCGGGGAGGCCGGAGCAGCAACCGGGGCGGGCGCGTCGGCGAGGGCGGCCTGCACGGCGGCGACAGTCGGGGGCAGCGGGGCCAGATCGGGATCCTCGCGCGCGGACTGTCGGGGCGGGTGAGGCCGGTAGGCGCGGCGGCGGCGCAGCCATACCAGGGCCGCGGCGGCGGCGACGTGCTCGGCGACGTCACGGGGCAGCCATCCCGCCGGGACGGTGATCCCGTCGTCCGCCGACACACCTGCGTCACGGGTCGTGGGGTCGTCGAGGGTTCCCGCCGTCGCCGGCTGCGGTGGTTGTGGCGGCGCCGCGGCGACCGCGTTGGTCGTGACGCCGAGGACGGCGGCGCCCGCCATCCCGCTGGCGGTCGCCTGCAGCGGTGTGGGCAGCGGCAGGCGCCGCAACCAGCGTGCCGTGGCGCGGACGCGGGTGAGGACCCGGACCGTGACCGTGTAGGCGAGCACCAGCCACAGCAGCCAGGCCGCGACGGTCAGCGCGGCGGTGAGGGTCTGCTCGGTCAGCGGCTGCCGCACCCACTCCCGCATCTGCTCCCCGGACGGCCGCCCACCCATCGGCGGGCCGACCAGGGACAGCAGCACCAGTGGCGGCCCGGCCAGGAGCGCGAGGACGACCAGCAGCGACATCAGCTGCCTCGGCCACCGCACTCCTACCCACCTCCACCCGGCGGCATGCCGGCCGGCAGCATCACCGAGGTCTGTCCGGCGGGCGTGGGTGGAGCGGGGCGGATGACGCGGGTCCACAACCGGGACGCCCACCACACCGCGACAGCGACGGCGTAGGTGACGCCGAGGATGCCGGCGGCCTGGTCATTGACGATCGCCGCGGTGATCACCGCAAGGGGAGCGGCGAGGATGAGACGGAACACCAGCGGCGTGACCAACGCCATGACCACCCCGACACCCAGCAGCAGCCCACCGAGCCGACCCGCGATGTCGATCCACAGCACCATGTCAGGCCACCGTTCGGCGGTCAGCGAGTACTGGACCAACCCCATGCCGATCGCGGCCGTCACGACCGAGCCGGTCGGGGCGGCCAGCAGCGCCGACCAGCCGCCGTGCGGGACCCGCCACTGCCGGGCGGCCACCACCGCCATCGCCACCGCCATCACGGCGATCGGGCTGATCGGCCACAACGCCCAACTCAGAAACCGGCCCACCGGCTGGCCGAAATACTGGCTGTACACCACCGCGTACAGGCCGGCGATCGCCGTGCCGAGGGACACCGCCGCGAGGATGCCGACGCTGACCTTCCCACCCTCGGTGCGCATGTTCGGGGTGGGGCTGCGGGCCGCGATCAGCGAGCCGAGCACAGTGCCGGCCGCGAGGCACGCCATCAGCGCCATCACGGCGGCCATCGCGAACTCGCCCCAGTTCAGGTCCACCCAGTAGTGCACGTTGAGCGTGTTGTGCCGCTCCGCGGTCAGCAGGCACTGCCACGACAGCGCCAACGAGGCGAAACCCGGCACCGCGATCGCGACGGCCCGCCGCACCGGCGGCACCGGCACCTCCACCCGATCCTCGGCGCCTAGGTCGACCGCACCGGCGTCCGCAGCGCCCAGAGCAGCCGCGAACCGAGGCTCGGCAACGATCGTGGGACTGACACCCACGTGCTCGACGACCAGCACGCCCAACTGAGGCAGGTGTGCGCCGCCGCCGACGCAGTAGACACCAGCAATGTCGGCGGCCGTCAGCTCCGCGGCGGCGATCGCCTCCTGGATCAGCTGCGCGACCCGCTCCAGGACGGGGCGGGCGACCTCGTCGAGCATCCCGCTGTTCGCGACGACCGGCGCCTGGCCGGCCAGCGGCACCGTGACGACCGGATGGGCGGTCAAGGACTCCTTCGCGGTACGAACGCTCTCCGCCACCACCCACCGCTCCGCCTCATCGCCGGGCATCCCCTCACCGCCGGTGAAAGCGACGGCCAAGGCTTGGTCGATGGCCTGGCCGCCGGCCCTCGAGTCGTCGAGGGTCGCCAGCACCTCGAAACCCGCCGGCCCTCGGCGCAGCACCGTCACCTCGGCGCCCGCGCCCACGTCGACAACGACGATGAACGCCCCGACCGGTAGCTGCAGACCGGTGGCCAGCAGGCGCCCGGCGACCGCCACCGGGGCCTCCACCAGACGCGGCTGCGGCAACCCCGCCCGGTGAGCGACCTGCCGCATCCAGGTACGCCGCCTCGGCCCCCAGCCCGCCGGCACCACCACCCGCACATCCCGCACTGGGCCACCGGCCACCCGCTGCGCCTCGACCGCGGCCCTGCGCAGCGGCGCCGCCGCCAACTCCAGCGCCTCCACCGCGACGCCCTCAACGGTGAGATCGTCATCGGCCGGACGGCGAGGACTCGGCACGAGCCGGGTCGGCTCCCTCGCGGCAGCCTGGCGCGCCTGCTGCCCCGTCCACACCTCACCATCAGCGGCCACATAGACAGCACTGGGCAACTCCACCAGGCCGTCGAACGACAACGGGACCGAGCTGCCATCAGGCCAAGCGAGGACCGCCTTGGTGGTGGCCGTGCCGCAATCAATCGACAGCCGCGCCTCCCCCGCCCGCATACGCATAGTCAAACATGAGGATCACACTCACGTCACCCACCGATCACTCACGGAGAGTAGAGACCGCGGGCCGAAAGCCAGATGAGCCAGTCCGAAGTCGCGCCCCTGGCACCGTGCTGCAGGTCTATGTGTGGGCGGGCGTGGGAAGCGGTGCCCGGCCTCGGGGGAAGCTCGGTGGCGACTGAACCGAGCCATGCGACGCGACGAGGACCCCTGCACTCGTGGCAGCCCTGCCCAGAGCATGCAACCCCCGCCGGGCTCCACCACGAGCCGCCCGCACGATAAGCGGACAGTCGCTGATGTCCGCCGCGGGAACCTAGTGCCGCAGCAGGGAATGTTTGCCCTGTGACGACGCGGCGTGCGGGTGCTGGTTCGGACGGTGCGGTGTCGCCAGGCTGTCCGGGTGGCAGAGCGGGTACGGGTCCGGGATATCGGCGACGACGAAGGGCAGCGGCTGCGGCGGATCGTCCGTAGAGGTACTGGGTCGGTGGTGACCTGGCGGCGGGCTCAGATGGTGTTGCTGTCCGCGCAGGGCATGTCGGTGGGGAAGATCGCGGAGGTGACGTTCACCAGCGCGGATCGGGTCCGAGACGTGATCGGCAATTTCAACGCCGACGGCTTCGATTCGCTTTACCCGAAGTACAAAGGTGGCCGGCCGAGAACGTTCACGCTGCCGGAGCGGCGTGAGATTAAGAAGATCGCGAAGTCCAAGCCGGCCGAGCATGGCTTGCCGCTCTCGACCTGGAGTCTGGCCAAGCTGGCCGACTTCCTGGTCGCTGAGGGGGTGGTCGACGACATCAGCCACGAGGGCCTGCGGGTCCTGCTCCGCGAGGAGGGCGTGTCGTTTCAACGCGTGAAACCTGGAAGATCTCCCGCGACCCGGACTACGCCGCCAAGAAGGCCCGGGTCGAGCACCTCTACGCGATCGCCGACGGTGAGGTCGTACCGGAGGACGACGAGCCCGAGGTCGTGTTCTGCCTCGACGAGTTCGGTCCCTTGAATCTCCAACCTCATCCGGGGCGGCAGTGGGCCGAGCGCGGTGGACGGCACAAGGACCCTGACCGGCAGCCGCGGCCCCGCCGGCGGGCGACCTACACCCGACCGCATGGGATCAGGCACCTGTTCACCGCCTACGACCTGAGCAAGGACAAGCTCTACGGCCACATCAAGCCGACGAAGACCCGCACACGGTTCCTGGAGTTCTGCCGCTACCTGCGCAGCCTGCACCCGCCGCAGACCCGGATCGCGATCGTGCTCGACAACTACTCCCCACACCTGAGCACGAAGAAGGACACCCGGGTCGGCGACTGGGCCGCGGCCAACAACGTCGAGCTCGCCTACACACCCACCAACAGCTCCTGGCTCAACCGCATCGAGGCCCAGTTCACCGCCCTGCGCTACTTCACCCTCGACGGCACCGACCACACCAGCCACAAGCAACAGGCCAGCATGATCCGCCGCTACATCATCTGGCGGAACAAAACGCCGCCGACGAATGCCTACGCGAGGTAGTCAACAGGGCGAACATTGCCTGATGCGGCACTAGTTCATCCGGCCCGTCAACGGCCGCATCCCGGCCGAGATTGACGGGAACGCCCGGGCGCGCCGGCGTCGTCCTAATCGGTTGAGCTGGCTTGCCGGCGGCGCAGGGTCCGGATCCAACCCTGGGCGGTGTGCCTGGGCACGTTGTAGTGGTCGGCGACAGCCGCCACGCTGCCGGCCTGCTGGTACACCGACTCGAGATCACTCGGGGACCGCCGGTACACCCGACCCGCGCCTGGGGACGCCTCGCCCTTCGCGGTCTGCTTGGTGGCTTTCCGCCCCGCGTTGGTGGCCTTGGCGCCTGTGGCTTTCCGTCCACGCGACCGGGTCGCGCTGTCGGACGGTGCTTTCGCCCGTGACGCCTGCTTGGGCACAGCGACCGCGGTCGGCTCGCTCAGCACCGGAGTAGTCGTAGCCGGTTGGTCAGCGGTGGACGTGGTTACGGTGACAGCCTGGCCCGCCTCGGTCTCGGCGACGGGCTCCTCGTCAACGGATACGCCAGCGGGCGCCTCGTCGGCCGGTGCGGCAGGCGACACGGTTAGCGCCTGCTGCCCGCCGACGGCAGGCGTGACCGCCTTCAGCAGCAGATCCAGATCGATCGCGGGAATCTGGCCCGCGGTCAGCCCGTCCCCCTCACCGGCGCGTACCACCAGCTCGGTGATCCGCGCGGTCGCGCCGTTCAACTCGACTCTCACGGTTGTGGTCGCCCGGCTGGGATCGTCCGCGGCGATGCTGATGGTGTAGGAACTCACGATGTGCCTCCATGTAGGGCAAGGACCTCGTCACCTCGCGCGAACCATCCCGCATGTTGACAGGGACTCGGCCGTTCCTGATGCGCTGATCAGTGATCAAAGGGTAGAAGCTACCGCATGCCCGGTGAGCTGCGACCAATGCGGCGGCTCTGCCGCCGGGCTGGGCTTGTGATGCGTTTGCCGGCGACCATTCCGGCGGCCCCGACAAGTCCGCGCCGCGTCGGGCGTTACTCCGGCTCCGGGAGCAGCCCTTGCTCACGCAACTGGGCGAAGTGCGCCTCGGGTGGTGGCTCCGGGTCGTGATCGGAGGGCCGTGGTGGTTCGGGTCCGTCGCGGTCGAAGCGCAACAGCGTCTCGACCCGGGTGACCCGGAATCGGCGGTCGAGTACCGTCACCTCGTTCGCTCGGGTTGCCTCGACCTCGTCGGCGGCCTGCGCGTACGCGGCGATCTCCGCGTCGGTGGGCTGCCCGATGCGGGGAACCATATAGCGGAACTTGAAGGCGATCGCCTCCCTCGCCTGTTGTGGGGAAGCGAGGTGGCGGCTCGCCGGCCGCCACTGACCCTCGACGCACTCGGCCACCGCGTACCCGGCGGGCAGGACCACGCCGCGAGGATGGACGCGTAGGGCCATGCGGCTGTCGGCGTGAACGTCGGCGGGAACCCCCGCCGCGGGATAGTGCGCGGACAGCAAATCCACCGTCACCATCGCCTGCACCGGCCCGACCGGCACACCGGGGTCCACCACCACACCTTCCCGACCGGAGTAGAGGCCGGCGGCACCGGCTGCGCCACTGTCGGGGTCGCTCGGGCGTGGAGACTCCGGCCCGTCTGGACCGAACCGGGTGAACGTATCCGCCCGGACGACCCGCCACCGGCGCCAACGGCCCTGGGCGAGGCGCGCACGCAGTTCGAGCCAGGCTGAACGCTGCTTGGCTGTGCGTTCGCTGGGTTTGGCGAACTCTCAGGCCCTTCGACCGGCGCAGCGCGGCTCACATAGACGAGTCCGACGATCACCAGTCGCCATGCCCCAAACGGCGGGTCGCCGCTGGGCTCGTCGGCCAGAAGAGCGACGGAGGGCTGGACATGATCAGTTCGCTTCGAAACACTACGCCTTGTGTCGCCGTCGTCGCACAACGCCGCGCCATCTGCGCTGGGCTACCTGTACCAGTCGCAGTGGCCGTTGCTAGAGCTGCTGCGGCGTTCCGAGGAACGGCCAGACTGCGCCATCACCCTGGAGCTGCACGACGACGTCGCCTGGGAGCAGGAGGGCACACCTACTGAGTTGTTACAGCTGAAGCATCATCTGCGTGCCGGCCGCGGGCTGGGTGACAAGGACGTCGACATCTGGCGCACGATCCGAGCATGGATGGACACCCAGGACGTCGGTGACCCGGAGGGGCCGGCGCTAACCATGGTGACGACGCAGACGGCGGGGCCACATAGCGCAGCAGCGGCGTTACGGCCCCTGGGACGAGACGTCAAGCGTGCGCTGGCCCTGCTTGAGGCGGCAGCGGCGGATTCGACCGCAGAGGTGAGCGTTGGCTGGCGTCGCCAGTTCCTGGACCTTGACCCGGCGGTGCGGGCGACTTTCGTCGCCCGCATCTACTTGCTGGACGCCGCACCCGTGATCGGCGATTTGGACGGCGCGGTGCGTCGAGTCCTGCGCTGGGCGCTGCCGCGCGGGCACGAGGACACGTTCATGGGGTTGCTGTGGTCGTGGTGGCACTCCAAGGTCGTCGACCTGCTACAGGGTCGCCGGCGGCACGTCAACGCAGTCGAGGTGGCGGTCAAGATCGATGAGCTGCGCGATCAATTCACCCGCGACAACCTACCGACGCTGGTGCAGCCGGAGCACTTCGATCCGGCGGAGGAGGCTGCCTACCTGGACCGGTGCTTCGTGCAGCAACTGCGGTGGGTCGGCACGCCGGCGCGGCTAATCCAAAAGGCGATCATCGACTATTACCGCGCGTATGTGCAGACGGCCCGGTGGATTGATGACGACCTCATCGGCCTGGATGAGTTGGAGGCGTTCGAGGCGCGGCTGCGCGACGAGTGGGAACGCGAGTACGAGTGGATGGTGGCCGAGCTGCCTGCCGACGCCGATGAGGATGCCAAACAGCGGGCCGGGATGCGGCTGCTGCGCGAAACCCTCGACCGCACCGGCATCCGGGTCCGTGACCGCTACGACGAGGCGTTCTTTTGCCGCGGCAAGCACCACGAGCTCGCCGACACCGGCCGGGTGGGCTGGCATCCCGAGTTCGCCGGTCGGATCGAGGCGTTGCTGCTGGCGGCCAGCCAATGACGGCCTGGCAAGACCGACCGCAGGTGTCTGCGGCGTACCTCAACCCGGCGATGGTGGCGACCGTGCTGGCCGCTGCTGCCGCTGGCTATCGAGCCGGACGGCAGCGGACCATGATCTGGCCGTTGGCGTTCGTCGTCGCACCCCTGGTGCTGCACCGCAGCACCCGTCAGGCGTTGCCCCGCAGCACTGCAACGCATCTTGCGTCCTGGGTGTCCCGCAATGCTCTGTTGCACGCCGGCTTCGCCCCACGGGCTCGGGCGCTGGCGCCGACAGTCCGAGAAGGGCTGCGGTTCGGGCTGCGACACGGCGTATTGACCGTCGAGGCTGGCGGGCTCAGCGGGGCGGTCGGGAGAGGACGCGATCCCGAGCTTCAGCAGCTGCTGCGCAGCGCACAACTGGTGGGACGATGGCTGGCCAAGGCCGACCAGCCTGCCACCGCCTTCGCGATTCTCGGTGTGGAGCCCTGACGACATGAACCTGCTGGCAATCGTGCTGTACAACCGGGCTGGTGACCGACGCGTGGTCGACTTCCGACCCGGTGAGCTGAACATCGTCACCGGCTGGTCGGCCACCGGCAAGAGCGCCCTGCTCGACATCACCGAGTTCTGCTTGGGGCGCGACACGGTGACCATGCCAGTCGGGCCGATCACCAACACCGTGTCGTGGTACGCCGTGCTGGTCCAGCTGCCCACCACCCGCGCGTTCGTCGCCCGCCCCGCGCCACGGACCGGTCGCGCTTCCACCCAACAGGCGATGCTGGAGTTCGGCGCGGATCTACAGCCGTTGGACTACGCCGACCTGGTCGTCAACGTTGACTCCGACACCGTCCGCCAACAACTCGGTCGGCTGATCGGCATCGGCGAGAACCTGCATCTCCCCGAGCCCGGAGCCCTACGTGCCCCGCTGGAGGCCCACCTGGGCCACGCCCTGCTGTTGTGCCTGCAACGCCAAGGCGAGATCGGCAACCGCGACCTGCTGTTTCACCGCCAAGGCGAACGTGGGATCCAGCAGGCAATCATCGACACGCTGCCGTATTTCCTGGGGGCTGTGCCGGGTGACCAAGCCGCCAGGCGGCAGCAGTTGCAGGCCGCTCGCCGCCAGCTTCGCCGTCTCGAGACCGACCTGGCCGCAGCCGAGAGACTCAACAGCGACGTGGAGGTCGAGCTTCGGGCCCTGCTGACCGAAGCCCACGCCAAGGGACTCATTGTCAACGCCGATATCGACGGCCGAGATGCCGCCGTGGCAGCCCTGGCGCAAGCCCTCGTCACCCCGACCGTTGAACCGTCCACCGAAGACAGCAACGACACCCGACGGCGGGAACTCGAGCAGCGCCGCGACAACCTGCGCCAGCAGTTGCGGGCCATCGGCGAGCAACGCGCCCTGCTGGATGACCAGGTCCGCGGCGAGCGCGATTACCAGACAGCCGTCCGCGTCGGCGCCGGCCGACTGCAAAGCCTGGAGCTGGTGCAGCCCAATGATCACATCGGCGCGGACACCTGCCCGATGTGCGGCAACGTCCTAGCCGAACCCGATCCCCAGCTCAGCGAATTGCAGCAGACCGTCGATGATCTTCGAAGCCAGCTCCGCGCCGTCGAGACAGCCCGGCCGCGCCGTGTGGCTGCCCTCGGCGAACTCGACCGCCGCGCCGACGGCATCCGGCAAGAGCTACGCAGCGTCGACGCCGCCCTAGCCGGTATCCGCGCCGCTGACGCCGCCGTCGATGCGGCCCGCAGCCGAGGAGAAGACCGAGCGTTCACCAAGGGACGCATCGACCTGTATCTGACCCGCCTACGCCAAGCCGGAGACGAAGACACCCTAAACGCTTTACGCACCCGCGTCGAAATAGTCCGCCGCAACGTCGACCGGCTGGCCGCCGATCTCGACCCCGACGAAGAACGCGAGCAGCTCACCTCACGACTGCTCGTCGTCGGCGCGGACATGACCCGCTGGGCGGACCGACTTGAACTCGAACACCGTGGCGGCAACATCCGCCTCGACCTGCACCGCCTCACCGTCGTCATCGACACCGACAGCGGCCCGGCCCCCCTGTTTCGCATTGGCAGCGCCGAGAACTGGATCGGCTATCACCTCATCGCCCACCTCGCGCTGCACCGCTACTTTGTTCGCCAGCGCCGACCAGTGCCCCACCTGCTCATGCTCGACCAGCCCACCCAGGCGTACTACCCATCCGAGGTCGAACAGCACCGCGGCGTCCCCCGCGATGACGACGACCGTGCCGCAGTACGCCGACTGTTCGAACTCATGCGAGACGTCGCCACCGAACTGGCCCCCGACATGCAGATCATCGTGTGCGACCACGCCGACCTGCCCGAACCCTGGTTCCAGCAAGCCGTTCGCCACAACTGGCGCGGCGCCGCACTGATCCCCAACGACTGGATCAGCGGAACGCCCACCGCTGACTAAACCCTGCGGCGCTGCGACAGGGGCCACCACCCGACGCGCCCGCCACCCACGTCGGCGACCACTCATGCACAGCCTCGAATGGCATGCACAAGTAGCCGCGAGCAGCGCGGTTGCAGTCGAACGGGTCTGGGTCCTGCTGGGCGTTCTCGGGAGCCCGCTCATCATGAGCAGGCTCCCCGGAGCGCAGCCCGACTCGAACGGTGCTGAGGTGCGCACACCTGTGTGTCCTGCCTTGACCCGTCGGATCCCCTAGCCACGCCGGTGGTCGGATGGACCCGGGGCCTCCTGGCTAACGATGACGGGGCCTTCCGCGATGGCGGCTGGCGCTACCAGCACCCGCCCGCGTGAGGTGTCGGGCATACCGGCCTGGAGGGCAGGGCTTCCCAGGTAGCGGTAGGCAAATTCGCCGGGCGGCAGGTCCAAAGTGACGGTGACACCGCCTTGGGTACCCTGGTTCAAGTCGGTGCCATTCGAGAGGCGACACCGCCGGATGTAGATGATGCTGGGGCCAAGGTCCAGTTTCCGTCCGGCGATCCGAATGATCGTGCGCGGCAGAGCCTGCATGAGCTGGAATTCTCCATTGAACTGGTGATCAATCCGGTCTGGATTGTCTGGGAAGAAGGTAAAGGTGACATTTTGGGCGGCGATCGGCACGTGCTCGCCAGCGACAAGACGCGCTGCCCGATGAATCGTCTCAGCGTCTTGGCGGGTCAGGCTTGGCGGTACCGCGAAGGACGAGCGGGTGTGGTCCTGGATTTCAACTAGGCCCTCGATCAGATCCAACACCTGCTGCGGCACGGCGTCGCTCAGAGATTCGACGATCGCAGTGTCTACGAGAGGATTGCTGTCGGCGTGCAGGTCGAGCCGGAGGAGGTTCGGTGGTCGGAAGGCAGCGAGCAGCCGGAGAAGGGGCAGCGCCGCTGAGGGGCTGCCGAGCGGGCGCTCCACCACCGACACCACGATCTGTCCGACCTGCTGTAGGGGGTTCAAGCGCAGTTGAAGTCTGAGTATGCCGAGAGCGTCGGAGCCCTTCAACGTGATGCCGCTCTGTCCCCGCAGTCGCTCGGTAAAGGCGATCTCGAGACCTTGTTGAGGCATGCCGGCTGGCGTCAGCACCGTCAACGTGGCCAGCAGCGGAGGATCGATATGCTCTGGCACCGACTGGATGAACAGGCGGCTGACCTGTTCGGTCCGCGCGATCCCCAGCTCAGCAGGCGCGTCTACCGTGAGCGGTCCGACGAACTGCCCGGAAAGATCCAAATCGCCGCCGTAGGCAAATGCATCCTCGACCAGCTGGCGGGTTTCATGGCCTTCAGGGGTGGCAGGAAACCGAAACTCGCCCGTGATCGTGATGGGCGGTGGCTGCGCACCCGGCCTGGCTCTAACCGTCACGGCCGTCCCGCCGTTGACCGTGGCCGCCTCCACCAAGTAGTCGGGCGACATTTCTTCGGCGCGGCGGCTGAGAGCCTCAACCCTGGACACCAGGTCCGGGATCCCGCCAGAAAGCGTGTCTCGCTCAGCCCGGTGCTCGCGAATCGCATCGAGCAGCTCGTCGTTGATAGTCCGGAGTACGCCACGGACGATGTCCGGATGCGCGTCGAGCTGGGTGTTCAACCACGTACGTCCGTGCCACTCACGGATGAACCGGTACTTCTTCTTGAGCTTGTCGAACCACTCGAGCTCAGGGGGGTTGGGATTGATCGGCACGACGAGATACCAGGCACGCGGGTTCAGCTTCGCTGCCTGAGCCAGCGACTTCTCGACCTGCTTCCGGCGGTCCGGCTTGCGCCCGAGGCGGCCTGTGAAGCTCTTTAGCTCGTAGATGCTGAGCCTGTTCGCATGGCGGACCTGTACGTCCCGGCCGCCGTCCCCACCCGAGCCGTCGATCACCTCCGCCCGGGGAAAAAGCCGAACCAGTAGTCGAGACACCAACTCGGCGTACTGGGGCTCAGGCAGATGTTCCCATGGAACCGATACCACAGACGAGCCTCCAACCAATCCGAGTAACGAAAGCGGAGAATGATACCGAGAGCCACCGACAGCATGCACTCATCAGTGTGGTCGCAGAGCGCCGCCGCAACCTGGCTTGTCCGCCAGGTCGTGGTGGGTAGTCGAAAATGGTGCCGCACCGTTGACAACGGCCGGTGGCATCGGTGCGAACAGCGCCGCCGGCAGAACCGCGAGACGCAGCCCAATCGGTTCGTGTCTACCTAACGTCGCCGATGTGTCACTCGTCGGCCAGTTCCGCTGCGGGCGGGCTCCCCCGGTCGCGGCGGCGGTCGCGCACGGCTTGCCGCCTCGGTCCTCACCCCGCCCAAAGACGACGAGCCGGACGCGAACCGCACCACCCGTATCGAGTAGTCCCTGCGCGAACTGCTCGTGCGCCAAGCCGGTGTCCCCGCCCGCCGGGCCGTCCTCGGCCTCGACGACCACCTGCTACCCGAGGACACCCGGGTGGCCTCTGGATGATCCGCAAGAAAAGCCCCCAGAGCAGCTCCTTCCCTGTCGCGTGTGCTGCGACCCCCGTCAACCCGTGATCAAAGCACGGCTCTACGGCGAACGCAGCTGGCGCCCGATGCGCGAGGCGCTGTTGGCGCTGACCGCTCCGCATGGCGAACAGGCCCTGGTCCCGGCCAGCGCCGCTGCGGAGTTCATCGCCGATGTCGTCGAGCAGCTCGGCAACCTGGACGGGCGCACCCTGCTGATCAGCCTCGCCCAGAGCACCGGCGGTGTCTGGCGCAGCACCGCCAACACCAACATCCGCGTCGACAACCTGGGCACCACCCCACGGATGTACGTGCCCGCCAGCCAGCATCCGCCTCGAGCTGCGCCGCGCCCGGCGCAGGGATGGCACCGAGTACGACGCCCTCGACATCGGTACTGATCGGCCGAAACTCACCGTGCCGATCCACTACGACGACTACCCGGTGTTCCGCTCGCCGCTGCGGCACTTCATCGCAGAAGCCCGCCGTCGCGGATTCATCCGCCAGGTACGCACCATCACACGCGGCGAGACCATCGCGCTCACCCCGCCCGCCTGATCCCGATCGCCGCGAGACCCCCACCGTTCCCGGACCACGTCGGCGCGACGCGACGTGCCGGCCCCTGCCTTCGTACGGAGATTCCGGGACCGGGGCGTCGTGTGCGCGAGTTCGGCTCGCTGGCCGGGTCTCCTGCCCGAAGACCCCGATGCCGCTTACCGGCGGGCATCTCGTCGCTAACCGCTGCCACCCGCACCAGCCGCTGCGGCTGGTCTGCGTGACCGTGGCGACAGCCCGCGTCATCGCGTACCAGCGCGAGGAATGAAGCGGACCGGGACACGCGAGGAGATCGTCATCCATGCTGACGGGGACGACCCGACGCGTACGGCCGTAAGGTCGCGTGATCCCGGATGACCCCCGCGCGTGCGGGGACGACGACTCGGACGTGGCCGCGGACGCCCTCAAGGAAGGATAACCCCGCGCGTGCGGGGACGACTCCCGGCACCGCGACAAGCGCAACCGTGACCCGGGATAACCCCCGCGCGCGGGGGGACGACCGTCGAACTCCTTGTACGAGGTCCAGTGG
>JAEYGD010000390.1 GCA_023402505.1 Actinomycetes bacterium
ACGTTGACGTCCGGCCCCGCGTCGGTGGCCGGCCCGGCGACAGTGGCGGGCCCGGCGTTGACGTCCGGCCAAGCGTCGGTGGCCGGCCCGTGGACGGTGGCCGGCCCGGCGGCCGCGACCGCGCCCACGCCGACGGCCCGGACCGGCCCCGCCGAACCGGTACGCCACACACCGGTCTACCGGGTGGCGAAGGGAGACCACCTCGGGTCCGTCGCCGAGCGGTACCTGGACGACTTCGGCGAGTACCCGACGCTGGCCCGGCTGAACCGGCTGGCCGACCCGGACCGGATCCACCCCGGACAGTTGCTGCGGCTGCCCGACACGGCGGAGGACCGGGGTGCCCGCCCGCACGCCACCGGCCGGCTGGTCGCGCGTCCGACCCCGCAACGGCCGGTCACACCGGCAGCGCCGCCCGCCGGGACGGCACCGGCTCCGGTGACCCCGCCGACGACGGACGGATCGGCACCGGCGAAGGACGGGCCGGTGATGACCGTCGGTGCCGCCCGGTCCACCGACTCCGACCGGGTGAACCGGCCGCTCGCCGTGTCCGCCGTCCTCGCGGTGTCCAGCATCATCGGGGCCCAGATCGGTGCGGTGCTCGGTCTCCGCCGCCGCCCGGCCGCCGCCCGCGCGGCACGCACCGGTGAGCGGGCGTGGACGCCTCGGGAACTCCCCGCCGGCCGGCACCGGCGGGACTGACTGCGCGCTCCCGGTCCCGCCGAGCTGAGCTGGCGGGTCGAGCGGGCGGGGGACCTGGACCGGACGGCGGCGGGGAACCTGCGGGACGCCGTGTCGGCGGCCGAGCACTGGTTGACGGTGCTGGACAGGCGTCGTCCCGCGACCGGGCGCCCGGGCACATTCACGAACGAGCGGTATTCCCGTGCGGCATATTTATGTCGGACAGGAATACCGCTCGTTGGCCTGTCATCTTCGGCAGAGGTCCACCGCCGACTGCCGCGGCACAGCCGGGGCCCGCCGGGAAACCGGGGGCCGCCGGGAGAGCCGGGGCCCGCCGACGAAGCCGGGGCCCGCCGGCAAAGCCGGGGCCCGCCGGCAAAGCCGGGGCCCGCCGGGGAGGCCGGCGCCGGTCAGGGGAGCCGGGCCTCCAGCACGCCGTCCACGACGCGGGTCGGCAGGACCACCTGGTCGTTCGGGGACGGCCCGTGCACGACCTCGCCACCGTTGAGGCGGAACGTGCTGCCGTGCCAGGGGCACACCACACACGCGTGGCCGTCGATCTCCTGCACTTCGCCTTCGCCGAGCGGGCCGCTCTGGTGCGGGCAGCGCTCCAGCATCACGGTGACCTCGTCGCCGTGCCGGTAGAGGATCACCGACACGTCGTCGATCTCCCGGGTGATCAGCTTGCGTTCCGGCAGGGCCGCCATGTCGGCGACCGAGTGCCAGCCGTCGCCCATCAGGTGCAGCTCGGAGATGCTCTGGCTGACCTGCGCGCCCTGCTTGTACGCGAGGTGCCCGCCCACGTACGCCCCGAAGCTCGCCGCGCCGAGGCCGAGGAAGCCCAGCGTACGGCCGAGGCGGTGGTTGCCGGACAGGCGGGCGGCCACCGATCCCGCGTAGCAGGCCAGGCCGATCGAGTTCGCGGCGGCGTGCACGAGGCCGATCCGCCGCTGGTCACGGGAGAGAGCAGCCCAGTCGTTGAGCCCGGCCACCGCCGCCGGCACCGCGCTGGCCGTGCCGACGGCGCAGAGCGTCGTGGCGGCACGCCGCTGCCCCGGCATCAGGTCCAGCACCGCGGTGCTGATCCAGGCGCCGACCGGGACCTGCACCATCGCCGGGTGCAGCGGATGCCCCAGCCACACGCCGTGCAGGAAGTCGCGGATGCGCCGCGGCCGGAGGGTGCCCTGGACCGCCCGCTGGAGCGGATCACCGATCCGGTCCAGCCGGGACGCCTGCTCGATCTTCGTCAGTAGCGCTCGCACGGGTACCGACTTCCCGGCAATCGCGGTCGCAAACCGGTCTCCGGGGACGGATCCACCGGCTTCTGGCGTGCCGGCACCGCCGGGGGCATGCTGTGCCGATGGGGGTACGCGTCGAGCACGCCGGAGCGGTGACCACGGTGGTCCTGGACCGCCCGGAGGCACGCAACGCGGTGGACGGTCCCACCGCGCGGGCGCTGGCCGACGCGTTCCGCGCGTTCGAGGCCGACCCGGAGGCAGCGGTGGCGGTGCTGTGGGGCGCCGGCGGCTCGTTCTGCGCCGGGGCCGACCTGAAGGCGATCGGCACCCCGCGCGGCAACCGCGTCGAGCCGGACGGGGACGGGCCGATGGGCCCGACCCGGATGGCGCTGTCCAAGCCGGTGATCGCGGCGATCTCCGGGTACGCGGTCGCCGGCGGGCTCGAACTGGCGCTCTGGTGCGACCTGCGGGTCGCCGAGGACGACGCGGTGCTCGGGGTGTTCTGCCGGCGCTGGGGCGTGCCGCTGATCGACGGCGGGACGGTCCGGCTGCCCCGGCTGATCGGCGAGAGCCGGGCGATGGACCTGATCCTCACCGGCCGGGCGGTCCCGGCCGGCGAGGCGTACGCGATGGGGTTGGTGAACCGGCTGGTCGCGCCGGGTGAGTCGCGGGCGGCGGCCGAACGGCTCGCGGCCGAGATCGCCCGGCATCCGCAGACCTGCCTGCGAAACGACCGGGCGGCGGTGCTGGCCACGGCGACGCTCCCGGAGCCGGAGGCGCTCGCGGCCGAGCTGGCGTACGGGATGGAGTCGCTGGCCACCGACGCGCCGACCGGGGCGGCCCGGTTCGCCGCCGGCGCGGGCCGCCACGGCGCACCCACGTGAGGGGCCCCTACTCGACGCCTCCGTGGAGGACTCCTCGGCGCTGCTCGCCGTAGGCGACGGCGGGCCGCTGGCCGGTGCCGGTGTCGGGGAGAGCCGACCCGGCCGGCGGCCCGGGCAGCCGGACCGGCGTGCCGGCCGGGGCGAGCAGGGCGCGGGCGGCCACGGCCATTCGGCGGCGCTGCGGCACCAGGGCCCGGCGGGCGAAGACGTCGAAGTTCTGTGCGGCCACCTCGTCGAGGATGCCGCCGTAGAGCGCGTACGCGGTGCGCATGCACGCCTGCGAGGCGGGGGCGAGCATCGTGATCCCGGGTGCGGCGGCGGCGTAGTGCGCCTGGGCGCGGGTCACCTCGTACCGGATGAGCTGGCGGATCGGTTCGGTGGTGCGTCCGGCGGCGCGGGCGGCGAAGAGGTCGTCGTGGGTGACGCCGAAGCGGGTCAGGTCCTCGTCGGGCAGGTACGTCCGGCCGCGGTCGAGGTCCTCGGCGACGTCCCGGATGAAGTTGGTGAGCTGGAAGGCGAACCCGAGCTGGCGGGCGGGTTCCCGGGCCGCGGCCGGGTCGGTGCTGCCGAGGATCGGCAGCATCATCGTGCCGATGACGGCGGCCGAGCCCTCCATGTAGTCCAGCAGGTGGTCGTAGGTGCGGTACGAGCTGACGGTGAGGTCCATCGCCATGCTCTTGAGGAAGGACGCGAAGTCGTCCCGGTCCAGGTCGAAGACGGCGATCGTGTGCAGGACCGCGGGGAGCAGCGGGTCGTCCACCGGCTCGCCGTGCAGGCCGGCGACGAACCGGCCGGCCCAGTCGTCGAGGCGGGCGGCGCGCTCGGCGGTCGGCAGGTCCTCGGTGCGGTCGACGATCTCGTCGGCATAGCGAGTGAATCCATACAAAGCGTGCACATGCCGCCGTTTCCAAGCGGGAAGCAGCCGGGTCGCTAGATAGTAGGTACGGCCGTGACGTCGGTGCAGCTCACGGCAACGGTCATAGGCAGCGGTGAGATCCGTGTCCACCGGCCCTCCTCTTTATCGACGCACCAATCGACGCAACTCGTAACCCTAGGGTACGCTCGCCCGCATGGCCAACGACGCAGTTGCGGGCAGTCCCCTCCGGGTCGCCCCGGCCCGCTCGACGGACGACCCGGTCCGTTCGGTCCTGGCCGCGTACACAAGAGACCTGGTCGCCGCCGTGGACGACACCCTGGAGGCCTTCCTGGCCACCGAGGTCGACTCGCTGACCGAGATCGACGCGGCCATGGGCGGGTTCGCCGCCACGGCCCGCGACAGCGTGCTGGCCGGCGGCAAGCGGGTCCGCCCGACCTTCGCCTACTGGGGCTGGCGGGGCGTCACCGGCGGTGACGGAGCCCTGACGCCCGTGCTGCCGGCGCTCGCCGCGCTGGAGCTGCTGCACACGTTCGCGCTCGTCCACGACGACGTGATGGACTCCTCCGCCACGCGGCGCGGCCGGCCCACCGCACACGTGGCGGTGGCCGCCCAGCACGCCGCCGCCGGCCGGCGCGGCGACCCGGGCAAGTTCGGCGAGACCGTCGCGGTCCTGATCGGCGACCTCTGCCTGATCTGGGCGGACCGGCTGCTCGCCCGCGCCGCCCTGCCACCCGCCCGGCTGTTCGAGGCCCGGCGCTGCTACGACCAGATGCGCGTGGAGACCGTCGCCGGCCAGTACCTGGACGTCCTCGGCGAGAGCGACCCGGCCACCTGGTCGGTGGACCGGGCGCTGCGCGTCGCCCGCTACAAGACCGCCAGCTACACCGTGCAGCGACCGCTGCTGTTCGGCGCGTGCCTGGCCGGCGTCGGCGCCGAGGCGCCGGTGATCGCCGCCTACACCCGCTACGGCCTGGCCGTCGGCGAGGCGTTCCAGCTGCGCGACGACCTGCTCGGCGTCTACGGCGACCCGGCGACCACCGGCAAGCCGGCCGGCGACGACCTGCGCACCGGCAAGCCGACCGCGCTGCTCCTGCTGGCCCGCAAACTGGCCACCCCGGCACAGCGCCGGGCCCTCGAACGGGCCGGCGGCGACGCCGACGACCGGGAGATCGCGCGGCTGGCCGAACTGGTCGCCGACACCGGTGCGGTCGACCACGTCGAACACATGATCTCGGACCGGGTCGAGGACGCGCTGGCCGCGCTCGACGACGCCTCGATCGACGGAACGGCGCGAACCGCCCTCACGGGCCTCGCCATCGCCGCGACGAGCCGGCGGGCATGATGGGCAACCTCGCAGACGAGGAGGTGGTCGCGTGCGCACCGTGAACGGTCGTACGGACCGGGTGGTGGTCGTCGGGGCCGGTCTCGGCGGGCTGGCCTGCGCGTTGCACCTGGCCGGCAGCGGCCGCCAGGTGACCGTGCTGGAACGCGAACCGGTCCCGGGAGGTCGGGCCGGACGGCTCAGCGCCGACGGGTACGAGTTCGACACCGGCCCCACCGTGCTGACCATGCCCGACCTGATCGCCGAGGCACTCGGTGCGGTCGGCGAGGAGCTGGCCGACTGGCTCGACCTGACGCCGCTCGACCCCGCCTACCGGGCGTACTACCCGGACGGCTCGACCCTCGACGTCATCACCGACACGACCCGGATGGCCGCCGAGATCGCGAAGGTCTGCGGGCCCCGCGAGGCCGACGGCTACCTCCGCTTCGTCGAGTACGCCCGCGGGCTGTGGCGGCTCGAGCGGGCCGACTTCATCGAACGCAACCTGGACGCGCCGACCGACCTGCTCACCGGCAACCTGCTGAAGCTGCTGGCGAACGGGGCGTTCCGGCGGCTCCAGACGAAGATCAACCAGTTCTTCCGGGATCCGCGCACACAGCGCGTCTTCTCGTTCCAGGCCATGTACGCCGGGCTCGCCCCGCACGACGCGCTCGCCATCTACACCGTCATCGCGTACCTCGACTCGGTGGCCGGGGTGTACTTCCCGCGCGGCGGCATCCACGCCGTCTCCCGCGCGATGGCCGGCGCCGCCGAGAAGCACGGCGTGCAGATCCGGTACGGCACCACCGTGACCCGGGTGGAGACCGCCGCCGACCGCGCCACCGGCGTGCGGACCGCGGAGGGCGAGTTCGTCCCGGCCGACGTCGTGGTGCTCAACCCGGACCTGCCGGTGGCCTACCGCGACCTGCTCCCGCCGGTCCGGCGCCGCCGGCTCACCTACTCCCCGTCCTGCGTGGTCCTGCACGTCGGGTCGACGCGGGGCTATGGGAAGATCGCTCACCACAACATCCACTTCGGTCGGTCGTGGCGGGGCACCTTCGACGAGGTCATCCGGCGCGGCGAGCTGATGAGCGACCCCTCCCTGCTGGTCACCAACCCGAGCCGGACCGACCCGTCGGTCGCGCCCGCCGGCCGGCACACCTACTACGTGCTGGCCCCGGTGCCCAACCTGGACCGGGCGCCGTTCGACTGGCGGGGCGGGCTCGCCGAACGCTACGCCGACCGACTGGTGGGGACGCTGGAGGAGCGTGGCTACGTGGGCTTCGGAGACGGCATCGAGGTGCTGCGGACCATCACGCCCGCCGAGTGGGCGGAGCAGGGCATGGCCGCCGGTACGCCGTTCGCCTCTTCGCACAGCCTCTTCCAGACCGGGCCGTTCCGCCCGCCCACCCTGCACCGCGGCCTGGGCAACGTGGTGTTCGTGGGCTCGGGCACCCAGCCCGGCGTCGGGGTGCCCATGGTGCTGATCTCCGGCAAACTCGCCGCCGCCCGCGTCACCGGGAACCGTCCGTGAGCGCCCGCGAGGCCCACCTGGTGGAGCTGGTCGACGACACCGGCCGGGCCACCGGCGAGACCACCGTGTCGGCCGCGCACCAGCCGCCCGGACGCCTGCACCGCGCCTTCTCGGTGCTGCTCCTCGACCGGGACGGCCGGGTCCTGCTCCAGCGCCGGGCCGCCGCGAAGACCCGCTTCCCGCTGCGCTGGGGCAACTCGTGCTGCGGGCACCCCGCGCCCGGCGACTCGCCGGCGGTCGCCGCCAACCGGCGACTCCAGGAGGAACTGGGCGTCGGGCCGATCACGCTGACCGAGATCGGGGTCTACGTCTACTACGCCGAGGACCCCACCACCGGCCGGGTCGAGTTCGAGTACGACCACGTCCTGCGCGGCGACCTCCCGCCCGACGCGACGCTGCGCCCGGACCCGGCCGAGGTCGCCGAACTGCGCTGGGTGGACCCGACCGACCTGGAGACCGACCTCGACGCCGACCCGTCCGCGTACGCCCCGTGGCTGGGCGGGGTGGTGAACCGCCTGCTGCGTCCGGCCGACACCGGCGCGCTACGGTCCGCGCCGACGACCGACGACGCAGCGGAGCGGTCGGGTGGCCGATGAGGCGCTGAGCGCGGGCGCGGTCGCCCGACGGCTGGGCGTCGCGGTGACGACGCTGCGCACCTGGCACCAGCGCTACGGACTCGGGCCGAGCGAGCACGTGCCCGGGCACCACCGCCGGTACACGCCGGCCGACCTCGCCCGCCTGGAGATCATGCGGCGGCTCACCGCCCAAGGGGTCACACCGGCCGAGGCGGCCCGGTGGGCCCGCCAGGCACCGGAGGCCCGACCGGCCGACGCGGGAGTCCGGGCGCACGTCGGAGGCGCCCGGGCCGGTGGGGGCGCCACGATCCCGGTGGGCCGGGCCGGGCCGGTCGCCCGAGGTCTGGCGCGCGCCGCCATGCGGCTGGACTCGGCCGTCATCAACGAGACGATCGCCCGCACCATCCAGACCAAGGGTGTCGTGGCCACCTGGGACGGGCTGCTCCGGCCGGTCCTCGTCGGGATCGGCGAACGGCACGCCGCCACCACCGGCCTGATCGAGGTCGAGCACCTGATGTCGCGGTGCGTGTCCGAGGCGTTCGCCGCGGTGGCGGCTGCCCACACGCCCACCGGCCCGCCGCGTCTCCTGCTCTCGTGCTCCGAGGAGGAGCAGCACAGCCTGCCGCTGGAAGCGCTCGGCGCCGCGCTGGCCGAGGCCGGGGTCGCGTACCGGATGCTCGGTGCCCGCGTACCGGTGCGCGCGCTGCTGGCGGCGGTCGACCGCACCGGCCCGGCGGCGGTGGTGGTGTGGTCGCACAGCGGGCTCACCGCCGACCCGGCGCAGCTCAACGCCCTGCTGGCGGCACCGCGCCGGCCGCTGCTGGTGCTCGCCGCCGGCCCGGGCTGGCGGGGCGACACCCTGCCCGCCGGGGTGGTGCGGCCGGTCGACCTGACCGAGGCGGTCTCGCTGGCCGTGGCCGTCCGCGACTCGCTGGACCGGCCACCCGCCGACCAGCCTCCGCACCCGGGGTGACGGTCGCGGCGCGTGACTGTGAGGCGGGTCCCGCAGGGGTGTCCGGCGCCGGGGACGTCACGTAGCCTCCGGGAGGTCCGTCGACCCCGACCCCCTCTCGGGAGCGAACGATGCGCCTGCGCGCTCTCCTCGCGTCCGGCCTCACCCTGGTCGTCCTCCTCGGCGGCTGCGGCGGGGAAACCGGACGGGTGCGGGCCACCGACGGCCCCGCTCCCGTCCCGTCCGGCACCCTTCCGGCCGAGCCCGGCCCGGCCGCTACGCCGCAACCGACCCGAGCCGCGCCCACCGCCCGCCCGCTCCGGCCGCTGCCGGCCACCCTGCCCGCCGGGCTGCACCGCACCACCGGCGCCAAGGGCGTCGCGCTCACCTTCGACGACGGACCCGACCCGACCTGGACCCCGCAGGTGCTCGACCGGCTGCGGGCGGCCCGCGTCCCGGCCACGTTCTGCGTCGTCGGCACACAGGTACGCCGCCACCCGGAACTGGTCCGCCGGATCGTGCGGGAGGGGCACCAGCTCTGCAACCACAGCTGGCACCACGACGTGGACCTGGGCCGGCGGCCGGTGGCCGAGATCCGGGCGGACCTCCAGCGCACCAACGCGGCGATCCGGGCGGCGGTCCCCGGGGCGAAGGTGCCCTTCTACCGGCAGCCCGGCGGGCGGTGGACACCCGAGGTGGTGAAGGTCGCCAAGCAACTCGGCATGCGGTCGCTGCACTGGACGGTCGATCCCCGGGACTGGGGCAAGCCGCCGGCCGAGACGATCAGCAAGCGGGTGCACAGCGCGGCCCGGCCCGGAGCGGTCGTCCTGCTGCACGACGGGGGCGGGGACCGCGCGGCGACCCTGGCCGCCTGCCCCGTCGTGATCACCGACCTGAAGCGCCGGTACGGCGTGGTCCGGCTCCGCTAGCTGCGGTTTCCCGGCCCCGGGTGGCACCAGCCATACCGGTTTGGTCGACCGGTACGGCATCACGTATGCTTTCCAAGCCTCCGGCGGGGCCGGATGGGAGCAAGTCCGCTTGAAGTTGCGAGTGTGCAATGATGGCGGGGCCGCCCTCATCGTCTAGCGGCCCAGGACGCCGCCCTTTCAAGGCGGTAGCACGGGTTCGAATC
>JAEYGD010000398.1 GCA_023402505.1 Actinomycetes bacterium
GCCTCAGCGCGCCGCGAGGCAGCATCTTCCCCGAAACTGTCGCCGATCGGAAGGCGCGCTCACCCGTCGGAGGGGACGCGCACCCGCCGGAGGCGCGCTCACCCGCCGGGCGGGGTCACCAGGCCGGCCTCGTAGGCGGCGATCACCAAATGCACCCGGTCGCGCGCGCCGAGCTTGGTGAACAGCCGGGCCACGTGCGCCTTGGCGGTGGCCGCGCTGATCACGAGTTCGGCGGCGATCTCGGCGTTGGAGAGGCCCCGGCCGACCAGGGTGAGCACCTCGCGTTCCCGTTCGGTGACGCCGTCGAGGCCACGCCGGGCGGCGGCCGACGCGGGCCGGCGGGCGAACTCGGCGATCAGCCGCCGGGTCACCGCGGGTGCGATCAGCGCGTCACCGGCGGCGACCACGCGCACCGCGGCGAGGATCTCGTCGACCGCCATGTCCTTGACCAGGAATCCGCTCGCCCCGGCCCGCAGCGCGGCGTGCACGTGCTCGTCGTCGTCGAAGGTGGTGAGGACCAGCACCCGGGCGGGCCCGCCCTGTGCGGTGATCGCGCGGGTGGCGGCGATGCCGTCCGTGCCGGGCATCCGCAGGTCCATCAGCACCACGTCCGGGGCGGTGTCGCGGGCAAGCCGGACGGCGTCGGCGCCGTTGCCGGCCTCACCGACCACGACCAGGTCGGGTGTGTCGGCGATCAGCACCCGCAGGCCGGCGCGGACCAGCGGCTGGTCGTCGACCAGCAGCACCCGTACGCTCACCGCCGCGCCGTCCCCGGTCGCGGCCCCACCGGCTCACCGGCCGGCGGTGGCACCGGCAGCCACGCGGCGACCCGGAAGCCGCCCTCCGGCCGCGGGCCGGCGTGGAACCGCCCGCCGGCCAGGGCGACCCGCTCCCGCATGCCGACGAGCCCGTGTCCGGCACCGCCGACCGCGCCGCCCCGGCCGTCGTCGACGACCTCCACCGCGATCTCGTCGGGGCCGTGGGTGACGGTGACCCGGCACCGGTCGGTGCCCGCGTGTCGTACCACGTTGGTGATGGCCTCCTGGACGATCCGGAACGCGGCGAGGTCGAGGTCGGCCGGGACCGGCCGCTGCTCGCCGCGCTGCCGCGCCTCGACCCGGATCCCGGCGTCGGCGGCGGCCGACACCAGCCGGTCGAGATCGGCCAGGCCGGGCGTCGGGTCCAGCGACGCCGACTCCGACTGGGGGCGGCGCAGCGCGCCGAGCGTACGCCGCAGGCCGGCCAGGGTGTCCCGGCTGGTCGCCTCGATGGTGGCCAGCGCGGCGCGGGCCTGTGCCGGCTGGCTGTCGATGACCCGGGCTCCCATGCCGGCCTGGATGGCGATCACCCCGATGCTGTGGGCCACCATGTCGTGCAGTTCGCGGGCGATGCGCAGCCGTTCCGCGGTGACCGCCTCGGCCGCCGTGTGCGCCCGGACGGCTTCGGCGTAGTGGCGCCGGGCCCGCACCGAGTTGCCGACCGTCCACGCGGTGACGATCGCCAGCAGGGAGACGGTGGCCCGGCTGACCGGATCGCTGGTGGGGTTCGCGAAGGCCGCGGCGATCTGCACGGCGAGCGCTCCGACCGCCACCGGCACGGAGACGCGGCGGGACCGGTTCGCCGCGATCAGTCCCACCACCGCGTCGATCGCCAGGAACTGGGCGTACCAGATGTCCGTGCGATACCCGTCGTCGGGGACGTTGACGGTGACCGTGACCAGGCAGGCCGCGACGAGCATCAGCGTCAGGGCGAGCACCGGCCGGCGCCGCAGCAGGCCGGCCGGCGGGCCCAGCGCCAGCAGCGGCACCAGGTAGCGCTCGGCCAGCCACCAGTCGCCGAAACCGATGCCGGCCCGGCTCGACGACAGCGGCAGCGCGAGGAGCAGGGCGACGGGCAGCAGCGCGACGCCGACCCACGGCAGGACCGCCCGGGCCAGCGACGCGGCACGGCGCGAGCGCGGCACGGTGGCGTCCATGGGGAAACCGTAGCCAGCCGCCGGTTCGCGGGCATCAGCCCACGGGCGTACGCCCCGGGGCCGATCGCCGCCGCCCGGATACCGCCGCCGGGCCGACGCCGCGCCGCCCGCCGCCCGGCAGCGTGGACGGCGTGATCGAACTGACCGCCCTGACCAAGAGGTACGGCCGCACCACGGCCGTCGACGGCCTCACCCTGACCGTGCGCCCCGGTCACGTCACCGGGTTCCTCGGCCCCAACGGGGCCGGCAAGTCCACCACCCTGCGGATGATCCTGGGCCTCACCACGCCGACCAGCGGCAGCGCCACGGTCGGCGGGGTCCGCTTCGCCGACCGGCCGCGCGGGCTGCGGTACGCCGGCGCGCTGCTCGACGCCGGTGACGTGCACGGCGGCCGGACCGCCACCGCGCACCTGTGGGCGCTGGCCCGCAGCAACGGCATCGGGCGCGCCCGGGTCGACGAGGTGCTCGGGGAGGTGGGGCTGGCCGGCGCCGCCGGGCGACGGATCGCCGGCTTCTCGCTCGGCATGCGGCAGCGGCTCGGCATCGCCGCCGCCCTGCTCGGCGACCCGCCGGTGCTGCTGTTCGACGAGCCGTTCAACGGCCTCGACCCGGAGGGGGTGCGCTGGGTCCGCGAGCTGTTCCGGCGGCTGGCCGGCGAGGGCCGGACCGTCTTCGTCTCCAGCCACCTGATGAGCGAGATGGCGAACTGCGCGGAACGGCTCGTGGTGCTCGGTCGCGGTCGGCTGATCGCGGAGCAGAGCCTCGGCGAGTTCGCCGCCCGCGCCACCCGGGCCGGCGTGACCCTCCGTACGCCCGACCCGGCCGCACTGGCGGCGGTGCTGGCGGCCGAGGGCGCGCACGTCGTCCCCGCCGCCGACGGGACGCTCGCCGTGACCGGCCTGACGGCCGCCCGGATCGGTGACCTCGCTCTCGCCCACCGCATCGGGCTGCACGAACTGACCACCCGTACCGCGTCGCTGGAGGAGGCGTTCATGGAGCTGACCGCCGGCAGCGTCGAGTACGTCGCCGGGGAGGAGACCCGATGACCGCCGTGACCGAGCTGACCCGTCGGCCGACCGGGACCGGGGCGCCGGCCCGGTTCGGGGACCTGGTGGCCGCCGAGTGGATCAAACTGTGGTCGTTGCGCTCCACCCGGTGGACGCTGCCGCTGGTCTACCTCTTCGTGGTCGGGGTCAGCGTCAACGCGAGCCTCGCCGACCACCGGAACTGGCCGTCGTACCCGCCGGGGCGGCGGGAGATGTTCCACCTGTACGGACCGGTGCGGGACGCCTTCCCGGAGGCCGGTTACCTGCTGCTGATGCTGGCCGCGACGACCGTCGGCGCGCTGACCGTCGTCGGCGAGTACCAGAGCGGACTGGTCCGGGCCACGTTCGCCGCCGTTCCCGCCCGGCGGCCGGTGGTGCTGGCGAAGGCCACCGTGCTGGCCGGGGTCATGCTCGTCGTCGGCCTGGTCACCTCGGGGACCTCGTTCTGGGTGTCCCAGGCGATCCTCGCCGACCGGGGCGCCGGCTGGTCGATCGGCGAGCCGGGGGTGCTGCGCGCGGTGCTGGGCAGCGGCGTCCTCGTGCCGGTCTGCGCGCTGCTCGGGATGGGTCTGGGTGCCCTGGTCCGGCACGCGGCGGGGGCCGTGGTCGCGGCCACCACGGTGCTCGTGCTGCTGCCCATGATCGTGGGCAGCGACGAGCACCGGTGGATCGCTGAGTGCCGCAACGCGCTGCCGGTCGGGGCCTGGCAGCGGCTGATCGCTGTGCACCCCGACGTCGTGAACCCGGATCCGTTCCCGGCGACGGTCACCGGTGCGTGGCTCGCCTTCGCCGGCTGGTCGGTGGCCGCGACGCTCGTCGCCCGGACCGCCGTCGGCCGCCGCGATCCCTGAGCGTCCGGGGCGTCGGGCCCGAACGGGGCCGGTGACCAGCGTCGCCGGCCCCGTTCGCCGCGCCGCCTCACAGCACCACGGAGACCATCCGGCCGGGGACCACGATGACCTTGCGGGGCTCCCGGCCGCCCAGCGAGCCGGCGACCGCCTCCAGCGCCGCGACCCGCACGGCCTCCTCGGCGGCGTCGGCCGGCACCTCGACGCGCCCGCGCACCTTGCCGTTGACCTGCACCGGGTACGTCACCGTCTCGGCCACCAGCAGGGCCGGGTCGGCGACCGGGAAGTCCGCGTACGTCAGCGTGCTCTGGTGGCCCAGCCGGCGCCACAGTTCCTCGGCGACGTGCGGGGCGAACGGCGCCAGCATCAGCACCAGCGGCTCGGCCACCTCGCGCGGCGTCTCCGGCAGCCGGGTCAGCGCGTTGGTCAGCTCGATCAGCTTGGCGATCGCGGTGTTGAACCGGATCCCCTCCATGTCGCCGCGGACCCCGTCGACCACCCGGTGCAGCAGCCGGCGGGTCGCCTCGTCGGCCGGGGTGTCGACCACCCGGGTCGCGCCGGTCCGCTCGTCGACGACCGCCCGCCAGACCCGCTGCAGGAACCGGAACGAGCCGACCACCGCCCGGGTCTCCCACGGGCGGGACACCTCCAGCGGGCCCATCGACATCTCGTAGACCCGGAACGTGTCGGCGCCGTACGCGGCGCACATCTCGTCCGGCGTGACCACGTTCTTCAGGGACTTGCCCATCTTGCCGTACTCGCGGTTGACCTGGACGTCGCCCAGGTAGTAGCCGCCGTCGCGCTCGACGACCTCCTCCGCCGGCACGTACGCCCCGCGCGCGTCGGTGTACGCGTACGCCTGGATGTAGCCCTGGTTGAACAGCTTCCGGTACGGCTCGAAGCTCGACACGTGGCCCAGGTCGTACAGCACCTTGTGCCAGAAGCGGGCGTACAGCAGGTGCAGCACGGCGTGCTCGGCGCCGCCGACGTACAGGTCGGTGCCGCCGCAGTCGCCCTCGCCGCGGGGGCCCATCCAGTACCGCTCGTTGTCCGGGTCGACGAACCGGTCGGCGTTGGTCGGGTCCAGGTAGCGCAGCTCGTACCAGCAGGAGCCGGCCCACTGCGGCATCACGTTGGTCTCGCGGGTGTAGCGCTTCGGGCCGTCACCCAGGTCCAGCTCGACCTCCACCCAGTCGCGGCGGCGCGACAGCGGTGTCTCCGGGTTGGACTGCGCGTCCTCCGGGTCGAAGGTGCGCGGCGAGAAGTCGTCCACCTCGGGCAGCTCGACCGGCAGCATCTCCTCGGGCAGCGCGATGGCCGTGCCGGTGGAGTCGTAGACGATCGGGAACGGCTCACCCCAGTAGCGCTGCCGGCTGAACAGCCAGTCCCGCAGCCGGTAGGTGACCGCGCCCGAGCCGTGGCCGTTGGCCTCCAGCCACTCGATGATCCGTGCCTTGGCGTCGGCGACCCCCAGGCCGTCCAGGTCCAGGCCGCGGTCCGGCGCGGCGCTGTTGATCGCCGGGCCCTCCCCGGTGTACGCCTTGCCGTCGAAGCCCTCCGCCGGCTGCACGGTACGCACGATCGGCAGGTCGAAGACCTCGGCGAACGCCCAGTCCCGCTCGTCCTGCGCGGGCACCGCCATGATCGCGCCGGTGCCGTAACCGGCCAGGACGTAGTCGGCGACGAAGATCGGGATCTGGGCGTCGTTGACCGGGTTGGTGGCGTACGCGCCGATGAAGACGCCGGTCTTCTCCTTCGTGTCGGCCTGCCGCTCCACGTCGGTCTTCGCCGCGGCCGCCTTCCGGTAGGCCTCCACCGCGGCCCGGGGGCTGGCGTGCCCGCCGGTCCAGGCGTCCTTCGTGCCCTCCGGCCAGGCCGCCGGCACCAGCGTGTCCACCAGGTCGTGCTCGGGGGCCAGCACCATGTAGGTGGCACCGAAGATCGTGTCGGGCCGGGTGGTGAACACCCGGATCGGGGCCGCCGCCGTCGGGAAGTCGATGTGCGCGCCGGTGGAGCGGCCGATCCAGTTGCGCTGCATCAGCTTGATCGGCTCGGGCCAGTCCAGCGTGTCCAGGTCGTCCAGCAGCCGGTCGCCGTACGCGGTGATCCGCATCATCCACTGCTTCAGGTTGCGCTTGAAGACCGGGAAGTTGCCCCGCTCGGAGCGGCCGTCGGCGGTGACCTCCTCGTTGGCCAGCACGGTGCCCAGGCCGGGGCACCAGTTGACCGGGGCCTCGGAGACGTACGCCAGCCGGTGGTCGTCGACGACCGCCCGGCGCTCCGCCTCGGTCAGCTCGGCCCACGGCCGTCCGTCCGGCGTGCGCCGGGTGCCGCCGGAGAACTCGGCGATCAGCTCGGCGATCGGCCGGGCCCGCTTCGCCTCGGTGTCGTACCAGGCGTTGAAGATCTGCAGGAAGATCCACTGGGTCCAGCGGTAGAAGTCGGTGTCGATCGTGGCCACCGACCGCCGCTCGTCGTGGGCCAGCCCCAGCCGGCGCAGCTGGGCCTTGTAGCGGGCGACGTTCGCCTCGGTGGTGGTGCGGGGGTGGGTGCCGGTCTGCACGGCGTACTGCTCGGCGGGCAGGCCGAAGGCGTCGAAGCCCATCGCGTGCAGCACGTTGCGGCCGGCCATCCGCTGGTAGCGGGCGAAGCAGTCGGTGCCGATGTAGCCCAGCGGGTGACCGACGTGCAGCCCGGCACCGGACGGGTACGGGAACATGTCCAGCACGTACAGCTTCTCCGCCCCGGCCCGCGGGTGGTCGGGGTCGGCCAGCGGGCCGCTCGGGTTGGGGGCGTGGAAGGTGCCCTCGCGTTCCCAGACGTCCTGCCAGTGCTGCTCGATCTCGTCGGCCAGGGCCGCGGTGTACCGGTACGGGGGGATGTCGCTGGCCGGTGCGGCTGCCTCAGTCATGGGTCTCCTCGCTTCGCTCGGCGCGGGGTCGTCTCGTGCGGTCTCGGTTGGTGCTCACCGCCCGCCTCACGCGGACCGGGCCGAGGGCGGGCACGAAAAAGCCCCTCACGCAGGAGGGGCCGCCGTGCTGTCGCGCGTTCAGCGCCTCAGCACGGCCCGGTAAGAAGCAGGAAGACTCCGGCCATGCCCGCAGTGTACCGCGCCGTCCGGCCGGCCATCGGCCGGCCACCGTGCGGCAGCGGCTGGTGATCGTCCGCGACACCCAGCGCAGCCGTCCGCTCCCCCGTCCCGGCGAATATTCGGGGCGTAACCGGCGGTCTACCTGCGGGGGTCGGCGACAGCGAGAAACATGGTTAGCCTGAGAGACCAGTGAGATTTCTGCGGCAGACGTGGCACGCTCGCGCGAACCCAACAGCGGGTCCAGGTGCTCTATACAGAGCTGCCGTCCATGGCGACGAGGAGGAGGCCCGTGACACAACAGACCTGGGACGAGGTGGGCGGTCTGCTGCCGCACGACGAGTTCCGCGCCGCCAGTGACGCCATCGTGGCGAACATCGAACAGGTCATCGAGGGCAAGACCGCCACCGTCCGGCTCGCCCTGGCCGTTCTCCTCGCCGAGGGCCACCTGCTCATCGAGGACGTTCCCGGCGTCGGCAAGACCAAGCTCGCCAAGGCCCTCGCCCGCTCGATCGACTGCTCGGTACGCCGGATCCAGTTCACCCCCGACCTGCTGCCCAGTGACGTGACCGGCGTCAGCGTCTACAACCAGGAGACGCACGACTTCGAGTTCCGTCCCGGCGCCGTCTTCGCCAACCTGGTGGTCGGCGACGAGATCAACCGGGCCTCGCCGAAGACCCAGTCGGCGCTGCTGGAGTGCATGGAGGAGCGGCAGGTCACCGTCGACGGCGTGACCTACCAGCTGCAGACGCCGTTCATGGTGATCGCCACGCAGAACCCGATCGAGATGGAGGGCACCTACCCGCTGCCCGAGGCCCAGCGCGACCGGTTCACCGCCCGGATCGCCATGGGTTACCCGGACGCCGGCGCGGAGCTGGCGATGCTCGACGGGCACGGCGCGACCGACCCGCTGCAGGAGCTGCGACCGGTCTCCGACGCCAACACGGTGCGCCGGCTCATCGGGCACGTCCGGCAGGTGCACGTCGCCGACGCCGTCAAGCAGTACGCGGTGGACCTGGTCACCGCCAGCCGGGAGGCGCCCGACCTGCGCCTCGGCGCGTCGCCCCGGGCCACCCTCCAGCTGCTGCGCACCGCCCGCGCGGTCGCCGCCCTCGAGGGGCGCGACTACGTGCTCCCCGACGACCTGCAGGTGCTGGCCGTGCCGGTGCTGGCGCACCGGATCATCCCGACCGCCGACGCGCAGCTGGCCCGGCGCACCACCGACGCGATCGTCTCCGACCTCGTGCACCGGCTGCCGCTGCCGCACGAGCGCCGCCGCTCGCCGTACGACACCCGGCCCGCCACCGGCAACGGCCGCGCCCCGTACGAGCCGCGGAGGCCGTGACGTGCGGGACGGGCTGCGAGGGCTGACCACCCGGGGCCGGTCGTTCCTGGCCGCGGCGGCCGCCGCGGCCGTCTCGGCCCTGATCCTCGGCGAGAAGGACCTGCTCCGGGTTGCCGTGCTGCTCGGCGTCCTGCCGCTGCTGGCGGCGCTCTACGTGGGCCGCAGCCGCTACAAGCTGGCCTGCCACCGCTCGCTGGACCCGCACCGGGCGCCGGTCGGGGCCAGCTCCCGGGTGGTGCTGCGCCTGCAGAACCTGTCCCGCCTGCCCACCGGCACGCTCCTGTTGGAGGACCGGCTGCCGTACGCGCTGGGCAGCCGGCCCCGGGTGGTCCTGGACCGGCTCGGCGCGCACCAGGCCAGCTCGGTGGCGTACACCGTCCGGGCCGACGTGCGCGGGCGCTACGAGGTCGGTCCGCTGGTGGTCCGGATGACCGACCCGTTCGGTCTGTGCGAGCTGACCCGGGCCTTCCCCAGCACCGACCGTCTCACGGTCATCCCGCAGGTCACGCCGCTGCCGATGGTCCGGCTCGCCGGCGAGTACGCGGGCAGCGGCGACAGCCGGGCTAGGTCGGTGGCGGTGCACGGCGAGGACGACGCCGCTACCCGGGAGTACCGGATGGGCGACGACCTGCGGCGGGTGCACTGGAAGTCGACGGCCCGCACCGGCGAGCTGATGGTCCGCCGCGAGGAGCAGCCCTGGGAGAGCCGCGCCACCGTGCTGCTCGACACCCGCGCGTACGGGCACCGCGGCGACGGGCCCACGGCCAGCTTCGAGTGGGCCGTCTCCGCCGCCGCGAGCATCGCCGTGCACCTGCGGCAGGGCGGCTACAAGCTGCGGCTGGTCACCGGTTCCGGCGCGGACGTCGACGCCACGGAAGTGGCGGGTGACGGCCTGCTCCTCGACCACCTCGCCGAGGTCCGCCTCGACCAGCGCGTCGAGATCACCACCCTGGTGCAGGGGGTCCGCCAGCGCTCCGACGGCGGCCTGATCATCGGGCTGTTCGGGTCGCTGAGCACCGCCGAGGCCGAGCTGCTGGCCGCGTTGCGCGGCAACGGGGCCACCTGCGTGGCGTTCCTGCTGGACAGCTCCACCTGGCTCACCCTCCCGCCGAAGGCCCGGACCGAGGCCGACCACGCGCACGCCAGCGCGGCTCTCGCGCTGCTGCAGAGCGGTTGGCGCGTGATCGGTGTCGACCACGGCGCCCGGCTGCCGGGGCTGTGGCCGCAGGCCGCGCGGGGCTCGCAGGGCTTCGCCCTCCGGGCGGCGCTGGCCGAGACCGTGGCCGGCGGCATGCGATGAACGGAAGGCTCCCCTCATGATCGCCCACCGGAACCTGGGGCTGGTCGCGGCCGCCGCGACGCTGCTCGCCGCGGCGCCGCTGTCGGCCATCTTCGAGCGCTGGACCTGGCTGATCCAGTCGACCGTCGCGGTCGCGGTGGTCGCCGCGGTGGCCGCGCTGACCCGGCTGGGGCGGGTGCCGCTGTGGGGGCAGGCGCTCGCCATGCTGGGCGGCCTGACGCTGGCCCTGACGTGGCTGTTCCCCTCCGGCTCCGAACTGTTCGGCGTCGTGCCCACCCCGGCGACCTTCGGGCACTTCGGCGCGCTGGCCGAGGCGTCGATGGACGACATGCGGTCGTACGGCGTCAAGGTGCCGGACACCGACCCGCTGCTGTTCGTCACCGTGCTCGGCATCGGTGGCGTGGCCGTCATGGTGGACCTGGTGGCGGTCGGGCTGCGCCGGCCGGCGCTGGCCGGGCTGCCGATGCTCGCCGTCTACTCGGTGCCGGTGGCGGTCTACGTGGACAGCGTGCCCCCGGTGCCGTTCGTCATCGGCGCGGCCGGGTTCCTGTGGCTCCTCGTCACGGACAACGTCGACCGGGTCCGCCGGTTCGGCCGGCGGTTCACCGGCGACGGCCGGGGCGTGGACGTCTGGGAGGCCTCCCCGCTCGCCTCCGCCGGTCGCCGGCTCGCGGCCGTGGGCGTGGCGGTCGCCGTCATGCTGCCGCTGGCCGTGCCGGGCATGACCGGCGGCCTGCTCGACACGCTCGGCTCGGGCACCGGCGACGGC
>JAEYGD010000505.1 GCA_023402505.1 Actinomycetes bacterium
GGGCGGCCCGGATCGCGGCGAACCCGCCGGCCTCGCCGCTGCCGGCGGCCATCCGGCGGTCCCAGCGCAGCAACCGGTCCCGTAGCGCGGCGGCCTCCGCCGGCAGACCGTCCAGCTCGGACAGGATCGCGAGCAGCGGCTCGGCGGCGGCCGCGTACGTGTCGGTGTGCACCTCGCCCATCCGCGCGGCCGTCCAGCCGGCGGCCGGGCCCGCGTCGAGCAGCTGGCCGATGCGCCGGGCCCGGTGCGGGGGCGCGAACTCGACCCCGAGGGGTGCGGAGAGGCCGCGTTCGTTGGCCATGACGGCGACCTCACCGACGGTGGCCCGGGGCATCGGGTGCCAGCCCCGCCAGGCGTACGCCTCCTCCCACGCCGGGACGACCCGCAGGCCGTTGGCGGGGTGGCGGACCGGCACCGCCCCGGCGACCCGGTGCAGCAGCCCGCCGGCGGTGTCGGCGGCGAGCACGACGTTGACCGGCTCGACCCAGCGGTCCACGGCCGCGTCGACGTCGGCGACGGTCCGCGCCCGCAGCAGCTTCGGCAGCGCGGCGAAGCCCAGCTCGCCGGTGACGCGGGGCGGGTAGCGCAGGCTGATCGCCTCCGGCTCGTCCGGCCCGCCGGCCACGACCGGCCCCCGGTCGGTCTCCACCACCGCCACCTCGACCGGATCGCCGCCGGCCACGACGATCGTCTCGGTGTGCGCCCGCGCGGGCCGCCACCCGTCCGGCCCGTACGCCTCGACACCCGCGCCGGTGCGGCGCAGCCGCTCGGCGTACAGGTCCTGGTAGTCGGCCATCGCGTTGGTGATCGCCCAGGCGACGTCACCGGCGTGCCCGAAGTGGGCGATGCCGGGAACCCCCGGCACGGCCAGGCCGATCACGTCGTACTCCGGGCAGGCCAGGCGGATCTGCTGGTAGATCCCCGGATCCTCGATGTAGCGGTGCGGGTCGCCGGCCAGCACCGCCGCCGCGGTGGCGGTACGCGAACCGGCGAGCAGCCAGCCGTTGCTTCCCGAGCCGGCCGGCCCGTCGGCGTGGAACAGCGCGACGGCGTCCGGGCCGAGCCGCCGGGCGACGTGCTCCCGCCACAGCTTGCTCGGGAAGCCGGCGAAGAGCACGTGGTGGGTGAGCCAGACCGCCAGCGGCGTCCACGGCTCCCACCGGCCGGCGGCCAGCCCGGCGGCGGCGAACCGGGGATCGCGGGCGACACCGGCGGCCAGGCCGGCGTTGACCCCGTCGACGTAGCGGGCGACCCAGGCGGCGGTCTCCCCGTCCAGGCGGGCGTGGCAGCGGCGGGCGGTGTCGTCGAGGCGGGACTGCCGGGCGAACCGGTCCCACGGCACCGCCTCGGCCCCGAGGAACGCGGCGCTGGCCCCGAGCGACCGGTGCCGTTCGACCTCGATCTGCCACGCCCGGTCGTACGCGGTGACCCGGCCCTGCGCGAACGCCAACCCACCGGGATCGCCGGCGCGCAGGTGCGGCACGCCCCACCGGTCCCGGAAGACGCTCACCGGTCCACCGTGCTCCCGCTCGCGGCGCGGCGGCGGGCCGCCGGCACGACCAGCGGGGTGCCGGTCTCCGGGTCGTCGATCACGCGGCACGGCAACCCGAAGACCTCCTCGACCAGCGTGGCGGTGACCACGTCCCGGGGCGACCCGGCGGCGACGACGCGCCCGTCGCGCATGGCGATCAGGTGGGTGGCGTACCGGGCGGCGTGGTTCAGGTCGTGGAGCACCGCGACCAGCGTACGGCCCTGCTCCTCGTGCAGCCGCGCGCAGAGGTCGAGGATCTCGATCTGGTGGGCGATGTCCAGGTAGGTCGTCGGTTCGTCGAGCAGCAGCAGGGGGGTCTGCTGGGCCAGGGCCATGGCGAGCCACACCCGCTGCCGCTGCCCGCCGGACAGTTCGTCGACCGGGCGGTCGGCGAGGTCCGCCACGCCGGTGGCGGCCATCGACTCGGCGACCACCCGTTCGTCCTCCCGGGACCACTGCCGAAGCAGCCCCTGGTGCGGGTAGCGGCCCCGGGCGACCAGCTCGGCCACGCCGATGCCGTCCGGCGCGACCGACGACTGCGGCAACAGGCCGAGGGTCCGCGCGACGGCCCGCGCGGGACGCCGCTGGATGTCCTCCCCGTCCAGCAGCACCGCCCCGGCGGCCGGCTTGAGCAGCCGGGACAGCGCCCGCAGCAGGGTCGACTTGCCGCACGCGTTCGGCCCGATGACCACGGTGAAGGAGTGGTCCGGGACGTCGACGGTCAGCTCGCGGGCGATGGTCCGCCGCTCGTACGCGAGGGTCATCGCGGTGCCGTGCAACCGGGACTGCATGCGCGGTGCTCCGTTCTCGTTCGGGTCCGGCGTCACAGCCGGCCGGCCCGGCGCTCGCTGGCCAGCAGCCAGACCAGGTATCCGCCGCCGAGCACGCCGGTCACCACGCCCACCGGCAGCTGGTGGTCTCCGAAGGCGCGCTGCGCGACCTCGTCGGCGACGACCAGCAGCAGCGCACCGAGCGCGGCCGACGGCAACAGGTTCGGTCCGGGGGCGCGGGTGAGCCGCCGGGCCAGGTGCGGCGCGGTGAGCGCGACGAAGTTGACCGGCCCGGCGGCGGCGCAGGCGAGCGCGACCAGCAGCACGGCGGTGGCGAGTGTGGCGAGCCGGAGCCGTTCCACCCGGACACCGAGCGCGCTGGCGGCGTCGTCGCCCATCTCCATCAGCCGCAGCGCCGGCCCGGCGCCGGCCAGCACCAGCGGGCCGAGCACGGCCAGGGCGACGAGCACCGGTACGGCGTGGGACCAGCCGCGCCCGTCGAGGCTGCCGGTGAGCCACAGCACGGCACGGGCGGCGTCCATCAGCGGTGCGCGGGTGAGCAGCCATCCGTTGACGCCGGTGAGGATCGCGGCGACGCCGATGCCGACCAGCACGAGCCGGTACCCGTGCACGCCGCGCCGCCAGGCCAGCAGGTAGACGAGCGCGCCGGTGACGAGCCCGCTGGCGACGGCGGCGCCGGACAGCATCGCGGTGGAGCCGCCGAGCACGACCACCACCAGCGCGCCGGTCGCCGCGCCCTGCGTGAAGCCGAGCAGGTCCGGGCTGCCGAGGGGGTTGCGGACCAGCGACTGGAAGACCGCGCCGGCCAGTGCCAGCGCGGCGCCGACGGCGGCGGCGGTGACGAGGCGGGGCAGCCGCAGCTCGTGGACGATGAAGTCCTCGGCCGGGGTGCCGCCGCCGGTGAGGGTGCGCAGGACGTCGGCGGCGCTCATCGGGTAGTCGCCGCTGCCCAGCGCCAGCACGCCGACGGCCAGGGTGAGCAGGGTGCTGGCGGCGCCGACGGCCAGGGCACGGGGGCGCAGGCGCAGCGACAGCCCGCCGGGGGCACGCAGGACGATCACGGCCGGCCCACCCGCCCGCGCAGCACCAGCCAGAGGAAGAGCGGCCCGCCCAGCACGGCGGTCACCATGCCGACCTGGAGTTCGCCGGGCCGGCTCAGCACCCGGCCGAGCACGTCGGCGCCGAGCAGCAGCACCGGCGCGAGCACCGCGCAGTACGGCAGCAGCCAGCGCAGGTCGGGGCCGGTGAGCGCGCGTACCAGGTGTGGCACCAGCAGCCCGACGAAGACGATCGGCCCGCAGGCGGCGGTGGCGGCGCCGCAGAGCAGGGTGACCGACGTGATGACTGCGCCGCGGATCAGCGCCGGTCGTGCGCCGAGCGCCCGGGCGGCGTCGTCGCCGAGCGCGAGCGCGTTGAGCGGCCGGGCGGCGGCCAGCGCGACCAGCAGGCCGGCCCCGATGAACGGGGCGACGGTGGCCACCGTGCCGGGTTGGGCGCTGGCGAGCGACCCGACGGTCCAGAATCGCAGCCGCTCCAGCGACGCGGTGTCGAGCAGCATGACCGCGCTCACGTACGAGTAGAGGGTGGCGTTGAGGGCGGCGCCGGCGAGGGCCAGCCGCGCGGGGGTGGCGCCGCGGCCGCCGCCGACGACGTAGACCGCGGCGGTGACGGTGGCGGCGCCGAGCAGCGCGAACCACACCTGCCCGCCGACGCCGCCGACGCCGACCAGGGCGGAGCCGGTGGCCACCGCGGCGGAGGCGCCGGCGTTGATGCCGAGCAGGCCGGGGTCGGCGAGCGGGTTGCGGGTGAGCGCCTGCATGACGGCGCCGGCCACGCCGAGCGCCACGCCGGCGAGCAGGCCGAGCAGTGTGCGCGGCAGGCGCATGCGGTGGACCACGGCGTACTCGGCCGCATCGGGGTCGAACAGGCCGTGCCACACGTCGCCGAGGGGGAGGGCCTTGGCGCCGACGGCGATGCTGAGCACGGCGACGGTGGCGAGCAGGAGGACGGCGGCGACGAGACCGCCGGCTCGGGCGGCGGCGCGGCCACGCCGGCGCGGCTCCGTCGGTCGTACCGCCCGGACGGCGGACGGTGGCGGGTGTGTGACGGACAGTGTGAACTCCGATGTGGTGCGAAACGCCCGGCGAGGCTTGACAGCGCCTTAGGTTAGGTTAACCTAACCGCGCTGTCCATGGTCACCGCGACCCCCGACCGAAAGACCCTGCCATGTCGCATCCCGTGTCCGCACGCCGCCTCTCCCGCCGTGGCCTGCTCGCCGCCGCCGGCGGCGCCACCCTTGCCACCCTGCTCGCCGGCTGCGGCGGTGACCACGCCGACACCCCGTCCGGCGGCGCCAGCTCCGGCGGCCCGTGGTCGTTCACCGACGACCGCAACGAGAAGCTGTCCGCCCCCGCGCGCCCCGCCCGGGTGGTCGCCTTCACCGGAGTCGCCGCGGCGCTCGTCGACTTCGGCCTCGACAAGCAGATCGTCGGCGTGTTCGGCGAGACGAAGCGCTCCGACGGCAGCAAGGACCCGCAGGCCGGCGACCTGGACGTCGAGGGCGTCGAGATCCTCGGCAACGTGTGGGGCGAGTTCAACCTGGAGAAGTACGCCGGCCTGCGCCCCGAGCTGCTGGTCACCCACATGTACGACCCGGGCGCGCTCTGGTACGTCCCGGACGAGAGCAAGGACAAGATCGTCCCGCTCGCGCCGGTCGCGGCGATCACCACCGCCCGGGTGCCGATGACCAAGCCCATCGAGCGGTACGCGCAGCTCGCCGAGTCCCTCGGCGCCGACCTGTCCGCCAAGAAGGTCACCGACGCCAAGGCGCGCTTCGAGGCCGCCGCCGAGTCGGTCCGCCAGGCGGTCAAGGCCAACCCCGGCATCAAGGTGATGGCCTGCTCCGGCAGCCCCGACCTGTTCTACGTCTCCAACCCGAAGGTCAGCACCGACCTCATGTACTTCGCCGAGCTGGGCGTCGACATCGTCGTGCCCACCAAGCTGGAGGCCGGCGACTACTTCGAGGCGCTCAGCTGGGAGAACGCCGGCAAGTTCCCGGCCGACCTGATCCTGCTCGACAACCGCAGCACCGCCCTGCAGCCGAAGGACCTCGCCGCCAAGCCGACCTGGGCGCAGCTGCCCGCCGTCAAGGGCAACCAGGTCACCCCGTGGGACGCCGTGCCCCGCTTCTCGTACGCGGGCGCCGCCCCGCTGCTGGAGAACCTGGCCACCGCGATCCGGGGCGCGAAGAAGATCACCAGCTGACGTCCGCGTCCCGGCCGCCGACGCCGCCGGCCGGGACGCGCCCTCCCCGCCCGTACCGCATCCGCCGTCGGCGCCGCGCGCCGCCGGACGGTGGCGGCTGCCCGCAACCGGACGCCACGAACGTGAGGATCGCGCATGACCCTGCCCGGAAACCTCGTCGACGCCGACCAGACCGTCCCACGCACCGCCGACCGCCGGGTCGCCCCGGGTCCCGCGCCCGCTCCGACACCGGCCCGGGCCGCCCCGCCGGAGGCCTACGCGCAGCTGCTCGTCGACGGGTCGGCCGACCGGTACCGGAGGGTCCTCGCCGACGGCGTCGACCGGGTGGCCCGCCGGGTCGCCACCGTCGAGCGGCCCTTCACCGGCGTACGCCCCGACGAGCTGACCCCCCTGGTCGACGCGATCGACCTGGACCGGCCGCTCGGCGACCACGGCGCGGCACTGGACGAACTCGACGACGTGTGGCTGCGGGACGCCGTCTGGTTCCACCACCCCCGCTACCTGGCGCACCTCAACTGCCCGGTGGTGCTCCCCGCGCTGCTCGCCGAGGCCATGCTCACCGCGGTCAACCCGTCGCTGGACACCTGGGACCAGAGCGCCGGCGCCACGCTGATCGAGCGCCGGTTGGTCGACTGGACGGCGGCCCGCGCCGGCCTCGGTCCGGCCGCCGACGGCGTCTTCACCAGCGGCGGCACCCAGTCCAACCTGCACGCCCTGCTGCTGGCCCGGGAGGAGGCGTGCGCGGGCGCCGACGCCGCCACCCGCGCCGAACTGCTGCCCCGGCTGCGGATCCTCGCCTCGGCCGCCGGGCACTTCAGCGTCCAGAAGGCCGCGAAGCTGCTCGGGCTGGCGCCCGACGCCGTGGTCACCGTCGAGACCGACGCGGCCCGCCGGATGCGCCCGGAGGCGCTGGATCGGGAACTGGACCGCTGCCGCCGCGCCGGCCACCGGGTGATGGCGGTGGTCGCCACCGCCGGCACCACCGACTTCGGCACCATCGACCCGCTGCCCGAGATCGCGCGCCGGTGCACCGCCGCCCGCGTCTGGCTGCACGTCGACGCCGCGTACGGCTGCGGCCTGCTGGTGTCGCCGACCCGCCGGCACCTGCTCGACGGCATCGAGCGGGCCGACTCGGTGACCGTCGACTACCACAAGTCCTTCTTCCAGCCGGTCAGCTCGAGCGCGCTGCTGGTCCGGGACCGGCGGGTGCTGCGGCACGCCACCTACCACGCCGACTACCTCAACCCGGCGCGGGCCGCCGCCGAGCGCATCCCCAACCAGGTGGACAAGAGCCTGCAGACCACCCGCCGGTTCGACGCGCTCAAGCTGTGGCTGACCCTGCGCGTCATGGGCCCGGACGGGGTGGGCGCGCTGTTCGACGAGGTCTGCGCGCGGGCCGACGACGCCTGGGCGGTCGCCGAGGCCGACCCCCGCTTCGAGGTGGTCACCAGGTCGCCGCTCAGCACGCTGGTGTTCCGCTGGTGCCCCGCCGGCGCCCCCGACGACCTGGCTGACGAGGCGAACCGGCACGCCCGCTCCGCCCTGGCCGCCGCCGGGGCGGCGATGGTCGCCGGCACCACCGTCGACGGCCGCGCACACCTCAAGTTCACCCTGCTCAACCCGGCGACCACGGACGCGGACGTCAGCGCCGTGCTCGACCTGATCGCCGAACACGCCGGCCGGTACGCGCACGCCCACGCCGCCGACCGCGCCCACCCCGCCGACCTGTCCTGCCCGGTCGCCTGAGCGGCCGGCCGTCGACCCGCGCCTGGAGGGCCGGATGACCAACCACGACTTCATCGCGATCGGCCTCGGCCCGTACAACCTGGGCCTGGCCTGCCTGACCGCCCCGATCACCGAGCTGGACGGCCTGTTCCTGGAGGCCCGCTCCGACGTCTCCTGGCACCCCGGCATGCTGCTGGAGTCGGCCCGGCTGCAGACGCCGTTCCTCGCCGACCTGGTCACCCTCGCCGACCCGACCTCGCCGTTCTCCTTCCTCAGCTACCTGAAGGAGACCGGCCGGCTCTACCCCTTCTACATCCGGGAGAACTTCTTCCCGCTGCGGGTCGAGTACGACGCGTACTGCCGGTGGGCGGCGGCGAAGCTGCCGAACCTGCGCTTCGGGCACGCCGTCACCGCCGTCGAGTTCGACGGGGCCGACGGCCGGTACGTGGTGCACGCCGACACCGCCGACGGGCCGGTCACCCACCGGGCGCGGCACCTGGTGGTCGGCACCGGCACCCCGCCGCACCTGCCCGACGCGTGCGCCGGCCTGGCCGGCGACGCCATCCACAACTCCCGCTACCTAGAGCACCGGGACTCCCTGCGCGCCAAGCGGAGCATCACGGTCGTCGGCAGCGGGCAGAGCGCCGCCGAGATCTACCACGACCTGCTCGGCGACATCGACACGTACGGCTACCAGCTGACCTGGGTGACCCGGTCACCGCGGTTCTTCCCCCTCGAGTACACCAAGCTGACGCTGGAGATGACGTCACCGGACTACGTGGACTACTTCCACGCGCTGCCGGAGGACACCCGCTACCGCCTGGAGACCGAGCAGAAGGGCCTGTTCAAGGGCATCGACGCGGACCTCATCAACAACATCTTCGACCTGCTCTACCAGTTGAGTGTCGACGGGCCGGTCCGCACCCGGCTGCTCACCAACACCGAGCTGGTCACCGCCACCCACGACGCGGGCACCTACACCCTGGGCCTGCGCCACGTCGAGCAGGGCCGGGACTTCACCCTCGCCACCGAGGGCCTGGTGCTCGCCACCGGCTACCGGCACCGGGTGCCGGCGTTCCTCGACCCGGTCCGCGACCGGCTCCGCTTCGACGCGCACGGCCGCCTCGACGTGGCCCGCAACTACAGCGTCGACCACACCGGGCGCGGGGTGTTCCTCCAGAACGGCGGCACCCACACCCACAGCATCACCTCGCCCGACCTGGGCATGGGCCCGTACCGCAACTCGTACATCATCCGTGAGCTGCTGGGCCGGGAGCACTACCCGGTCGAGAAGAGCATCACCTTCCAGGAGTTCGGGGCACCGGCGGGAGTGGGCGCGTGACCGTCCACACCCGACGGGACCCGGTCCTCGGGGAGTTCGCGCTGCGTACGCTCGACCCAGAGGCGGACGCCCCGCTGCTGCACCGCTGGGTCACCCACCCGAAGGCCGCGTTCTGGCTCATGCAGGACGCCGACGTCGCCGGTGTCGCCGCCGAGTACCGGCGCATCGCCGAGCACCCGCACCACGACGCCTACCTGGGGCTGCACGGCGGCACCCCGGCATTCCTCGCCGAGCGGTACGACCCGGCGCACGTCGAACTGGTCGGCCTGTACGACACCCGCCCCGGCGACGTCGGCATGCACTTCCTGTGCGCCCCCACCGACACGCCCGTGCACGGCTTCACCCGGGCCGTCATCACCACCGTGCTGGACTGGCTGTTCGCCGACCCTGCCACCGAGCGGATCGTGGTCGAGCCGGACGTCCGCAACACCGCCGTGCACGCGTTGAACGCGGCCGTGGGCTTCGAGGTCGTCGGCCCGGTCGACAAGCCGGAGAAGACCGCCCTGCTGAGCATCTGCACCCGCGCGAATTTCCGCGCCGCCACCGCGCAAGGAGCACCGGCATGACGCCCCACGACGCCGTCGCGCACCTCACCCCGGCCCACTGGGACCGCGCCAACCGGCTGCTGGTCCGCAAGGCCCTGGCCGAGTTCGCCCACGAGCGGCTGCTCACCCCGCGTCCGCTGACGGCCGGCCGGTACGCCGTGACCAGCGACGACGGCTCCGTCGAGTACCGCTTCGCCGCGCGGCTGCTCGCCCTGGAGCACTGGCAGATCGACCCGGACAGCATCACCCGCCACGGTGCGGGCGGGGAACTCCCGCTGGACGCCGTCGACCTCTGCCTGGAACTGCGCGACGCGCTCGGCCTCTCCGACCGCGTCCTGCCGGTCTACCTGGAGGAGATCACCTCCACCCTGGCCGGGACCGCGTACAAGCTCGCCCGGGGTGGACCGGCCGCCGAGAAGCTGGTCACCGCCGACTTCCAGACCGTCGAGGCGGCGATGACCGAGGGTCACCCGTGCTTCGTGGCCAACAACGGTCGGCTCGGCTTCGGGGTCGACGAGTACCACCGCTACGCCCCGGAGACCGCCGTCCCGGTGCGCCTGGTCTGGCTCGCCGCGCACCGCGACCACTCCACCTTCACCTGCTCTGCCGACCTGGACTACGACACGCTGATCCGGGCCGAACTGGGGGAGGAGACCCTCGCCCGGTTCGCCGCCACTCTCGCCGGGCTCGGCCTGGACCTCGCCGACCACCACCTCGTCCCGGTGCACCCGTGGCAGTGGTGGCACAAGCTGTCGGTCACCTTCGCCGGTGAGGTGGCCCGCCGGCACCTGGTCTGCCTGGGGGAGGGCCCGGACACCTACCGCGCCCAGCAGTCCATCCGGACCTTCTTCAACCTCAGCGAGCCGAGCCGCCACTACGTCAAGACGGCGCTGTCCGTGCTGAACATGGGTTTCATGCGGGGCCTGTCGGCCGCGTACATGGAGGCCACGCCGGCCATCAACGACTGGCTGGCCGACCTGGTCGCCGGCGACGAGGTGCTCCGCGCCACCGGCGTCACCATCCTGCGGGAACGGGCCGCCGTCGGGTACCGGCACCGGCAGTACGAGGCGGCGACCGACCGGTACTCCCCGTACCGCAAGATGCTGGCGGCGCTGTGGCGGGAGAGCCCGGCGCGCGACCTGGAACCGGGCCGGCGGCTGGCCACCATGGCCTCGCTGCTGCACCTCGACCCGGACGGCCGCTCCTACGCCGCCGCGCTGATCGCCGCGTCCGGGCTCACCCCGGCGGCGTGGCTGCGCCGCTACCTCGACGCCTACCTGGTGCCGCTTCTGCACGCCCTGTACGCCCACGACCTGGCGTTCATGCCGCACGGCGAGAACGTCATCCTGGTCCTGCACGAGGGCGTCGTCGAGCGGGTGATCCTGAAGGACATCGCCGAGGAGATCGTGGTGATGAACGCCGACGCGCCGCTGCCGCCGGCGGTCGAGCGGATCCGCGCGGACATCCCCGAGGACATGAAACCGCTGTCGATCCTCACCGACGTCGTCGACTGCTTCCTGCGGCACCTCAACGCGGTGCTGGTCGAGGCGGGCACCTGCACCGAGGAGACCTTCTGGCGGGCCGTGGCCGACTCCGCGGCCGGCTACCTGGCGGCGGTGCCGCACCTCGCCGGCCGGTACGACCTGTTCGCGGAGGAGTTCGCGCTGTCCTGCCTCAACCGGCTCCAGTTGCGCGACAACCAGCAGATGGTCGACCTCGCCGACCCGGCCGCGGCGCTGCAACTGGTCGGGACGCTGCCAAACCCGTTGGCCCCGTACCGGCCGGTGACCGCTCCCGTCACCTGACGTGCCGGCCGAAGGTGCATCCGGATGGCGTGCCCGGGGCGAAGCATCGGTCGTGACGACAGTCACGCATCGAGTCGCCTCGACGAAAGGCACGCTGATGAACATCGCACGACTCGCCGTCGCGGGGGTGGCGGCCACCGCGCTGGCCGCCACCGCCGTCGCCGCGCCGGCCCAGGCGGCCACCAGGTCGCCCGGCACCACCTCGCTCGCCCAGGTGTTGACGAAGGACAGCCGGGGCTTCGACGGCAACCCGCGTGACTTCGACATCCTCACCAAGGCGGTCGGCACCGTTCTGGAGGCCAAGCCGGGCTCCCCGGTCGCGGTGCTGGCCGACGGCACGGTGGCGCTGACCGCCTTCATTCCCACCGACGCCGCGTTCCGGCAGCTCGTCCGCGAGATCACCGGCGCGCGTACGCTGCCGTCGGAGAGCGCGGCCTTCGCGGCTGTGGCCGGGCTCGGCGTCGACACCGTGGAGACGGTGCTGCTCTACCACGTCGTCCCGGGCGCCACGATCGACCGCAAGACCGCCGTGAAGGCCGACGGCGCCGAACTGACCACCGCGCTCGGGGCGGAGCTGACCGTCGACGTCCGCACCTACTGGTACGTGTTCCGTCAGGTCCGCCTGGTCGACGCCGACACCGACGACCGCGACGCGCGCGTGGTCCGTTTCGACCTCAACAAGGGCAACAAGCAGATCGCCCACGCGGTCGACCGGGTCCTGCGCCCGCTCGACCTGCCCTGACCGGTGTCCCGGATGGCGCGCGACGTCCCGCGTCGCGCGCCATCCGGCGTGCCGGCCCGGGTCAGCCCGGCGCGGGCTCCCGGTGCGGGGACGGGTGGTCGCCCGTGGTGGCCAGGTCCTTTCGCATCTGCTGCGTGACCACCCGGTAGCCGGACGTCGCGTAGAGCCCGAGGGCGGTGGTGTTGGCACCGAAGACGTTGAGTTCGACGGCACCCACCCCGTGACTGCGCAGGAGGTCCTCGCCCGCGGCCAGCAACGCGCGTCCGTGACCCGCCCCGCGGTACGCCGGCTCGACCTCGATCTTGTAGATGAACGCGCAGTCCGGGATGCCGCGCGGATGGGTCAGCGCCAGCCACAGGACGCCGACGGGTGTCCCGTCCCCGAGCAGTCCCTTGAGGAACAGCATGCCGGGGGTCGAGTGGCCCTCCGGCAGCCGGGCGGCGTCGTCCTGGCGGGAAAGCTCCGGGGCGTCCTCGGCGGTCCAGTTGCCGGCCGCCACCTGCGCCTCCGCGTACGCCCGGAGGGTGCCGGCGTGCCACTCGTCGAACTCGGCCTCGGTCATGTCTCTCAGGGTGATCTCGGGCATGGGCGCGATGGTGACACGCGCACGCCCCTCGTGTCCGGCCCGTCCCGCCGTCGTCAGCCGGGGCGTACGCCGGTCGGGCGGGTGGCGCGGCGGTGGCCGTCGCCGTCCGGGGTGGCCGCCACGGTGGCCGGGGGCGGCAGCGGTGGGGCGGGCATCAGCGGCGCGTCGCGGCCGGTTCCCCGGCGCCCGTCGGCCTTCGCCGTCTCCTCGTGGTAGTCCTGCTCCACGTTGACCGCCCAGACGTCGTGGGCGGCGCCCCGCGCGATGTTCTCGGCCGTGAGCATCGCCGTCAGCATGGAGTGGTCCTGGTTGTTGTACCGGTGCATGCCGTTGCGGCCGACCGGGTGCACGTTCGGCACCTCGCGGGCCAGCCACTGCCGGATCACGTCGACGTTGCGCTGGTAGCGCTCGTCGTAGACCGGGTACGCCTTCGGCATCCGCACCACGTAGCCGGCCTCGACCACGCCCGGGCGGACCAGCCCCAGCTTCTCCAGCTCGGCGGTGGCCGAGGCGATCAGGTCGGCGTCGGGCGTACGCCACGTCTCGTCGTCCACCGACACGAAGTACTCCAGCCCGAGGCAGGTGCGCCCGTCCTTCACCAGGTGCGGCGACCAGGAGCCGAAGTTCTGGATGCGGCCCACCTGGACGCCCGGGTCGTGCACGTAGATCCAGTTGTCGGGGAACGAGAACTCGGCGGGCACCACCAGCGCCACGGTGAGGAAGTCGCGGTACCGCAGGTCCGCCGCGGCGGCCCGGACCTCCGGTGGCGGCGCCGGGGTCAGGGCGGCCACCAGCTCGGAGATCGGCATCGAGGAGATGACGTGCCCGGCCGGCTCGGTGCGCCGCCCCCCGGCGCCGTCGACCGTGACGGCGACCGCGCGGCGGCGCTGCGGGTCGCGGTGCACGGCGGTGACCCAGGTGCCGGTCCGCACCGAGCCGCCGCGCCGCCGGACCTCCTCGGCGCAGCGTTCCCACATCATCCCGGGCCCCAGCTTCGGGTACTGGAACTCCTCGATCAGGCTGGTCACGTCCTTGCGGTTGCGCTTGGGCAGCACCGCGTTGCGGACCGCCTTCGCCAGCGACAGGTTCTTGATCCGCTGCGCCGCCCAGTCCGCCTGCAGGCGGTCGGCCGGCATGCCCCACACCTTCTCCGTGTAGGTCTTGAAGAAGATCGAGTACAGCCGCCAACCGAACCGGGCCGACACCCACCCCTCGAAGTGCGACTGGTCCTTCGGCGGCCGCAGCCGGGCCCGGGCGTACGAGCCCATGCACCGGGCGGCCTCCAGCAGCCCCAGGTTGCGCAGGGCGTTGCCGGCGTTGAGCGGGTAGTCGTAGAGCGCTCCCCGGTAGTAGATGCGGCTCATCCGGGGCCGCAGCAGGAAATCCTCGTCCGGCAGCACCTCGTGCCAGAAGTCCTCGACCCGGGACACCTTCGTGAAGAACCGGTGCCCGCCGATGTCGAAGCGCCATCCGTCGCGCTCGACGGTCCGGCTGATCCCGCCGACCACCTCGTCGGCCTCGAACACCCGCACCGGGGCTCCGTGCCGGAGCAGCTCGTACGCCGCGGTCAGGCCCGCCGGACCCGCACCGATCACCACCGTGCCGTGCTCGTCGCCCATGTCCCCGCCGCCTCCGTGACCCGCCGACCAGACGGCGGGCCGCTTACCCGTCCCGGCGGTGATGTCACCTGCCCGCATCGGGTGTGACCGGGGCCGGAACGGGTACGCGGCACCGTTCGCGCCGGGACGGTCGGGGGACGGATGGTCGGGACGGGCCGGGTGGGTCGGCTGCTCGCGCGGGTGCCGGCGCCGTGGCCGTACGTGCTCGCGGTCTTCGTGGGCACCAAGGTCGCCCTCAGCCTGGTCGGTGTCCTCGCGCTGGCCGCGTTCGACGAGGTGCCGTGGGCGCCCCCGCCGGACGAGGCGCTGATGCGCCAGCAGCAGCGGGACGTGTCACCGCACCGCTGGCTGTCGCTCTGGTTCGCCTGGGACTCGTTCCTCTACGACCACCTGGCCCGCCTGCCGCTCGACGAGCCGTGGCGGGACTTCGGCTTCCCGCTGCTGTTCCCCTTCCTGGCCCGGCCGCTCGCCCCGCTGCTCGGCGGCGACACGGCGCTGGCCCTGCTGCTCGTCGCCAACGCGGCGTTCCTCGGCGTGCTCTACTACGGCCACCGGCTCGGCGAGCGCCTGCTGGTCGACGACACCGCCGCCGCGACCGGCACCGCCGCCGCGACCGGCACCGCCGCCGCGACCGGCACCGCCG
>JAEYGD010000521.1 GCA_023402505.1 Actinomycetes bacterium
GCGCCGGGTCGGCGGCGGCCAGCAGCGCCGCGCGCAGCTGCCCGTCGACCAGCCGGCGCAGTCGCGCGACTCCCGGCGCGTCGGAGCCGGGCAGCAGACTGCCGGGGTACGCCTCGAGCGCGCCCGCCGGGTCGCCACGCTCCAGCAGGTCGGTGACGGTACGGAAGTCGGCGCGCACCCGGCCGCGCAGCCGGTACGGGCGGGAGTCGAGCAGTTCCGGGCCGAGCACCCGGCGCAGTCGGGACAGCTCGGCGCGCAGGGTGACCGGGTGCAGCCGGTCGTCGCCGTACAGGTCGAGGCCGAGCTGCTCGCCGGTGCAACCCTCCGGGTGGTCGACCAGCAGCACCAGCAGTTCGCTGTGCCGCCGGCCGAGCCGGATGCGGCGCCCGCCGACCCGCAGCTCCGCCTCGTCGCGGCCGAGTGCGGCCACGTGCACCACGTCCGGGTCGACCGGTGCCGTCCCGGCGAGCAGCGCCTCGGCGGCCCGGGCGGTGGCCCGGACCAGCGCCAGGCTCTGCGGGTTGGCCAGGTGGTCGCCGCCGGTGATGTCGACCGCGCCGAGCAGCCGGCCGGTGGCCGGGTCGTGGATCGGCGCGGCGGCGCACGTCCACCGCTGGACGCGGCGGCTGAAGTGCTCGGTGGCGAAGATCTGCACGCTGTGGTCGACGGCGAGGGCGGTGCCGGGCGCGTTGGTGCCGGCGTGCGCCTCGTCCCAGCGGGCGCCGGGGACGAAGTTCATCCGTTCGGCGCGGCGCAGCACCCCGGGGTGTCCCTCGACCCAGAGCAGCCGCCCGTACGCGTCGCACACCGCCATCAGGTGCGCGCCGTCCTGGGCGATCCCGCCGAGCAGGTCCCGGAAGAGCGGCAGCACCCGCGCGAGCGGGTGCCCGGCCCGGTAGCTGGCGAGCGTGTCGTCGGTCAGGTCGACCGGTGGGGTGCCCTCGGGGTCGAGCAGCGCCGACCGTTCCCAGGAGCGGCGGACCACCTCGCGGACCCGATGGGGCACGGCTCCGGTGAGGAACGCCTCGTGGGCGGCGCCCACCTGCGCGATCCGCTCCGCCGGATCGACGCCGATTTCCAGGGCGAGCCACGGGTCGGCCACGGGCGACCTCCTCGCGCCCATGGTGACGCAGCTCACGTCGGATCGCCAACCCGCGAGCGTACGGAGGACGAACCGGCCCGCACGGCGCAGCGGGGTGGATCCCGCTCGACCGCGTTTGTCCGTGCCGGCCGGGCGTGGAGGATGGCTCCGGCGGGTGCTTACGGAACCCTTATCTCCTGCTTGAGACCGTGAGCCGGACAACGAGGAACCACGGGGAGCGGAAGCGTGCGGGTGCTGGTGGCGGACGACGAGCGGTTGCTGGCCGACACGGTCGCCGAGGGGCTGCGTCGCCTCTCGATGGCGGTCGACGTCTGCTACGACGGCGACGCCGCGCTGGAGCGGGTCGGGGTGAACCGCTACGACGTGGCGGTGCTGGACCGGGACATGCCGGGACGCACCGGCGACGAGGTGTGCCGCAGCCTCGCCGGATCCGACGCCGGTACCCGGGTGCTGCTGCTCACCGCCGCCGCCGGCATCCGGGACCGCGTGGAGGGCCTGGGGTTGGGCGCCGACGACTACCTGACCAAGCCGTTCGCCTTCGCCGAACTGGTCGCCCGGGTGCAGGCCCTCGGCCGGCGGTCCGCGCCGGCGGTGCCGCCGGTGCTGGAACAGGACGGCGTGGTGCTCGACGTGGCCCGCCACACGGTGACCCGGGACGGCCGCCCGCTCACCCTGAGCCCGAAGGAGTTCGCGGTGCTGCACGTGCTGATGCGCGCGGGTGGCCGGGTGGTCAGCGCGGAGGACCTGTTGGAGCAGGCGTGGGACGAGTTCGCCGACCCGTTCACCAACGCCGTCCGGGTGACCGTGATGACGCTGCGCAAGAAACTCGGCCAGCCCTCGGTCGTCCACACCGTGCCGCGGGCCGGCTACCGGATCGGCGGCCCGGAGTGAGCCCGCGCCGCCGGGTCCTGCTGGTCGGGGTGGTCGCCCTGTTCGTCGGCTACCTGCTTCCCGGCCTGGTGAAGTGGCTGCTCGGCGCGCTGTGGTGGCGGGCCCAGCAGGTGTGCGACCTGCCGGTGCCCGGGCTGGGGACGGCGTGCCAGGCCGCCGGCCAACTCGGGCTGCTGCTGCCCCAGCTGGTTCTCTTCGGCCTGGTGGTCGTGGCGGTCGCCGCGCTCTGGGGTGCCGCCCGCTGGTGCCTGCGCCCGGTCGCTGACCTCGCCGAGCCGGTCGCGCACGTCGGGCCGCAGAACCTCGGCTACCGGATCCGCCCACGGGGCCGCGACGAGCTGGCCCGGCTGGCCCGGGCGATCGACGAGATGATGGAGCGCATCACCGCCGGGTACGAGGGGCAGCGCCGGTTCGCCGCGAACGCCTCGCACGAGCTGCGGACGCCGCTGGCGGTCCAGCGGACCCTGATCGAGGTGGGCATGGCGCGGACGCTCACCGGCGAGCAGCTCGAGTTGCTGACCGCCCAGCTGCTGCGTACCAACGAACGCAACGAGCGCCTCATCGAAGGACTCCTCGCGCTCAGCGAGAGCGACCAGGGGCTGCGCTCCTCCACGCCGCAGCGCCTCGACGAGATCGCGGGTGGGGTGCTGGCCGCGTACGCCGACCGGGCGGCCGAGGCCGGGGTGACCGTGGAGAGCCGGCTCGCGCCCCGGGTCGTGGCGGGCGAGCGGGTGCTGCTGGAACGCCTGGTCACCAACCTGGTGGAGAACGCGATCAAGTACAACCGGCCGGGCGGCCGGCTCACCGTCACGGTCGGCGGGACACCGGCGCTGACCGTGGCCAACACCGGTCAGGTCGTACCGGCCGAGGCGGTCGCCGGTCTCTTCGAGCCCTTCCGGCGCCTGGCCCGCGACCGTACCGACTCCGGCGGCGGCGCCGGTCTCGGCCTGGCCATCGCCCGCTCGATCACCCAGGCCCACGACGGCGTCATCGCCGCCCGGCCGGGTGCGGACGGCGGCCTGCGGGTCGACGTCCAGCTACCCGGACCGCACTGACCCGGCCGGACGGCCGGACACCACCACATCCACAGCACGGGAGCCGCCGGGGGCGGCGTCCCCGATGGCGGCTGGCTGCCCTGGGCCTGGCCGGCGCCGAGCGCTGGCCCGGCGTCCCGGCCACCACCTCGAACCCGAAGGAGAGACCATGTCCCGTACCGATGTCCCGGTCCTGCCGGACCGGTCCCGCGTAGAGGAGGCCGCCCGCTGGTTGGCCGGTCGGGTGGTCCGCACGCCCGTGCTGGCCTCCCCGGCCATCGACCGGCTGGCCGGCGTCCGGATCCTGCTGAAGGCCGAGAACCTCCAGGCCGGCGGCTCCTACAAGATGCGCGGCGCGATGCTGGCGGTGGGGCGGCTGGTGGCGGCCGGGCACACCGGCGTCGTCGCGCAGAGCACCGGCAACCACGCGATCGCGGTGGCGCTGGCCGCCCGCCGGCACGGACTGGCGGCGACCGTGGTGCTCCCGGTGGACGCCGCACCGACCAAGGTGGGCCGGGCCCGGGCGGCGGGGGCGCGCGTCGTCCTCGCCGGCACCACCGTCGAGGAGCGGCTCGCCACCGCCCGCCGGCTCGGCGAGGAGCAGGGCCACCCGCTGGTCGACGCGTACGACCACCCGGACGTCATCGCCGGGCAGGGCACCGCGAGCCGGGAGCTGATCGAGCAGGCGGAGCGCGCCGGGACGCCGCTGGACGCGCTGGTGGTGCCGGTCGGTGGTGGTGGCGGACTCGCGGGCGCGTGCCTGGCCGCGACCGGCACAACCATCGACGTGTACGGGGTCGAGCCGGTCGGGTGCGACTCCCTGGCCCGCAGCCTGGCCGCCGGCCGGCCCACGCCGGTCGCCCCGGCCGCCACGCTCGCCGACGGGCTGCGCCCCACCTGCGTGGGTGAGCTGCCGTTCGCCGTCGCGCGGGACATCGTCCGTGGCGTCGTCCGGGTCGACGACGACCGGATCGCCGAGGCGTTCCGGCTGCTCCTGCTGGAGCTGAAGGTGCTCGCCGAGCCGTCCGGCGCGGCCGGGCTGGCGGGCGCGCTGCGGCTGGTGACGGACCCCCGCGCGGTGGTGCCCGGTCCCGCCCGACCCGGCGCGGGGCCGCCGTACCGCACGGTCGGTGTGGTGCTGACCGGCGGAAACGTCGAGGCGGAGCTGGTGGCGCGATTGGCGACCCGGCAACTGGTCGACCTGACCGAAGGAGCGGCGGCATGAGCGAGCGTCAGCGAGCGGATCATCGGCTCAGTGCGGCGGTTCGGGTCGGGGTCCTGTTCGGAGGTCCCTCGGCGGAGCACGAGGTCTCCTGTGCCTCGGCGCTCGGGGTGGCCCGGGCCCTGGCCGACGCCGGTCACCGCGTGGTGGCGATCGGGGTCACCCGTACCGGCGGCTTCCGCCTCGTACCGGACGCGGTCCTCGCCGACCTGCGCGCCGGCACCGGCGCCGGACGGGCCATCGACGACCGGTTGACGGTCACCGGACCGCTGGTGGAGCTGCGGCCCGGGAACCGGCCGGGGACGGCGGTGGTCACCGCGACCAACGCGCCCGGTGCCGTGCACGCCGAACTGGACGTGGTGTTCCCGGTCCTGCACGGCCCGTACGGGGAGGACGGCGTGGTGCAGGGGCTGCTCGAATCGCTCGGTGTCCCGTACGTCGGGTGCGGCATCCTCGCCTCCGCCGTGGGCATGGACAAGGTCGCGATGAAGCGGGCCCTGCGCAGCGAGGGCGTGCCGATCACCCCGCACGTGTCGTTCGACGCCGTGACCTGGGCGGAATCGGACGACCCGGAGAAGCTGGTGCTCGGGCTGCGCCGGCCGCTGTTCGTCAAGCCGGCCCGGATGGGGTCCTCGATCGGGATCTCCCGGGTCGCCGAGGGCGACGACCTGGCGGCGGCGGTGGCGGAGGCGCTGCGGCACGACACCGTCGTGGTGGTCGAGCAGGGCGTGACCGGCCGGGAGTTGGAGTGCGGCGTGCTGGGCGGTTGGCGGCCGGAGGCGTCCGCGGTCGGCGAGGTGCGGGTGGCCGGCGGCTGGTTCGACTACCGCCAGAAGTACTTCGGCGACGCCGACCCGATGGTCGTGCCGGCGCCGCTGCCCGAGGAGGTGACCGAACGGATCCGCGAGCTGTCGGTACGCGCGTTCGCCGCGATCGGCGGCTGGGGCCTGGCCCGGGTCGACTTCCTCTACGACGAGGTCGCCGGGGACCTGTACGTCAACGAGCTCAACACGATGCCCGGGTTCACCGCGCACTCCATGTACCCGAAGGTGTGGGCGGCCTGCGGTGTCGGTTACCGGGAGGTCGTGGACCGGCTCGTCGCGCTGGCCGTCGAGCGGTACGACGGGCGGCCGGCCGGCGTACGACCCGAGGAGCGGCCATGATCCTGCTCTCCGACCCGCGGGTGGCGGCGGTGCCGAGCAGCGACGACGGTGACCCGCTGGTCGACCTGCGGCTGCTCGCGGAGCTACGGCTGGACGGCCGCGCGGCCGATCCCGCCGGGGCGTACGCCCGGGTGCGCCGGGGCGTCGCGGAGCGGCTGCTGGCCGCGCAGCGCGCCCTGCCCGCCGGCCTGCGCCTGCTGGTCATCGAGGGGTACCGGCCGTACCAGGCGCAGCTGGACATCTTCACCGGCTACCGGGACGAGCTGCGCCGGCGGTACCCGCAGTGGCCGGCGGAGCGGCTGCACCGGGAGACCACGAAGTTCGTCTCGCCGGTGGAGGTCGCCCCGCACAGCACCGGCGGGGCCGTCGACCTGACCCTGTGCGACGCCGACGGGGTCGAGCTGGACATGGGTACGGCCGTCGACGCCACGCCCGAGGCCAGCGCGAACGCCTGCTTCACCGCCGCCCGGGACATCCCGGAACCGGCGCGGCGGAACCGGCGGATCCTGGTCGACGCGCTGGCCGGGGCGGGGCTGGTGAACTATCCGACGGAGTGGTGGCACTGGTCCTACGGGGACCGGTACTGGGCACTGCTGACCGGTGCGCCGCGCACCCGCTACGGGCCGGTGTGACCGTCCGGTTCATCGGAAACCTTGTTTTCGACAAGGGTCACAGCGCTGAACCGGGTATCGCTCCCACCCCGTACCCGCCCTCGACACGGCACCACCGGACGAGGAGGAACGACGTGAAGGTGCAGCGGAAGCACGTACTGGCGGCGGGTGTCGCGGTGGTCGCCGCGGCGGCGGTGGCGGTGGGCACGGGTCTCGGGTTCGCGGACACCACCTCCCGCGCCTCGGTGTGCCAGGGTTCGGTGACCTTCTCGGCCGAGGGCGGCGCGCCCGCCGCGACCAGCAACCGCTTCCCGGTCGGCACCCGGCTGCGCGTGACCAACCTGGACAACAACCGGTCGACCGAGGTGACCGTGACCGGCCCGTCGGGGAGCTGCGTCCTGCTCAACGTGGCGGCGATGGATCTCGTCCGGGAGCCCGGCAAGAACGTCGTCCGGCGCAACGTGGTCGAGGTGGTCGGTGCGGACGCCGCGCAACCGGCGCCGGGTGGGCCGGCGGACGCCGGATCGGTACGCCCCGGCGCCGCGTCACCCGGCGCGGCCGGCCCGGCCCCCCGCCCGGTCTGCCAGGGCGCGATCACCTTCTCGGCCGAGGCCGGGGCGCCGGCCGCGACCAGCAACCAGTTCCCCGTCGGGACGCGGCTGCGGGTGACCAACCTGGACAACGGCAAGGCGGTGACGGTGAGCGTCACCGGCCCGTCGGGCAGCTGCGTGCTGCTGAACGTCGCCGCGATGGACGCGATCCGGGAGCCGGGCAAGAACCTGGTCCGTCGCAACACCGTCGAACTCGTGCGCTGACCGGCCGGAGCCAGCGGCGCCGGACGGGCTCCGCCGGCCGGGCGGGCTGAGTTAGCCGGTCGGGCTCCGCCGGCCGGACAGGCTCCGTCGGCCGGTCGGGCCGAGCCAGCCGGGCGTGTCGCGGCCGGAGCCAGATGTCAGCGACGAGCGGTATTCCTCTCCGACATAGTTATGTCGGAGAGGAATACCGCTCAACGGCGCATGGTTCTTCCGGGCGCTCCGGCAGGCCGCCGCCCGCCCGGCCCCGGTCCTCGCGCCGGCGCATGTTTCTTGCGGACGCTCGCCGAGGTTCTTCCGGACGTTCGGGGAGCGCGACCCGTAGGGCCCGGGCCCGTCGGGGCCACGGCGGAGGCGACCACCGGGGCGACTCAGGGCACGCTCTGGTCGAAGGCGGCGTCGAGGATGTCCAGGCCGCGGTCCAGCTCCGCGTCGGAGATGACCAGCGGCGGCAGGAAGCGCAGCACATTGCCGTACGTGCCGCAGGTCAGCGTGAGCAGGCCGGCGGCATGGCAGGCCGCCGAGACCGCCGCCGTGGCGGCCGGGTCCGGGGTGAGCGTGCCGGGCCGCACCAGCTCGACGGCGAGCATCGCGCCACGGCCGCGTACCTCGGCGACGCGCGGGTCGCGGGCGGCCACCGCTCGCAGCCGGTCGCCGAGGACCTGCCCGATGCGCCGGGCGGCCCCCGCCAGGTCCAGCTCGTGCATCGTCTCGATGCTGGCGAGCGCCGCCGCGCAGGCGATCGGGTTGCCGCCGTACGTGCCGCCCAGGCCGCCGACGTGGACCGCGTCCATCAGCTCGGACCGGCCGCTCACCGCCGCGAGCGGCAGGCCACCGGCGATGCCCTTGGCGAGGGTGACCAGATCCGGCTCGACGCCCTCGTGCTGGCAGGCGAACCAGTCGCCGGTGCGGCAGAAACCGGTCTGGATCTCGTCGGCGACGAGGACCGCCCCGGCCGCCGTCGCCCACTCCCGCAGCGCCGGCAGGAACCCCTCCGCCGGTACGACGAAGCCGCCCTCGCCCTGGATCGGCTCGATCAGCAGCGCGGCGACGTTCTCGGCGCCAACCTGCTTCTCGATCATCTCGATGGACCGGGCTGCCGCGGCCGGCCCGTCGAGGCCGCCGTCGCGCAGCGGATACGACATCGGCACCCGGTAGACCTCACCGGCGAACGGCCCGAACCGGTGCTTGTACGGCATGTTCTTCGCGGTCAACGCCATCGTCAGGTTGGTCCGGCCGTGGTACGCGTGGTCGAACACCACCACGGCCGGCCGGCCGGTGGCGTGCCGGGCGATCTTGACCGCGTTCTCGACCGCCTCGGCGCCGGAGTTGAACAGCGCCGAGCGCTTCTCGAAGGCGCCTGGAGTGAGCTCGTTGAGCTGCTCGCACACCGCCACGTACGACTCGTACGGCGCGACCATGAAGCAGGTGTGGGTGAAGCGCTCGGCCTGCACCCGTACCGCCTCGACCACCCGGGGGGCGGAGTTGCCGACGTTGGTGACGGCGATGCCGGCCGCGAAGTCGATCCACTCGCGCCCGTCGACGTCGGTGAGTGTCCCGCCCGACGCGCGGTCCACGTAGGACGGGATGACGCTGCCGACGCCACGGGCGACCGCGGCGCCGCGCCGCTTGTGCAGCTTGGCGGAGGAGGTCACGGCTCTCAGCCCTCGATGTTGTGCATGACGTGCTTGATCCGGGTGTAGTCCTCCAGGCTGTAGACCGAGAGGTCCTTGCCGTGCCCGGAGTGCTTGAAGCCGCCGTGCGGCATCTCGGAGATGAACGGGATGTGCGTGTTCACCCAGACGCAACCGAAGTCGAGGCGGCGGGTCATCCGCATCGCCCGGCCGTGGTCCTTCGTCCACACCGAGGCCGACAGGCCGTACTCCACGCCGTTCGCCCAGCGCACCGCCTCGTCCTCGTCGGAGAAGCGCTGCACCGTGATGACCGGGCCGAACACCTCCTGCTGGATGACCTCGTCGGCCTGCCGCACCCCGGAGACGACGGTCGGGGCGTAGAAGTAGCCGCGGTCGCCGAGCTGGGAACCGCCGGTCTGGATGGTGGCGTGGTCGGGCAGGCGGTCCACGAAACCGCGTACCCGGGCGAGCTGGTTGGCGTTGTTCAGCGGGCCGTAGAGGACGTCCTCGTCGTCCGGTGCGCCGGTCCTCGTGTTGCGGGCCTGCTCGGTGAGGGCGGCCACGAAGTCGTCGTGGACGCCCGGGCCGGCGAGCACCCGGGTCGCGGCCGTGCAGTCCTGGCCGGCGTTGAAGTAGCCGCCCACCGCGATCGCCTCGGCGGCGGCGGCCACGTCCGCGTCGTCGAAGATCACCACCGGGGCCTTCCCGCCCAGTTCGAGGTGGGTGCGCTTGAGGTCCGGCGCGGCCGCGGCGGCCACCTCCATGCCGGCACGGGTCGAACCGGTGATCGACACCAGCCGCGGGGTCGGGTGGGCGACGAGGGCGCGACCGGTGTCCCGGTCGCCGCAGACGACGTTGAACACGCCCGGCGGAAGGAACTCGGACGCGATCTCGGCCAGCAGCAGCGTCGACACCGGCGTGGTGTCGGACGGCTTGAGCACCACCGTGTTACCGGCGGCCAGGGCCGGAGCGATCTTCCAGACGGCCATCATCAGCGGGTAGTTCCAGGGCGTGACCTGGGCGCACACACCGATCGGCTCGCGCCGCACATAGGAGGTGTGGCCGGCCAGGTACTCGCCGGCGGAGCGGCCCTCCAGCAGGCGGGCGGCGCCGGCGAAGAAGCGGAACTCGTCGACGGCCGGCGGCAACTCCTCCTCGGTGGTCAGCTGGCGCGGCTTGCCGGTGTTGCGTACCTCGGCGTCGACCAGCTCCGCCGACCGCGCCTCGACCGCGTCGGCGAGCTTGAGCAGCGCCCTCTGCCGCTCGGCCGGGGTCGCGTCGCGCCAGCTCTCGAACGCGGTGGCGGCGGCCCTCATCGCGGCGTCCACGTCGGCGGCGCCGGACACCGGCGACTGCGCGAACACCTCGCCGGTGCAGGGGTCGATCAGGTCGGCGTAGCCGCCGTCGGTCGGCTCGACGTACTCGCCGTTGACGAAGTTGCGCAGCTTCTGCTGGTCGCTCATGACGAGATCACTCCGTTGGGGGTGCGGTCTGCGCGGTTATCGCAATCTGCCTGCCATCTTGGCCACTGAATTCGCGGCAGACAAGGCCTACGGCGACTGTTTCCGTCGAATCATTCGTCGTCTACGCTGCTCGGCGTGGAGTCCGTAGCGTTCTATGTCGCCTCCCGTCCCGCCCACGGCGAGGGCGAGCTGACCGTCCACCACCCGTACGACGGGCGCGCCGTCGGGCGTACCACCATCGCCACGCCCGACCAGGTCGAGGCCGCCGTCGCGGCAGCCGCCCGGGTCGCCGCGGAGGCCGCGGCCCTGCCCGCCCACGTGCGCGCGGCGGCCCTGGACCACGTCTCCCGGCGGCTCGCCGAACGGGCCGACGAGGTCGCCGCCCTCATCACCGCCGAGAACGGCAAGCCGGTCAAGTGGGCCCGCGCCGAGGTAGGACGGGCCGTCTCCACCTTCCGCTGGGCCGCCGAGGAGGCCCGGCGCTTCTCGGGCGAGCTGCAACGCCTCGACACCGACCCGGCGGCCGGGGGCCGGATGGCGCTGGTACGACGCGCGCCGAAAGGGCCGGTGCTGGGGATCGCGCCGTTCAACTTCCCGCTCAACCTGGTGGCGCACAAGGTCGCTCCCGCCGTCGCCGTCGGCGCCCCGATCATCGTCAAGCCCGCGCCCGCCACCCCGCTGTCGGCGCTCCTGCTCGGCGAACTGCTGGCCGAGACCGACCTGCCCGAGGGCATGTTCTCGGTGCTGCCGTTGCCCAACGAGCGGGCCGCCGACCTGGTCGGCGACCCGCGGCTGCCGGTCGTGTCGTTCACCGGCTCCGGGCCGGTCGGCGCGGCCGTCCGCCGGTCGGCGCCCGAGAAACACGTCACGCTGGAGCTGGGCGGCAACGCGGCGGCGGTGATCTGCGAGGACTGGAACTCCGACGAGGACCTCACCTTCGCCGCGCACCGGATCGCGACGTTCTCCAACTACCAGGCCGGGCAGTCCTGCATCGCGGTGCAGCGGGTGTACGTGCACGAGTGGCTCTACGACGGTTTCCTCCCCCGACTGGTCGCCGCCGTGCGGGAGTTGCGCACCGGCGACCCGGCCGACCCGCTGACCGACGTCGGGCCGCTGGTCTCCGAGGACGCCGCGCGCCGGGTCGAGGCGTGGGTCGACGAGGCCGTCACGGCGGGGGCCACCATCGAGGTCGGGGGCCGGCGCGAAGGCGCCACGTACCCGCCCACCGTGCTGTCCGGCGTGCCCAGGGACGCCAAGGTCAACGCGGCGGAGGTGTTCGGGCCGGTGCTGGTCGTCGCCCGGGCGGAGACCGACGACGCCGCGTTCGCGGCGGTCAACGACTCGGCGTACGGGTTGCAGGCCGGCGTGTTCACCCACCGGCTGGACACGGCGTTCCGGGCCGGACAGGTCCTGGAGGTGGGCGGGGTGATCGTCGGGGACGTCCCGTCGTACCGGGCCGACCAGATGCCGTACGGCGGGGTCAAGGGCTCCGGCGTCGGGCGCGAGGGCGTCCGCAGCGCGATGGAGGACTACACCGAACCGCGCGTACTGGTGCTCACCGGCATCGCGCTGTAGTCACCAGGTGCCGTCGTCGCGGACCCGGGCCGGGGCACGGCCGAGCACGAGGGTCGTCAGGGCGGTGTCGACATCCGCGCCGAGGAACCATTCGCCCGCCTGGTCCAGCGCGAAGAGCCGACCGTGCTCGTCGACGGCGACGATGCTGTCGCCGAACTCGGAGCCGAACGGGAACAGGCGCGCCCCGATCACCGCCCCGAAATCCGCCAACACGTCGGCGGTGTGGGCGCTGTGCAGCGGGTTCGTCGTGAACCGGCTGATCCAGACCGCCGCACCGGGGCCGCGCCGGCTGCTCACCACGGCGGGAAAGTCGGTGAGGGCCCGCCGGGCGGCCGGGAACGGCTCGTGGCGGTGCGAGCGGCCGGCCACGTCACACGTCTCCCGGATCGCGCCCGCCGCGAGGGCCGCGTTGAACTCGCTGGCCTCCCAGCCGCCCTCCATCAGCGCGTCGGCCACCTCGGACGGGAAGCGGCCGGGGTGGTGCGGTGGCTGCGGGTCGGGCCGCCACTCGGCGGTGAACGCCAGCTCCGCCCAGGGCAGGACGTTGAAGTGGACCAGGAAGTTGAGGCACGAGTCGCAGGCGCGCTGCGCGCGACCGGCGTAGCGGTCACCGGGCTCGCGGACCCGGAACACCTCGAAGCGGGCCTGCCCCAGCAGCGTCTCCGCGTCCGGCATGGCCATCGGTTCGATGCCCTCGGCGGCGCGGCGGTGATCGTACTCGTGCAGGACGTCGGAGACGACGATCAGCTCGGCGTGCCGCTCCCCGCCGCGGACCAGGTGACCCGGGGGCAGCTCGTCCAGGTACGCCCGCACCAGCGGGTGGTGGTCGAGCTCGACGTCGCCCTTGGCGCCCTGCGCCCGGAACAGCCGGCCGTCGAGGCTCAGGTGCGCGGCGGTCGCCGGGGTGGGCAGCCGCCGGATCTCGCGCAGCAGTTGACTGGCGGGATCGACCGTACGCGGCGAGGGCGTGCCCTCCGGGCGACTGCGCCGGTACATCCGCTCGACCTGCTCGACCGGCACCCGGGGCCAGGTGGTCACCTCACCGGTCCGCTTGTCGACCACGGTCGTCGGCAGGTCGCCCGGCACCGCGCGGGCCTCGGTGGACACCGTGGACCGGATCACGAAGCCCAGATCGAACTCGTCGACGATCGGCTGGCACTCGTAACCGAGGCGCTGTGAGTCGCGCCGGGCCCACACGGCGGCGATCTGCTCGGCCTGCTGGCGGTCGATCACGTCCCTGAAACTACCGGACCCCCACGATGTCGTCGCGGCCGGTATGGTTCCCCCTACCGACGGTGACCGGGGAGGGTGGGCGTTGGGTGAGAGCGCGGACCGGGACGCCAACCGCGCGCTACGGGCGCGGTTCGACGAGGTCTACGAGCAGTACCAGCAGTTGCGGTCCGGTGTGGACGAACTGCACCGGAAGCTCGCCGAGCTACGGATCACCCGACGCTCCGACGACGAGCGGGTGACCGTCGTCGTCGGCGCCCGGGGCGAGCTGATCTCGGTGGACCTCGATCCGGCGATCTACCGGGACCGGGACGCGCGGGGTCTCGCCCGGACCATCACCGAGACGGCGCAACGGGCCGCCGCGGCGGCGGGCACCGCGGCGCGGGATCTGGCGGCCGGCTACCTGCCCGAGGGCTCGGCGGCGGCGGGCTTCCTGCGTACCGGTGATCCTTCGGACCTGCTCGGGCGGGCCGACGCCGCGCTGCGCCGGGA
>JAEYGD010000526.1 GCA_023402505.1 Actinomycetes bacterium
CCGGGGTGCCGTCCGGCCGGCCCGGGGCGGTCTCCGCCTCGTCGGCGACGGTCGGCGGCGCCGGGGGCGGCTCGGGCAGGTCCCGGCGGACCGGTCGCTCCACGGTGACCGCCGAGCCGGCCAGCCAGAGGTCGAGGACGGCCACGAGGGTCAGCACGGCGGCCCAGCCCGTCGGGCCGGTGATCCGGTCGTACGCGAACAGCGGCAGGACCGGTTGGGCCGCCAGCACGGTGGCGAACCGTGGGGCACGCAGCCCGGTCCAGCCCGCGTACGCGTACGCCACCCCGGCGGTGGCCGCGAAGATGGTGCCGGCGAACACCGCGCCGGACGCGCCACCGTTGCCGATGCGGTCCACGGCCCACAGCGCGTAGCCGGCCAGCGGCACCAGGAGCAGACCGACGGCGGAGACGGTCTCGGCGGTGGAGGTGAGTCCCCGCCGGGCCAGCACCGGCGGGGCGAGCAGCATCAGCACCGTGGCCAGGACCAGCACACCCAGCCGGGCGAGCGCGTCCATGGAGCTGGTGGCGACGGCGGCGAAGACGACCGCGGCGACACCGAGCAGCAGCGCGCCCAGGCCGAGGGGGATGTTCTGCACCTCGCGGCTGGACGCCTCCGGCGGGTGCTCGGGGTCGTCGGCGTCGAGCCAGGTTGCGGTCGTCTGCGGGGGCGGCGGTGGGGTGTCCGAGCCGGGCGGGCTGCCCTGCCGGGGCACCCGGGGCGGGGCACCGGTGTCGGCGCTCGGCGGCCGGCGGCCGGGGCGGCGACGCAGCACCCGGCGCGGGCGGGTCGCCTGCTTGACGCGTTCCTCGCCGGCGTGGGCGAGGATGTCCCGTTGGAACAGGGCGGCCTGCATCTTGGCGGCGATCTGCCGCTGCTCGCGCGCGATCTCGGCGTCGCGCGCCTTCATCTCCGCGATGGACCGCTCGATCTCCGCCAGGTGTTCGAGCCACTGTGGCTGTTCCGCACCGCAGCGCGGGCAGCGGACGGCCGGCTTGATCTCCCGGCCGCACGAGGAGCACTGAAAGCTCGCCACGACACCCCTCCACCCGCACTGTGGACTTCCACTGTCGCAGCATGCCCAATGCCGGCGTGGATTTCGACAGTTGTCGGCGGGTCCGGGACGGGCGCCCCGGTACGCGGGGACGGCCGGCCGCGGTGTGCGCCGCGCGACCGGCCGTCGGGGACCGTCAGGGGCGGCCCATGCCCCGGTACTCCCAGCCGGCCTGCGTCCACAGTGCCGGGTCGAGGCAGTTGCGGCCGTCGACCACCTTGCGGCCGGCGACCAGGTCGCCGAGGACGATCGGGTCGGCGTTGCGGAAGTCGGCCCACTCGGTCAGTACGCAGACCAGGTCGGCCCCGGTCACCGCCTCGTTGATGCCGGGTTCGTAGGTCAGTTCGGGCGCCACCGCGCGGGCGCGCTCCATGCCCTGCGGGTCGTACACGTGCACGTCCGCCCCGGCCTTGCGGAGCAGCGACGCGACGGCGAGGGCCGGGGCGTCGCGGACGTCGTCGGTGTTGGGCTTGAAGGTCGCGCCCAGCACGCCGATCCTCGTGCCGGACAGGTCGGGGCCGGCCGGCCCGGAGCGGCGGCCGAGCAGGTCGGCGGCGAGCTGGACGACCCGGGTCCGGCGGCGCATGTTGATGAGGTCGACCTCGTGCAGGAACCGCAGCGCCTCACCGGCTCCCAGCTCCTGCGCGCGGGCCTGGAAGGCCCGGATGTCCTTGGGCAGGCACGCGCCACCGAAGCCGAGGCCCGCCTGGAGGAACCGGTTGCCGATGCGCGGGTCGAAGCCGATCGCCCGGGCGAGGTGGGTCACGTCGCCGCCGGCGGCCTCGCAGACCTCCGCCATCGCGTTGATGAACGAGATCTTGGTGGCGAGGAAGGCGTTCGCGGCGACCTTGACCAGTTCGGCGGTGGCGAAATCGGTGACCACCAGGGGCACCTCGCGGTCCTCGGTGGCGGCCAGGTCGAAGACGCCTTTGTGGGCGGCGTAGAGCATGCCGTTGGCCCACTCGCTCTTGACGCCGACCACGATCCGGTTGGGGCGCAGCACGTCGTCGACGGCGAAGCCCTCCTGGAGGAACTCGGGGCTCCACGCGACCTCGACACCCAGGTCGACCGGTGTGTGCTTGCTCACCAACTGCTCGACCCACTCGGCGGTGCCGACCGGGACGGTGGACTTGCCGACGATCAGCGCCTTGCGGGTGAGGTGCTGGGCGAGGCTCGTGACGGCCGCCTCGACGTACGACAGGTCGGCGCCCATCGCGTCGGCGCGCTGCGGGGTGCCGACACAGATGAAGTGCACGTCACCGAACTCGGCCACCTCGGCCATGTCGGTGCTGAACCGCAGCCGGCCGGCGGCGAGGTTGCGCTTGAGCAGTTCGTCGAGGCCCGGTTCGTGGATCGGCACCCGGCCCGCGTTGAGCATCGCGATCTTGTCGGCGTCCACGTCGAAGCCGAGCACGTCGTACCCGAGTTCGGCGTAGCAGATGGCGTACGTCGCACCCAGGTAGCCGGTGCCGAGGAAGGTGACCCGGGGGCGGGCTGCGCCGGACGGAGGTGTCACCGCGCCGATCGGCGGGACCGGCTGGGTGTTCGGGTACGGGATCGTCACGCCTGTCTTCTCCGCTCGCACTGGCGCCGCGTACGCGTCGCATCCTGCTGCGGCGCCTGCCCGGGCACCGGTGGGGTTGTCCTGTCCTGTCGTGCCGCCAGCAGGTCGGGCGTGCGGGACGACCCAAAGCCTACGCGGCGGTAACATCGCCTGAGCCGTGGTGGCTATCCTTCAGTCTGCGCGGTCCCCGGCCAGGTGACGCTACAGACTGCGCATGATAGCCGTGAAGGGGAGGGGCCGACATGGCCGCAGAGCATTCGTTCGACGTCTACCGCCTGACCGACGAGCACCAGGCGGTGCGGGAGGCGGTCCGTGAGGTCTGTGCGGCCAAGGTGGCGCCGCACGCCGCCGAGGCCGACGAGACCGGCGAGTTCCCGAAGGCGTCCTACGACGCGCTGCGGGCGGCGGACTTCCACGCACCGCACATCCCGGTCGAGTACGGCGGGGCGGGCGCCGACGCCCTGGCCACCGCCATGGTGATCGAGGAGGTGGCGCGGGCCTGCGCGTCGTCGTCGCTGATCCCGGCGGTCAACAAGCTCGGCACCATGCCGCTGATCCTGGCCGGCTCCGAGGAGCTGAAGCGGAAGTACCTGACGCCGGTCGCCGCCGGTGACGCGATGTTCTCGTACTGCCTGTCCGAGCCGGAGGCGGGCAGCGACGCCGCCTCGATGACCACCCGAGCGGTCCGGGACGGCGACCACTGGGTGCTCAACGGCGTGAAGCGGTGGATCACCAACGCCGGGGTGTCCGAGTTCTACACGGTGTTCGCCGTGACCGACCCGACCGCCCGGTCCCGCGGCATCTCGGCCTTCGTGGTCGAGAAGTCCGATCCGGGGGTGAGCTTCGGCGCCCCGGAGAAGAAGCTCGGCATCAAGGGCTCGCCGACCCGCGAGGTCTACCTGGACAACGTCCGCATCCCGGCCGACCGGATGATCGGCGCGGAGGGCACCGGCTTCGGCACCGCCATGCGGACCCTGGACCACACCCGGGTCACGATCGCCGCGCAGGCCGTCGGCATCGCGCAGGGCGCCCTCGACTACGCCACCGGGTACGTGCAGGAGCGCAAGCAGTTCGGCAAGGCGGTCGCCGAGTTCCAGGGCGTCCAGTTCATGCTCGCCGACATGGGCATGAAGCTGGAGGCGGCGCGGCAGTTGACGTACGCGGCGGCGGCCCGGTCGGAGCGCGGCGACGCGGACCTGACGTACTTCGGCGCGGCGGCCAAGTGCTTCGCCTCGGACGCCGCCATGGAGATCACCACGGACGCGGTGCAGCTGCTCGGCGGCTACGGCTACACCCGGGACTACCCGGTCGAGCGGATGATGCGGGACGCCAAGATCACTCAGATCTACGAGGGCACCAACCAGGTGCAGCGCATCGTCATGGCCCGGCAGTTGCTGGCCGGAGTCGTCTAGAGCGGCTGGTCGTCGGTGGTGCCGCCGGGC
>JAEYGD010000003.1 GCA_023402505.1 Actinomycetes bacterium
GTCAACCTGCACGGCCGTGGACCCCAGTCCCACCACCTCCTCACCGCCACCCGCCCCGGCCGACTCCTCGCCTACGCCAACCCCGACGCCGGCCACCACGACGGTCCACCGTGGCGGGCCGACGAGCACGAGGTGGACCGGTGGTGCCGCCTGCTGGCGTGGTACGGCATCCCGGCCGACCGCACCGACCTCGGGCTGCGCCGGCCGCCGGCCGGCGGCCTGCCCACCGGTGTGACGATCGTCCATCCGGGAGCGAAGGCGCCGCAGCGACGCTGGCCGGTGGAGCGGTTCGCCGCCGTCGCCCGCCACCTCACCGCCACCGGCCACCACGTCCTCATCACCGGCAACCACACCGAACACCACCTCGCCCACCACACCGCCCACCTCGCCGGACTCCCCGACCACACCGTCCTCGCCGGCACCACCGACCTACACCACCTCGCCACCCTCGTCGCCCACGCCCGCCTCCTCATCAGCGGCGACACCGGCATCGCCCACCTCGCCACCGCCTACCACACCCCCTCCGTCCTCCTCTTCGGCCCGATCTCCCCCACCCTCTGGGGACCACCACCGGACCGGCCGTACCACCGGGCGCTGTGGGCCGGCGGGCGGGATTGTCCGAGGTGGGACGGGGTAGGAACCCATCCGACGTTGGCGGCCGTTGATGTCGATGAGGTGCTGGCCGCCGTCCACGAGGTGGAACAGGCGGTGCGGACGACCGGTGCGGTTGCGGCGTAGTGATCCGGGCAGGCCGGGATACCGGCGCCGCCGGCGTGGCAAGGGCTGGGTGTTCCTCGACCCGGCGGGCGAACCGGTCCGGGACCCGGACCGGTTGGCCCGGTTGAACGACCTCGTGATCCCGCCGGCCTGGCAGGACGTGTGGATCTCGCCGTACCCGAACGGGCACATCCAGGCCACCGGCGTCGACGCCGCCGGCCGCAAGCAGTACCTCTACCACCCCGAGTGGCGGCGCAAGCGCGACGAGGCGAAGTTCGACCACGTGCTGGAGGTGGCGCATCGGCTGCCGAAGCTGCGCGAGCGCATCGCGCGGGACCTCGACGGCCGGGGACTGAGCCGGGACCGGGTCCTGGCGACCGTGGCCCGGCTGCTCGACATGGGCGCCTTCCGGGTCGGCAGCGACCAGTACGCCTCCGGCGACGACCCCACCTTCGGCGTGTCGACGCTGCGCCCGGAGCACGCCCGGTCCCGGCGCGGCTGCGTGGTGTTCGAGTTCCCGGCCAAGGGCGGCATCGAGCAGGTCCGCCGGATCGAGGATCCGGAGCTGTGCCGGGTGCTGACCAACCTGCGGCGCCGGCGTCGCGCGGCCGACCGGCTCTTCGGGTACTGGGACGGCCGGGACTGGCGGGACGTGCGCAGCGACGAGGTCAACGACTACCTCCGTGACGCCAGCGGTGGCGAGATGACCGCGAAGGACTTCCGCACCTGGCACGCCACCGTCCTGGCGGCCACCGAGCTGGCCACCGCCGGCCGGCAGCGGTCGGTGACCGCCCGCCGTCGGGCGGTGGCCGCGGTCATGCGGGAGGTGGCGGAACTGCTCGGCAACACGCCGACGGTGGCGCGGACGTCGTACGTGGATCCGAGGGTCGTCGACCTCTACCACGACGGCGTGGTGGCGCCGGTGGACCCGCGGACACCGCGCGAGGAGGCCGAACGGGCGGTCCTGGCGCTGCTCGAGGAGGCGTGACCGGCCCCGCCGACTCTGGGGAAGCAACAGCGGAGCCGGGATCCACGGCGTCGAGCGGGGTGCCGCCGGGCGACCGCCCGCCGCCGCTCGGGCGGCGGGCGCCCCGCCTCGGCCCCCGTTCGGCGGGCCGTCCGTACCGTTCTGGTGTCCGGAGGGACGGCCGCTTCGGGTTCCAGTCTGCCCAAGGCGGGTTGACCCTGGACGCCGTGCGGTTGACCATCCGTGCCTACCCGCGGTTGACGTGCCGCCAGGTCTGCGGCGTCATCCCGTAGGTCGAGCGGAACAGGCGGCTGAAGTGCGCCTTGTCCGGGAAGCCCCACCGCGCGGCGATGAGTTGGACGGAGAGGTTTCGGAGCGCAGGGTTCGCGAGATCCTGCCGACACCGTTCCAGCCGCAGCCCACGGATGTACGAGGCGACGGTCGTCTCCTCGGCCTCGAACAGCCGGTGCAGTGACCGCAACGAGACGTGGTGGGCGTCCGCGACGGCCCGGGGACTCAGCGTGGCCTCGCCGAGGCGCCGCTGGATGTACGCCTGCACCTGCGTGAGCATGGCCCTCCGGCGGATCTCGGACGGGATGTCGTCCTCCGCCACGAGGTGCCGGCCGAGCATCGTGGTGGCGAGGTCCAGCGCGACCGTGCCCAGCCGGCCGGCGTCCGCGGCGTGGTACTGCTCGGGACGCGTGGCGACCTGGGTCACGAACTGGGCCAGCAGGGCCCCCACTCCGTTGCTGCCCGGCAGGCGGTTGGCGAACAGTGGCGCCAGCCGCTGCGGCGGGAGCGGCAGCGCGGCGTGCGGGATGATCAACGCGATGGACCTGGCGGGTGTCCGGCCGTCGCCGTCGTGGCGCACCTCGTGGGAGCGGGAGGCGTCGTAGAAGGTGAAGTCGCCGGGCTGGCCGGTGCTCCGCTGGCCGTCCTGGGCGGCGGCGCTGCGGCCGGCGACGGTCAGCGCCAGAAGGTGGATCTCCGGATCGGACTGACGGACCAGCTTGGGTGTACGGGAGCAGTCGAGTGCCGGGTACCGGTAGCTGACCAGCTGGAGCGGCCCGAGCTCGATGAACTCGGCCCGGGCGGTGAAGTCGTCGGCGTGTTCGGTGTGGATGCGTAACGGCGCCGATGTGCGGGCCACCAGCTCCAGCCACATCTGGAAGCGGTCCGCGGCCGCCACCCGCACCGTGTCGACGACGGTCGGCTCAAGGGTCATGCCGCCCGGCCCCGGATCAGGGCCTCGATGCCGTCGAGTACGCGGTCCAGCCCGAACCGCCACTCGGCGTCGAAGTCGTCGTCCTCGTCCTCCCCGGCCCACTCGGTGAGCAGTTCGCGGATCGCCGGGAAGGTGCCGGCCCGGGTGAGGTGTTCGAGGTGCTGCCAGTAGCGGATGTTGGCCTCGTCGGGACCGACCCCCGACGCGGTGGCGGCCTCGGCGAGGTCGACGGTGAGCGTGGCCCAGTAGCGGGCGTATCCGCTGACCAGCAGGACCGTCGACAGGCGTTCGGTGGGGGACAGGGCGGTGTCCCGCAGGCAGGCCAGCCCTCGCTCCATCCACCGCACGCTGTTGGGGTGGATCGGCGGGCCGCTGGTCCGCACGTGCCGCAGCCACGGGCGGTGGTGGATGGCGGCGACGTTGCTGTTGGCCCAGCGGGCGAGTGCCTCCCGCCATCCCTCGTCCGGGCCGCGGGACGGTGGGGGATCGCCGAAGGCGGCGTCGACCATCAGCTCGACGAGTTCGTTCTTCGTCGACACGTACCGGTACAGCGACATCGTGGCGACGCCGAGTTCGGTGGCGACGCGACTCATCGAGACCGCGGTGAGCCCGTCGGTGTCGGCCACCTTGATGGCGGCGGTCACCACCTGCTCCAGGCTCAGGCTGCGTTTGGGGCCCTTGCCGGGACGCTCCCGCAGGCCCCAGGCGACGGCCACGCTGTCGGGCAGGTCGTCGAGCGGCTCCTTCATCCTCACCTCTCGGTCGCGGTGTTGACCGTCATCCTATCTTCTGCGTATGGTCTACGCAGTGATGCGTACGACATACGCAGAAGACGGAGAGTGAGGAGCCCATGGGGGATCCGATGAGCCCGGCGGTGGAAACCGTCCGGCTACGCAAGTCCTTCGGGACCGTCAAGGTGCTCGACGAGCTGACCCTCCGGGTCGCCCCGGGCACCGTCCACGCCCTGCTCGGGCCCAACGGCGCGGGCAAGACGACCACCGTGCGGATCCTGTCGACGCTCACCCCGCCCGACGGCGGCACCGCGCGGGTGCAGGGCCACGACGTGGTCCGCGACCGGCGCCGCGTACGGCGGGTGATCAGCCTCGCCGGCCAGCACGCGGCCCTCGACGACGCCCAGACCGGCCGGGAGAACCTGGTGATGATGGCCCGGCTGACCGGCCTGTCCCGACCGACCGCACGCCGCCGCGCCGCCAACCTGCTGGACCGCTTCGACCTCGTCGCCGCCGCCGACCGGCGGGTGTCGACCTACTCCGGCGGGATGCGCCGCCGGCTCGACCTCGCCGCCAGCCTCGTCGGCGAACCGTCGGTGATCTTCCTCGACGAGCCGACCACCGGTCTCGACCCGCGCAGCCGCCAGGCCCTGTGGGAGGTTGTCGCGGAACTCGCCGCCGGCGGGGTCACCGTGCTGCTGACCACGCAGTACCTGGAGGAGGCCGACCGGCTGGCCGACCGGGTGGCGGTCCTGCACGGCGGCCGGCTCGCGGCCGAGGGGACGGCGGACGAGCTGAAGCGGCGCTTCGGCGCCCACCGGCTGGAGCTGACGATGTACGACGACAACCACTTCGCCGCCGCCGTCCGGCAACTCGGCCGGCGGGTGGCACACGCCGACCCCGCACGGCGGGAACTGGCCGTCCCGATCGACGGGGACGCCCCGCAGGTCCGCCGGTTGCTCGACGAGGTCGATCCCGACCGGCGCGGTGTCGAGCGCTTCCACCTGCGCACCGCCACCCTCGACGACGTCTTCCTGACCCTGACCGGGCAGTCCGCCCCGGCCGGCGAGCGGGAGGTGGCCGGTGTCTGAGCTGACCGCCCGGGGCGCCGAACTGTCCGTCCTGGTGGGCCGCTGCGTACGGCTGTCCCGCCGCAACGTCGACGCGTTGCTCACCTCGCTGCTGCTGCCGGTGATCCTGATGCTGCTCTTCGTCTACCTCTTCGGCGGCGCCATCAACACCGGCGGGGCGTACGTCACCTACGTCGTCCCCGGTGTGCTGCTGCTCTGCGCCGGGTTCGGTGCGGCGGGCACCGCGATCAGCGTCACCAACGACCTGACCGAGGGCGTCGTCGAGCGGCTGCGCACCATGGACGTCGCCGCCACCGCGATCCTCGGCGGTCACGTGGTGGCGAGCGTGCTGCGCAACATGGTCTCGACCGTGCTCGTGCTCGGGGTGGCGGTGGCGATCGGGTTCCGCCCGGTGGTCGACCCGGCGAGCTGGCTCGCCGCCGCCGGGGTGCTGCTGCTGTTCCTGCTCGCCGTGTCGTGGCTGGCCGCCGCGTTCGGGCTACTGGCCCGTTCCCCGGAGGCGGCCAACGGGTTCACCTTCCTGGTCATGTTCCTGCCGTACCCGAGCAGCGCGTTCGTCCCGGTGGAGACCATGCCGACCTGGCTGCGCGGCTTCGCCGACCACCAGCCGGTCACCCCGGTCATCGAGACGCTGCGGGCACTGCTGCTCGGCACGCCGGCCGGCACCGCGCCGGCCGCGGCGGTCGCCTGGTGCGTCGGGATGCTGGTGGTGGCCATGGTGCTCGCCGCGGTGCTGTTCCGGCGCCGGGTGGCATAGCCGGCAGACGACGAAGGCGGCGGCGGTCCCACCGGGACCACCGCCGCCTTTCGTCGGTCGTCAGTCGTTGAGGATCTGGGCGAGCCGGTCCCGGAAGCGGCGCTCCGAGTTGGTGACCACGTCGGCGCCGAGGCCCAGGATGCCGCCGGTCGGGGCCGCGACGACCACCTGCTCGGCGATCGCCACGAGCCAGTGCTTGTACGCGCCGGCCTCGCCCTCGTCCACCTTGGCCGCCAGCAGCGCCGTCGCCTCCGCCGCCCGGCCGAGCACGTCCTCCATCAGCGCGCGCGGGTCGGACGGCTCGATCACCGGCAGCTCCTCGCCGGCCTCCGGGTCGCCCACCCGCGAGATGATCTCGCCGGCCACCGCCGCGACCAGCGGACTGGCCGACTCGCGGCCGGCGGAGATGGTGTCCATCCCGGCCGCGTTCTCGGCCATCGTGCGCCGGGCGCCGTCGGACTCCGCGGCGCTCGCCGCCGTGAGCACCGACTGCGGCAGGCCGACCAGCAGTCCCCACTCCCCGTCGGTGAAGCCGAACCCGGTGTACGCCGGCTGCTCGATCACGGCACCGCCCCTTCTGTCGATCCTGCACCGCCGCGCCCGCGGCTGCCGCCCGCTGGACGCTTTCCGCCGCCACCGGCGGCCGCCTCAGGCTAGTCGAGCGTCAGCAGGCCCTGTTCGGACACCACGCTGACCGACAGCGTCTTGTACCCCACCTCGTCGAACAGAACCGTCATCCGGTCCTCCTCGTAGCTCAGCACCAGCCCGGCGCCCCACTCCGGGTGCCGCACCTGGCTGTGCACCGGGAACGGGCCGACCGCCCCGTTGCCGGCGGTGCTCGTGCCGGCGTGGCAGTTGTCGCAGTGTCCGCAGACCTCCGTCATCTGCTCGCCGAAGTACGCGAGCAGCGTCTGCCCCCGGCAGGCGGTGGTCTCGGCGAAGGCCCGCATCATGTCCGTGCGGGAGCGGGTGACGGTCTGCTGCCGCTCCGCCTCGGCAAGGGCGGCGGCCGCCGCCTCGACCGGGGTGGGGGAGTAGCGGGGCGCGCCCAAGCGCTGCCGTCCGCGCGGTTCGGCGGCACCGACCTGCTCCAGCAGCGCCAGGTACTGCCCGAGCTTGCGGGCGCCCAGACCGGTCAGTTCCCGCAGCTCCTTCTTCGTGCTGGCGCGGCGGCGCAGCAGCGCCGACAGGTCGCGCAGCTCGTTCTCGTCGGGCAGGCCGCCGGTGAAGTAGCGCTGCAACCCGACGTCCTCGGCCTGCCACAGCAGCAGCACCCGGGCCGGCTCGCCGTCCCGCCCGGCCCGGCCGATCTCCTGGAAGTAGCTGTCCGGCGAGTCGGGCAGGGCCATGTGCACCACCCAGGCGATGTTGGGCTTGTCGATGCCCATGCCGAACGCTGAGGTGGCGACCATGATCGGCACCTGGTCGGCGAGGAACGCCTCGTGCAGCTCGGCGCGGGCGCCGGAGGCCATGCCGCCGTGGTAGTACTTCGACGGGAAGCCCGCCTCGGTCAGCCGGGCCGCCAGTTCCTCCGCCGCCCGCCGGGTCGGGACGTAGATGATGCCGGGCCGCTCGTCGTCCTGCAGCAGCGTGATCAACCGCCGCCACCGGTAGTCCTCGGTGGGGCAATGGGCCACCTCGAGGAAGAGGTTCGGCCGGTCCAGCCCGGACACGACGATCTCCGGCTCCCGCAGCCGCAGCCGGGCGACGATGTCGTCGCGTACCGGCGGCGAAGCGGTGGCCGTGAGCGCGACCACCGGCGGCCGGCCGATGCCCTCGATGAGGTGGCCGAGCGCCAGGTAGTCGGGGCGGAAGTCGTGGCCCCACGCCGAGATGCAGTGCGCCTCGTCGATCGCCACCAGGGCCGGCTTCAGCGACCGGACCTCGGCCATCCGGTCCGGGTTCGCCAGCTGCTCCGGGGTGATGAAGAGGAACTCGGCGCGTCCGGCGCGGATCTCCTCGACCGCCTCGGCCTGCTGGGCCGAGGACTCGTCCGAGCTGATCCGGACCGCCCGCAGCTCGGGCCGCTGCCGTTCGTTGAGCGCGGCGATCTGGTCCTGCTGGAGAGCCAGCAGCGGGGAGATCACCACCGTGGGACCGGGGATCAGGCTCGCCGGGATCTGGTAGATCGCCGACTTGCCGGCACCGGTCGGGAGCACCACCAGGGCGTCGCGGCGCTTCATCACCGCACGCATGGCGGCGAGCTGGTGGGGCCGCAGTGCGGTCCAGCCGAAGAGGCTCTTCGCGGCGCGGCGCAGGGTCATGGAGTGCGTCGACAGCTTCATCGAGGGCCGGAGGTACCCGAGTCGATCTGCGGCGAAACCCACCGGCGGGCCGGGTTACGGAGAGGCCCGGATCACGTCGGTTGACGGCGTACCGCAGGATGCGGGAATGCATCCGGACAGCGCCTCCCGCGTCGACCCCGCCGTACCCCCGGCGTTCGCCGACGCCCGCACCAACCGGTTGCCCGTGCTGGTGTCGGTGGTGGTCGCGGCGGTCTGGGTCGTGGTGGTGCATGCCTGGCGACCGCCGGACTTCTGGCCGGCGGCGCTGTTGCGCGGCGTGCCGGCCGTGCTCGGCGTGTCGTTCCTCGTCGTGCTCCTGCTACGGCACCGGAACGGCTGGCACCGTGCGACGGAGCTGGCCCGCGTCGGACCCGGGCTGCCGGGCGTGCCGACGTACGCGCCGGTGAGCTGGTTCGTCGCGGCCGAGGTCCAGCTGCTGACGCTCGCGACGGTCCCGTTGCTGGAGCTGGGCGTACGCGCCGACGAGGAGATCCCCGCCCTGACCGCCCCGACCCTGGTGCTGGCGGCGGTGGGCGTGCTGGTGCTCGGCTGGCTGGTCGCCGCGGCCCTCACCGGCCGCCCCCGGGTGGAGTTGACCCCGGATGCCGTGCACGTCCGGGACCTGGCCGGCCGGTTGACCGTGCCGTGGGACGCGCTGCGGGCCGGCACGCCGGTACGGCCCGACGGCGACCGTATGGTGCGGCTCGCGGTGGCCCGGCCGGAGCTGGTCCGGCGGCGCGGGATCGTCTTCGGTTCGCGACGCCGGCCGCTGGTGCTGCTGCAGTGGCTCGACGTGCACCCGTGGTTCCTCGCCGACGTGCTGCGCTGGTACGTCGACCACCCGGCCGAGCGGGCGTCGATCGGCACCGCCGAGGGGTACGCGCGGCTGCGCCGCGGTCTCGGGGCACCCTGAGGCGGAGTTACCTTACGCGGAGTCACCTTACGCGGGGGAGCACCCGGCGCTGGTACAGGTCGAACAGGCCCGCCCAGTTCGGGCCCACGTTGGCCACGTACACCTCGTCGAAGCCGGCCTTGGCGTACTCCTCGATCTTCGCCACGTGCGCGTCGGCGTCGTTGCCGCAGACGAACGCGGACTTCATCGTCTCCCGCGGCACGATCTGCGCCGCCTGCTCGAAGTGGCGGGGTGACGGCAGCACCTGGGACAGCTCGCCTGGGACGCCGGCGTTCGGCCAGCGCTCGTACGCGATCCGCGCGCCCTCGTCCTCGCTGTCCGCGTACGCCGCCTTGAAGCCGGCCTGGACCGGCTTGTCGCCACCCCCGGAGGAGCGGAACCGCCGCACGAGCTCGGCGTCGGGGGACGTGTTGATGTATCCGTCGCCGATGCGCGCGGCGACGTCGACCGCCTTCGGGCCGAAGCCGGAGACGTACACCGCCGGGGGCTTCTCCGGCAGCGTGTAGATCCGGGCGTGTTCGACGGTGTAGTGCCGGCCGCGGTGGTTGACGAAGTCGCCCCGCCACAGCTCGCGCATCACGGCCACGGCCTCCTCCAGCATCTCCAGCCGGGTGTCGGTGTGCGGCCACGCGTCGCCGAGGATGTGCTCGTTGAGCGCCTCGCCGGTGCCCACGCCGAGCACGAAGCGCCCGTCGTGCAGCACCGCGCTCGTCGCCGCCGCCTGGGCCACGACGGCCGGGTGGATCCGGACGGTCGGGCAGGTGACGGCGGTGGTGACCGGCAGCCGGCAGACCTGGCTGAGCGCCCCGATGACGGACCAGACGAAGGGGCTCTGTCCCTGGGCGTCGGTCCAGGGGTGGTAGTGGTCGGAGATCCACAGTGCCTCGAAGCCGGCCCGCTCGGCGCCGCTCGCCTGGGCCAGCAGCTCGGCCGGGGTGAACTCCTCGCTGGACAGGAAGTAACCGATCCTCATCGTCGTGCCCTTCGCCGGGAAACCGTCCGGAGGGCGGTACCCGGAGAAACGGCGGCGAACCGCCGCGGGCTGCGCGGCGGTGAGCGTCAGCGGCGGAACATCGCGCGGATCGCGGCGAGCAGCAGCAGGCCGCCCACCACCACGCCGAGCAGGCGTACGCCGGGGATGTCGGCCGGGCTCGTCGCGTCGGCCAGCAGCACGGTGTCCATCCCCGCACTGTCCCGGCCGGCGGCCGACCCGGCAACTGTAAGGTTTATTGACTATTCCGTCGCGCGGTGTGACCATGGCAGCACCGCCGCCGGTGGCGGGGCCGCCGAGGTGTGCAGAGACGGGGGGACGACCACGCATGAGCGACCTGACCGAGGAACAGCCCGGGGTGGGAGCGTGACCATGCCCGAGGGGAACCTCGCCTCCCTGGCCGCCGCCGTCCTCCAGCCCGGCTTCGTCGGCACCGACCCGCCGCCCTGGGTACGCCGCTGGCTCGGTGAGGGGCTCGGGGCGGTGGTGCTCTTCGCCCGCAACGTCGTCGACCCGGAACAGGTCGCCGCGCTGACCGCCGCCCTGCGCGCGGAACGGCCGGACGTCATCGTCGCCATCGACGAGGAGGCTGGCGACGTGACCCGGATCGAGTCCCGGCACGGCAGCTCCCGACCCGGCAACCTCGCCCTCGGCGCGGTCGACGACCCCGAGCTGACCGAGGAGGTGGCCCGCGACCTCGGCGCGGAACTCGCCGCCCTCGGCGTGACCCTCGACTACGCGCCGGACGCCGACGTCAACTCCAACCCGGACAACCCGGTGATCGGCGTCCGCGCCTTCGGCGCCGACCCGGCCCTGGTCGCCCGGCACACCGCCGCCTGGGTACGCGGCCTCCAGGCCGGCGGCGTCGCCGCGTGCGCCAAGCACTTCCCCGGGCACGGCGACACCCGGGTCGACTCCCACCACGACCTGCCCCGGATCAGCGGAGACCGGGCCCGGCTCGACGCCGTGGAGCTGGCGCCGTTCCGCGCGGCGGTGGCCGCCGGCGCGCAGGCGGTGATGACCGGCCACCTGCTCGTGCCCGCGCTGGACCCCCGGCTGCCGGCCACCCTGAGCCGGCGGATCCTCACCGGACTGCTCCGCGACGAGCTGGGCTTCGCGGGCGTCGTGGTCACCGACGCAGTGGAGATGCGGGCGGTCGCCGACCGGTACGGCTTCACCGGCGCGGCGGTCCGCGCCCTCGCCGCGGGCGCCGACGCCATCTGCGTCGGCGGCGAGCACGCCGACGAGGACACCGCGCGGCGCCTGCGGGACGCGATCGTCGCCGCCGTCGTCGCCGGGGAACTGCCCGAGGAACGCCTCACCGAGGCGGCGAAGCGGGTCGGCCAGCTGGCGGCGTGGACCGTCGCCGGACGGGCCGGCAGCCAGGGCCGGGCGCCGACACCGGCCGGCGGCTCGACGATCGGGCTCGCGGCCGCCCGGCGCGCCGTCCGGGTCACCACGAGCCGGGCCGGGCTGGGTGTGCTGCCGCTGGCCGGGCCCGCGTACGTGGTCGAGTTCGAGCCGCCCCGCAACATCGCGATCGGCGCGGAGACGCCGTGGGGCCTCGGGGCCCCGCTCGCCGAGCTGCTGCCCGGCACGACCGCCGTCCGGTACGCCGAGACCGACGTGCCCGACGATCCCGCCGCCGGCGCCGGCCGGCGCTGCGTCGTCCTCGTGGTGCGCGACCTGCACCGGCACCCGTGGATGCGGGCGGCCGTGGCCCGCGTCCTGGCCGCCCGGCCGGACGCCGTGGTCGTCGAGCTGGGCGTGCCGGCACTGGTCACCGGGTCGGTGCACGTCGCGACCCACGGGGCCACCAGGTCCGCCGGCCGCGCCGCCGCCGAGATCCTCACCGGAGCCGCCTGACCGGAAGCCGCCTGACGCCCCGCGGCAGGGGCGGGGCGTCAGGGCCGGTCGGTCACCAGGTCGGCGTACTCGGGGTGGCGCTCGATGAAGGCGGCCATGAACGGGCAGCGGGGGACCACCTTCGCGCCGCGTTCACGGAGCTGGTCGAGGGTGCCCCGGACCAGTGCCGCGCCGACGCCCATGTTCTGGAACCGCTCGTCCACCTCGGTGTGCGTGAAGACCAGGTACCCGTCCCGGGGCAGGTACGCGGTGAAGCCGGCCAGCGCGTCGTCGACCAGGATCTCGAAGCGGTGCTTGGCGGGATCGTCCTCGACCAGGGTGCTCACCCGGCCATTGTCCCCGCGCCGGCGGTGAGATTGTCCAGTTCGGTGAGCAACCGGTCCACCTCGTCGGCGGTGTTGTAGTGGTAGATGCTGGCACGCACCGCGCCGCCGCTGTCCCGCAGGCCCAACCTCTCGAAGTACTCGTAGGCGTAGTAGTCACCGGAGGACAGGCAGAACCCGGCCGCCCCGAGCGCCGCCAGCGTCGCCGCCGGGGACCGGCCGGCCAGCCGGAAGGAGACCGTGGGGCAGCGCCGGGCCGGCGAGCCGAGCACGGTCACGCCGGGCAGCGCCGCCAGGCCGTCGAGCAGCCGGGCCAGCAGCCCCTCCTCGTACGCCCGGGCGGCAGTCAGACTGCTCCGCAGCCGGTCCCGCCGGCTGCCGGTGGCCGTCGGGTCCAGCCCCGCGAGGTGGTCGACCGCGGCGGCGACGCCCGCCAGCAGGGGGAAACTCGGCGTGCCGTACTCGAAGCGGTCCGGCACCGCGTCGGACGAGGGGCGCAGCTTCGCCGGGCGCAGCCGCTCCCAGCGCGCCGGGTCGGCGACCATCGCGGCCAGGTGCGGCCCGGACCACTTGTAGGCGCTGGTGACGAGGAAGTCGGCGCCCAGCGCGTCGAGGTCGGTCGGGCCGTGCGGCACCGAGTGGACACCGTCCACGCAGACCAGCGCACCGGCGGCCCGGGCGGTCTTGGCGATCGCCGGGACGTCCGGCACGGTGCCGATCGCGTTGCTGCCGGCCGTCACCGCGACCAGCCGGGTCCGCTCGCCGACCAGGTCGGCGTACTGGCCGGCCGGTAGTTCGCCGGTGCGTTCGTCGAACTCGGCCCAGCGCACGGTCGCGCCGGCCGCCTCGGCGGCCTGGATCCACGGCCGCACGTTGGCGTCGTGGTCGAGCCGGGAGACCACCACCTCGTCGCCGGGACGCCAGGTGGCGCCGAGCGTCCGGGCCAGCGTGTAGGTCAGCGCGGTCGCGCTCGGGCCCAGCACGACACCCTCCGGCGCCGCACCGAGCAGGTCGGCCACGGCGGCGCGGGCGGCGGCCACCAGATCCAGCGAGCGCCGGCCGGGTCCGTTCGCGTCGCTGCGGTTGCCGAGCGCCGCGCGCATCGCGCCGGTCACCGCCTCGATCACCGGCGCGGCGGTCTGGGTGCCGCCGGCCCCGTCGAAGTGGACGTGGCCCTCGGTCAGGGCGGGGTACGCGGCCCGGGTGCGGGCGATGTCGAACGGCATGCCCGGGACCCTAACCCGGGCCGGCGATCACGGCCGGCGCCCGTGTCGCGGTCGTCTCGTACCCTTGGCCGGGTGACCAACCGACGCGCTGTCCTCCCCCTGACCCCCGTCCGCCGGGCCGCCGGTCTGCTCGCCGGCCTGGCCCTCGGTGTGGCCGTGCTGGCCGGCTGCAGCTCCGAGGGCGCCTCCACCGACTGCTCGCTGGCCGGCTCCTGCACCGTCACCTTCGACCGGGGGGTCGACGCCTCCGCCAGCATCCTCGGCGTCGAGGCCAAGCTGGTCGGCGCCGAGGGCGACCGGGTGACCGTGGAGGTCGCCGGCGAGCAGGTGACGCTGACCAGCGGCCAGCAGGCGGTCCAGGTCGGCGACTTCGCGGTCACGCTGGAGAGCGTGACCGACCAGGAAGTCAAGATCCAGGTGGCGGCCAACGCGGGCTGAGCCGCACGGTGGCGGTGGCCCCACGTTTGGAAATCTTCGCGTTCGGAGATTGAGGCGCCATGTCTCTCACCCGGAACGCTGAGGCCACCGCCGCCCGTACGGCGAACAGCAGGTGGCTGGAACTCCTGGCCCGGGCCGGCTTCATCGGCTACGGGGTCGTGCATCTCCTCTTCGCGTGGCTGGCGCTGCAGATCGCCTTCGGCAACCCGGCCGCCGACGGGGACCAGTCCGGTGCCCTGCGCACACTTGCCGCCCAGCCGCTGGGCGCCTTCCTCGTCGGAGCCATCGCCGTCGGCATGCTCGCCATGGCGATCTGGCAGGCGTTGGAGGCGCTGGTCGGCCACCACGACGAGGGCCGTGACCGGACCAAGGAGCGCGTCTTCTCGGCGGCGCGCACCGTCGTCTACCTGTGGCTCGCCTGGACCGCCTACAAGGTCGTCTCCAACGCCAACTCCGACAGCGCCAGCCAGCAGGAGGAGCTGACCGCTCGGCTGATGCAGTCGTCCGGCGGCCGGTGGCTGGTCGGTCTCGCCGGCCTGGTGCTGGCCGGCATCGGCGTCGGCATGGCGATCTACGGCATCAAGAAGAAGTTCCTCAAGCGCCTGAAGACCGGCCAGATGAGCCCGGGGACGCTCCAGTTGGCGCGCCGGCTCGGCGTCGCCGGTTACGCCGCCCGGGGTGTGGCCTTCGCCATCACCGGCCTGCTGGTCGTGCTGGCCGCGGTCAACTACGACCCGGAGAAGGCCCGCGGTCTCGACACGGCGCTGCGGACCCTGCGGGACCAGTCGTACGGGCCGATCCTGCTCGCCCTCGTCGCCCTCGGCATCGCCGCCTTCGGTGTCTACTGCTTCCTCCAGTCCCGCTACCGCAAGGTCTGAACTGGCCGATTCCAGCGGTCGCCGGCACCATGGGCCTCTTGGCCTGAGCACCGACGCCCGGAGGAGAACAACCAGTGCAGAGCTACCTCGGAACGATCGTCGCCGTGCTCGTCGCGGCGGCGATCGCGCTTTTGGCGGTGGAGGTCGTGCACCGGCTGACGCGACGGCTCGGCCGGCGCTCGCTGCTGATGACCGAGCTGACCGAGCACGCGCACCGCTCGTTCCAGGTGGCGGTCACGGTCCTGGCCGTGCAGTTCGCCGTGCGGTTCACCACCGGATACGCGGTCGGCACCGGCTGGCGGCAGGTCCTGCTGCACGTCCTGGTGCTGGCGGTTATCGCCGCCGTCGCCTGGCTGGTCGCCGCGCTGCTGGTGGTGGCGGAGGACACCGCGCTGGCCCGGTTCCGCGTCGACGTGCCCGACAACCGGCACGCCCGCCGGGTGCGTACCCAGGTGGTGATGCTGCGCCGGCTGACCATCGCGGTGATCGTCGTCCTCACCGTCGGCGTGATGCTGATGACCTTCCCGGCCGTCCGGGGGATCGGCGCCGGTGTGCTGACCAGCGCCGGTGTGGTCGGTGTGGTGGCCGCTCTCGCCGCGCAGAGCCTGCTGGGCAACGTCTTCGCCGGTCTCCAGCTCGCGTTCAGCGACGCGGTACGCCTCGACGACGTCGTGGTCGTCGAGGGTGAGTGGGGCCGGATCGAGGAGTTGACCCTCAGCTACGTGGTGGTGCAGATCTGGGACGACCGCCGGCTGATCCTGCCGACGTCGTACTTCACCAGCAAGCCGTTCCAGAACTGGACCCGTACCGAGGCCGCGGTGCTCGGCACCGCCGAGTTCGACGTCGACTGGTCGGTGCCGGTGCAGGCCATGCGGGAGGAGCTGCGGCGCCTCGTGGAGAGCAGCGAGCTGTGGGACGGGCGGGTCTGCGTCCTCCAGGTCACCGACGCCACCGGCGGCATGATCAAGGTGCGCGCGTTGGTCAGCGCGGCGAACGCCGGCAGCCTGTGGGACCTGCGCTGCCTCGTCCGGGAGCAGCTGGTCGGCTGGATCCGCGACCAGCGGCCGACCGCGATGCCCCGGATGCGGGCCGAGGTCGGCGACGCCGGCAGCGACCTGGCGTGGCAGTGGGTGCAGCCGCGCCGCCCGGCCCGCCCGTCGGCGCGTCGGCTCACCGACGGCGAGGTGCCGGACGACGCCCGGGTCTTCGGCGGCAGCGACGACGGCGCGGCGCGCAGCGAGGCGTTCGTCGGCCCGGACGAGACCGTGGAGTCCCGGCGCTGACGCGTCCGCGCGTGACCTCGGGTCGCGGGGGGGCGTTGGGCGGAGTGGAACCCGGGCGGGCGGAGGTTTGGGCGGGCCGTTCGGGGGGAACGGCTGCCCGACGCTCTCGCGGTCGCCGCGGCGTGCCGAGGCGGTGAGCCCGCGTGCCGGGCAAGGATTGACGGGCGGCTACTCCGGGCATACAGCGCGGTGATGAGGAAAGGAGGACAGCATGGCTGACGTGGCGAATGCCCGCACGACCCGGACCGGGAGCGAGCCGTCCACCGCCGAGCTGGTGCAGCGGGCCACGGAGCAGGTCTCCCGCCTGGTCCGTGACGAACTGGCGCTGGCCCGTGCGGAGCTGACCCAGAAGGGCAAGCACGCCGGCATCGGCCTCGGCCTGTTCGGCGGCGGCGGGGCACTGGCGCTGTACGGCCTCGGCGCGCTGGTGGCGACGGCGATCCTGCTGCTCGACCTGGTCCTGCCCGCCTGGGCGGCCGCCCTGATCGTCGCCGTGGTGCTCTTCCTGGGCGCGGGGATCCTCGCCCTGGTCGGCAAGAAACAGGTCAGCCAGGCGGTCCCGCCGGTGCCGGAGGCCACGGTGCGCAGTGTCCGCGCGGACGTCGACACCGTCACCGCGGCGGTGAAGGATGGAAGAGCCGCGGTGAAGGACGGGAGACGGGCATGACGGGCAACGGGCGGGGCACCGGGGACACCGAGGCCCTCCGCGAGGAGATCCGGCGGACCCGGGTCGAGCTGGGCGAGACGGTGGAGGCGCTGGCCGCCAAGGCGGACGTGAAGAAGCGCCTGAAGTCCTCGACGGAGCAGGCGAAGGAACGGATGCGGGAGCAGGCAACGATGACGGTCGCCCGGGTACGCGGGCAGGCCCGGCAGGGAGGCGAGCGGGTCCGTGGTAATCCGCTGCCGTTGGCAGCGCTGGCCGCGGGCGCGCTGGCCGCGGCCGTCGTGTTGATGATCGTGCGGGGGAGGCGTCGGTGAGCAGGGGTATCGGGCGGGCGGCGTACCGGCCGGTGGGCGTCCTGATGGGCCTCGCCGCCGGTGTGGCCGCGGGTGCCATCTTCCGGCAGGTGTGGAAGGTGACCGCCGGTGACGGTGAGGCGCCGAACCCCACCGACGAGGATCGCGGCTGGGGCGAGATCCTGGCCGCCGCGGCGTTGCAGGGCGCCATCTTCGCGGTCGTGCGCGCGGCCGTCGACCGGGGCGGCGCGGTCGGCGTCCGCCGGTTGACCGGCCGCTGGCCGGACTGATCGCGATCGACTCGAAGGCCCCCTCGCCGACCTGCGGCGAGGGGGCCTTTCCGCCGGTCAGGGGACACCCTCCGGACGGTTCTGCGGCAGCCGACAGGTCACATGTCGGAGAATTTCGTCCGGTAGGCTGTGCAGAGTTTTTGCGTACGTGGTTTGCTGTTCCACGCTGTTGTAGAGACGGCGTGGGTCGAGAGAAGTCTCCTTCATCGGGGGCCGCCTCAGGCGCCGCTGCTCGAAAACGGCCAACCGGCCGCACGGCGTGCTCGGCCGCCAGTTTTAGAAGGAGATACACATGGCGCAGGGAACCGTGAAGTGGTTCAACGCTGACAAGGGCTTCGGCTTCATCACCGTCGACGGCGGGGGTGCTGACGTGT
>JAEYGD010000180.1 GCA_023402505.1 Actinomycetes bacterium
CGCCCGGCCCGCCCGCCGGCCGCCCGCCCACCGACCGGCCGGCGGCCGAGCCGGCCCCGAACCGCCTGGCCGGATCGGTGTTCGCCAGCCGCGGCACCCCGGCCGCCGACGTCACCGTCCGCTTCTACCTGCCCGGCTTCGGGGGCAAGCTGACGCTGCTGGGGGAGGCGGTCACCGGCGCGGACGGCAGCTACGCCCTGGACCGGGAGCTGCCGGCCGACCTCACCCGGCTCGAGGTGCGGGCCGTCGGCGCGGACGGCCGGGAAGTCGAGCTGGTCGGGCCTGCCCACCAGATCGACCCGACCGGCCCGGTCAACGTGGTCATCCCGGTCGAGCAGCTGCCGCCGCCGGAGGCGGAGTTCGCCCGGCTGACCGCCAGCCTCCGCCCGCACCTGAACGGTGGCACCCTCGCCAAGGCCGAGGAGGGCGGCCGGCGACGGGATCTCACGCTGCTGCACGAGGCCAGCGGCTGGGACGCCCGGCTGCTCGCGCTCGGAGCCGCCGCCGAGCAGCTGGCCAGCACCGTCGGCGTCGAGACGCCGGTGGCGTACGGGCTGCTGCGGGCCGGTCTGCCCACCGACCCGGTGCAGCTCGCCCGGATCAGCCCGACCGGGATCGGCCACGCGTTGCGCAAGGCGGTCGACGCCGGGGTGGTGGCACTCGACGACGGGCAGATCTCCGAGGCGCAGGCCGCCCTCGGCTCGTTCGGGCGCACCACCCGCCGGCAACTGGCGGTCAACGGCACCGCCTCCAGCTACGGATCGATGCTCAAGGCCAGTGGCCTCACCGACGACCAGCAGGACCGGTTCGACGACATCTTCTCGGCCCACGACGGTGACGCCGCCAGCCTCTGGCGGAAGGTGGAGCGGGCCGACCTGCCGGTCGACCAGCTCCGGCTCACCGCCCAGCTGGGCGCGCTCACCCTGAACAGCGCCCGGCTCACCGAGAACCTGCGGGCGGAGGCGGGCACCCCGGAGCGGCTGGCCGACACCCTGGTCGGCGCCCGGCTCTACCAGCCGGAGGCCTGGCAGGAGCGGCTGCGCAGCCTGGCGAAGGACAACGAGCGGGTGCTGGGCCAGATGATCCCGGCGGTGTACCAGGCCGAGACCACCGCGGAACGGCTGCACGCGTACACCGCGGACCTGGCCTACAAGGTACGGCGCAGCTTCCCCGCCCAGGTGCTCAGCGACCGGCTGCGCACCGGCGAGCTGCCGTTGGCCGAGACCGCCCCGGCGGTGACCCGGGACGTGGTGACGGTGCTGGACCGGGCCGCCGGCACCGGCTTCGTCCCCGGCCAGCGGCCGCTGCACCGCCTGTTGACCGAGCGGGAGGAGACGCTGTTCGCCGGCATGGACCGGCAGCGGGCCGAGGCCGCCACCGCCGCGCTCACCACCCTCACCCGGCAGTACCAGATCACCGCCAGCGACGAGGCACTGGCCGCGTTGCAGCGACACCAGCTCCGCTCGGCGGCCCAGGTGAGCGCCATCCCGGAGCGGACGTTCCTGGCCCGGTACGGCGGCGACTTCCCCAGCCCCGCCGAGGCGTCGCTCACCTGGCGGCGGGCGCAGCAGGTGACGGCGGTGACGCTGAACCTGGTCACCGCCGCTAAGCAGCTGGACTCGGCGCGGCTGGTGCCGGCGCTGGGCGCACCGGCCGAGCAGGTCACCGAGTTCCAGGGGGAGCTGGTCAAGCAGTTCCCCACGCTGGAGTCGCTGTTCGGATCGCTCGACTTCTGCGAGTGCCAGCACTGCCGCTCGGCGCTCAGCCCGGCCGCGTACCTGGTGGATCTGCTGAAGTTCCTCGACGACGCGCCGGGCTCGCCGAAGAACCCGTACCTGGCGCTGACCGAGCGTCGACCGGACCTGCCGCACCTGCCGCTCACCTGCGAGAACACCCACACCGCGCTGCCCTACATCGACATCGTCAACGAGATCCTCGAGTTCTTCCTGGTCCACGACCAGCTCGGACCGGACGCCGCGTACGACACCGGTGGGGCGCTGAGCGCCGACCTGATCGCCGAGCCGCAGAACCTGCTGCCGGCCGCCTACGACCTGCTCAAGCAGGCCCGCTATCCGCTGACCGCCCCGTTCGACCTGTGGCTGGCCACGGTCCGGGCCTTCACCGCCCACTTCCAGGTGCCGTTCGGGGAACTGCTGGAGGCGCTGCGCCGCTCCGACGAGCTTCGCCCGGCCAGCGGGTACGGGCTGGCGGCGGTGGCGTACGAACGGCTCGGCTTCGCGCCGGCCGAGATGGCTCTGCTCACCGCCACCGACGCCGGTGCGACCTGGCCGGCCCGGTACGGCTACCCGGAGAACGCCGGCCCGGCGGTGTGGGGTGAGCTGGCCGAGGCCCGTACCCTGGCCCGCCGGCTCGGCGTCAGCTACCACGAGCTGGTGGCGCTGCTGGAGACCCGGTTCGTCAACCCGCAACTGGGGCGGCCCGGCGGGGACCCGCTGGTGCTGGCCGACCCGCCGGGGGTCGCGTCGTGCAGCTGGGAGGAGACCACCCTGCGGCACGCCGGTGGGGCGGCCGCGGCGCCGGTGGACTTCCTGCTGCTGAACCAGTTCGTCCGCATCTGGCGGCGACTCGGCTGGTCCGTGGCGGACACCGACCAGGCGCTCGTGACGTTCCTGCCGACCACCCCGGACCCGCGGACCGTCGCGACGATCGGACCGGCCACCGCCAGCGCCCTGCTGGGGCTGTCCCACCTGCGGCACCTGGCATCGGCGCTGTCGGCCGCCGACCGGCAGGACCTGCTCGTGCTGTGGGCGCCGCTGTCCGACCGCCGCTACGAGGAGCTGTTCCTGACCGGCACGGCACAGACCCGGGATCCGGCGTTCGAGGGGGAGCCGGGGAGCTACCTCACCACCGCCGGGGTGCTGCTGGCCGACCACCGGGAGGCGGTGCAGGCGGCGCTGCGGCTGACCGCCGGTGCGGTCGACCAGGTCCTGTCGGCGGCCGGGCTCGACCCGGCGACCGTCCCGCTCAACATGGCGACGGTGTCGTTGCTGCACCGGCACGGGGTGCTGGCCCGCCTGCTCAAGCTGAGCGTCGCCGACCTGCTCGTGCTGATCGAACTGACCGGGCTGGACCCGTTCACGCCGCTGTCGAGTGGACCGGTGAGCGACGCCGCCGACGACCACCCGTACCGGCAGACGATCCGGTTCGTGGAGACGGTGGGGCGGCTCACCGGCGCCGGCCTGACCACATCGGAGCTCGACTACCTGGTGCGGCACCGGTTCGACCCGGTGGGTCCGCACCGGGCGGCGGCCCAGCCGCCGCTGGCGCTGGTGCGGGACACCGCCGCCGAGGTGGCCCGGATCCGGGCCGAGTACGCCGTCCCGGTCGACGCGCTGACGTTCACCGACGAGGCCGTGGCCCGGACGCTGGCGCTGGTGCTGCCGGCGCCGGTGGTGGCGGCGTTCCTGGCCGCCTGGACCGCACCCGACCCGGCGCTGCTGCCCGACGAGCTGTTCCAGGAGCACCTGCGCCGCCGGGTGATCCCGGGGGTCGGCGAGGTCGGGTTCCTGGACGAGGCCGACCTCGATCCGCTGTTCGACCCGCCGGCCGGTGACCAGGCGGCGGACGCCGCGCGCCGGGGGCTGCTGGCCGCCGCGCTGTTGCCGTACGTGCGGCAGCGACTGACCCGCCAGGCGGTGGTGGCGGCGGTCGCCGCGGACCGCGACGCCGACCCTGCGCTGGTGGACGCCCTGCTGACCAACCCGGCGCTGCTCGACGACCCGGAGGCCGCCGGGGTTCCGCTGCTGGACGGCTACCTGGCCGCCACCGCCGCCGGGCTGACCGTGTCGGACGGCCAGGTGACCGGGTTCGTGCAGCTTCCGGCCTCGGGCGGCTACCAGTTCGAGGCCCGGTGCGCCGTCGCCGGGACGGCGGTGGTGCTGCGCTTCGACCACCTGAGCGAGCCGGCGCTGGTGGCCACCTCGGCGGTGGACGCGCTGGCTCCCGCCGCCGAGCTGGAACTGCGTGGCGGGGTGCCGTACGGGTTCACGCTGACCTACCCGCCCGGCGCGGAGGTGGAGCTGTGGGTACGGGGCCGGCAACTGGCCGCCACCCCGGTACGCGCGTTGCTCACCTACCCGCGCACCGAGGTGGTGCGGCTGCACCGGCGGCACCTCCTGGTGTCCAAGGTGCTGCGCCTGGCGGCGGCGCTCGGGCTGACCGAGCCGGAGCTGCGGCACCTGCTCACGCATCCGGGCGACTTCGACGGACTCGACCTGGGTGCCCTGCCCACCGCCGTGGACAACGACCCGGCCCGGGCGCGCGCCCGGTTCGCCCAGTTGCTCCGGCTGGTCGGCTACGCCCGGCTGCGCGGCGAGCTGGCCGCCGAGCCGGAGGACCTGGTCGCGGTGCTGGCCCACGCCCGGCGGGCGCTGCCGGCCGGCGCCGACCCGACCGTGGTGGCCGGTGAGGTGCTGACCGAGGTGACCACCCGGCTGGCGGAGATCACCCGCCGTGAGCCGGCGGTGGTGGCCTCGGCCGCGCGGCTGCTCGGCATGACCGCCACCGTGGCCGGCGGCTCGGTGGTCGCCGCCGACTTCACCCAGGAGCGCGGGCTGGCCCGGCTGTGGCGGGTGCTGGCGCTGGCCACCCGCATCGGGGTCGACCCGGCGGCGCTCGGCCGGTGGGCCACCCCGGCCCCGGACGCGGCGGTGGCCAAGGACGTGCGGGACACCGTCCAGGCCACGTACCCGCCGGAGACCTGGCGCCGGGTTGCGCAGCCGATCTTCGACCGGCTGCGCCAGCAGCGGCGCGACGCGCTGGTCGCGCAGGTGTTGCAGGTGACCGGCTACCAGCGGGTCGAGCAGCTGTTCGAGCACTTCCTGATCGACCCGGGCACCGAGCCGGTGGTGCACACCTCCCGGCTGCGGCTGGCGATCTCCTCGGTGCAGACGTTCGTGCAGCGGTGCCTGCTGAACCTGGAGGACGGGGTGGCCCCCTCCTCGATCAACAGCGAGTACTGGGAGTGGATGAAGCGGTACCGGGTCTGGGAGGCGAACCGGAAGATCTTCCTGTGGCCGGAGAACTGGCTGGAGCCGGAGTTCCGGGACGACAAGACCCACCTGTTCACCGAGCTGGAGAGCGCGCTGCTGGAGTCGGACCTGGACACGCCGGCGGTCGAGGCGGCCTTCCTCGGCTACCTGCGCGGGCTGGAGCAGATCGCCCGGCTCGACATCCGGACCATCTACCTGGAGCGCAAGCCGGACCCGGACGCGAACGTGCTGCACGTGGTGGCCCGCACCCCGAACGCGCCGCACAAGTACTTCTACCGCACCTGGTCGCGCCGGTCCTGGACGCCGTGGCTGCCGATCACCGCCAACATCGACGGTGATCACCTGGCGGTGGTGCGCTGGCAGGGCCGGGTGCACCTGTTCTGGGTCGTCATGCTGCCGCAGGCCGAACAGCAGCAGAGCAGCAGCACCACCCAGGCCTCCAACCTGACCCTGCAGACCGTGACCGGGCTCAAGCCGCGCAAGAAGGTCGAGGTGCAGCTCTACTGGAGCTGCCACACGCCGGGCGGCGCCGGCCCGGGCGAGTGGAGCGACCCCGCCCTGGCCACCGCCGAGGATCCGCAGACGGTGACCGTCGACGCCACCTTCCTGGCCCGCCGGGTGTTCATCTGGGCGGACGTGCTCGCCGACGGCAGCGTGTCGATCTCGCTGCTCGGGCAGGGAGCGGAGCAGACGTTCCGGGTGACCAGCCGGCACGTGCCGCCCCGGCACAGCGACTCGGCCCGGGTGCCGCTGGAACCGCCGTACCTGACCGGCAGCGACCAGCTGCTGGCCCGCGCCGGGCAGGGCCGCTGGAAGGGCACCCGGCCGAAGTTCCGGGTGCACGTGGAGGGCGAGACGGTCACCAACCAGGGGACGACCCCGTGTGACATCACCGAGGACATCCTGGGCAACGTCCCGAGCGACTACCAGCTGGTCATCGTCCCGCCACCGGCCAAGCTGGCGAAATCCGGCACCGGCAAGGGAGGTGGCAAGGGCGGCGCCGGAGGCCAGCCGGCCAACCGCCCCGAGGACCCGTTCTTCTACCTGGACGCCGAGCACACGTTCTTCGTCGAGCCGGACTGGGTCGAGTTCTCCCTGTGGGACGGGGACCAGGCGCTGGCCGCCCAGTCGCCGGTGTGGCACCAGTTCGACTCGGCGGAGTTCTGGGCCGCCCAGCCGGTCGCGGCGGCGTTCCCGCAGCCGCGCGGGCTGAAGGTGCCGCAGGTCGTCCTCGGCGGCACCCCGATCGTCAAACCGGACGACCTGGTCACCCGGCCGCAGACGCTGGTCCGTTACGGCGGCGAGCTGATCGGGTCCGGTGGCCTGCTGCCCGAATCCACCGACCGGCTGTTCCGGACCGGCCCGCAGGGCACGGCCGCCCGAGCCGACGCGTGAGGAGCTGACCATGGCCATCGAAGTCGCCACCACGATAACGCCGTCGTATCACACCGGCTGGCTGGCCGAGCGGGCCGGCGCGCTGGTCGTGGCCCAGCCGGAGCCGTCCCCGGCGCTGGTCCTGAAGAAGATCCGCCTGCTGCGGTACCGCTTCCACCCGCACTTCCACCCGTACGTCACGGAGCTGGTCAACCGGCTGATCGAGGGCTCGGTGCGCGGCCTGCAGGACGCCGACACGGCGGCACCGCCGTGGCGGGAGGAGCTGTTCACCTCCCAGCGGTACGCCCCCAGCTCGCTGCTGGTGGTCAACGACGAGCGGCACCGGCACCCGGTGGCCGACCTGGACTTCTCGCCCGGCGGCGCGTACTCGGTCTACAACTGGGAGCTGTTCTACCACGTACCGATCACGGTCGCGATCCACCTCATGCGCAGCGAGCGGTTCGCGGACGCACAGCAGTGGCTGCACTACCTGTTCGACCCGACCGACGACAGCGACCACCCCACCCCGCAGCGGTACTGGAAGGTCCGGCCGTTCCGGGAAGGCGATCCCACGCTGATCGAGAAGATGCTGGTGAACCTCTCCACCGGGGCCGACCCGAAGCTGTGGGAGGAGACCGTCGACGCGATCGGCAAGTGGCGGGACACCCCGTTCCGGCCGCACGCGGTGGCCCGGTACCGGCACACCGCGTACATGCTCAAGGCGGTGATGACCTACCTGGACAACCTGATCGGCTGGGGGGACTCGCTGTTCCGGCAGGACACCGGGGAGGCCATCAACGAGGCCACCCAGCTGTACGTGCTGGCCGCGAACCTGCTGGGTCCCCGGCCGCAGGAGGTGCCCCGCAAGGGGGTCCAGGCCCCGCAGACGTACGCCAGCCTGCGCGGCCGGCTGGACGAGTTCGCCAACGCGCTGACCGACGTGGAGGCGGACCTGCCGTTCGACGCGATGGCACAGGTGCCGGAGGCGGCCGACGGCGCCCCGATCGCCGCCCTGCAGAGCGTCGCCGCCTCGCTCTACTTCTGCGTGCCCCGCAACGACCGGCTGCTCGGCTACTGGGACACGGTCGCGGACCGCCTCTTCAAGATCCGCAACAGCCTGGACATCCACGGCGTGTTCCGCCGGCTGCCGCTGTTCGACCCGCCGATCGACCCGGCGTTGCTGGCGAAGGCGGCCGCCGCCGGGCTCGACGTGGGCGCCATCGTGGCCGGGCTGGGCCAGCCGCTGCCGCTGGTCCGGTTCGCCGTGCTGGTCGGCAAGGCGGCCGAGCTGTGCCAGGAGGTCAAGTCCCTCGGTGGCCAGCTGCTGTCGGCGATCGAGAAGCAGGACGCCGAGGCGATGGCGATCCTGCGCGCGAAGCACGAGACGGTGATGCTCGGGCTGGGGGAGTCGATCCGGTACGGGCAGTGGCAGGAGGCGATCAAGAACCGGGAGGCACTGGAGAAGACCTTCCAGGGCGCGGTCGCCCGGTACACCTACTACGAGCGGCTGCTCGGCACGGCCGAGAACGAGATCACCGTGCCCGCGCTGGACCAGCTGGACGCCGACGGGCTGGCCCGGCTACGGCTGACCGCCCGGGAACCGGACCTGGCCCACCGGACGATCGAGGTGGACATCGCCGCCCCGACGGTGGTCGACGCCGGGGGCCGGAAGATCTCCAGCTACGAGGCCAAGGAACTGGACCTGCTGTTCGGCGCGCAGCTCTCCCAGGACATCGCCGCCGGGCTGGACGCGATCGGCGCGGTGGTGGGCTTCGTGCCGCAGATCGAGGCGTCGGCCAAGCCGTGGGGCATCGGCGCCGGGGTCTCGATCGGCGGGATCCACCTCAAGCAGATCCTGGACGCCGGGTCGGCGGTGGCCAAGGGGATCGCCGGCCGGCTCAGCTTCGAGGCCAGCCAGGCCGCCAAGATCGGCGGCTACCAGCGCCGGGAGCAGGAGTGGGCGTTCCAGCGGAACATGGTCGCGAGTGAGATCACCCAGGTCTACCGGCAGTGGCGGGCCGCCCAGATCCGGGAGGCGCTGGCCGAGCGGGAGTGGCGCAACCACCAGCAGCAGATCCGCCACGCCGAGGAGGTCGAGGAGTTCCTCACCGACCCGAAGAAGGGCAAGACCAGCAACGTCGAGCTGTACGGGTGGCTGCGCCGCGAGGTGCGTGGCCTGTACGGCCAGTGCTTCCAGTTCGCGTACGACGTCGCCAAGCAGGCGGAGCGGGCGCTGCAGCACGAGCTCGGCGACCCGGGCCAGACCTTCCTGCGGTACGGCTACCAGGCCGGCAAGGAGGGGCTGCTGGCCGGGGAGCGGCTCTACCTGGACGTGCGGCGGATGGAGATGGCCTACCACGAGCAGAACCGCCGCGAGTACGAGCTGACCACCCACGTCAGCCTGCGCCAACTGGACCCGGTGGCGCTGCTGACCCTGCGGGCGACCGGGACGTGCGAGTTCGCGGTGCCGGAGGAACTGTTCGACCTGATCGGCTGCCCGGGACACTACTTCCGGCGGCTCCGGTCGGTGGCGTTGAGCATCCCGTGCGTCGTCGGCCCGTACGCCGGGGTGAACGCCACCCTCACCCTGCAGGGCAGCCGGATCCGGACCAGCCCGGCGCTGGGGGAGGGCGACGACCCGTACGCCGCCACCGGCGACGGCGACCCGCGCTTCAGCGACCACCTGGGCGCCACCCAGTCGGTCGTCACCAGCTCCGGCAACCAGGACAGCGGCCTGTTCGAGGTCAACCTGCGCGACGAGCGCTACCTGCCCTTCGAGGGGGCCGGGGCGATCAGCCGGTGGCGGCTGGAGCTGCCGAGCGCGCTGCCGCAGTTCGACCACAACACCATCTCCGACGTCGTGCTGCACCTGCGCTACACCGCCCGGGAGGGCGGCGCGCCACTGCGCTCGGCCGCGCAGGAGCACCTGACCGCACTGGTGTCACAGGCGGCCGCCGCGGGGTCGGTGCGGCTGCTGTCGGTGCGGCACGAGTTCCCCACCGAGTGGGCCCGCTTCACCGCGGTGGAGCTGGACGGCGAGACCCCGGAGGCGGCCCTGACGCTGACGCTGCGCGAGGAGCACTACCCGTACTGGGCGCGCGCGGTGGCCCCGGTCGGCCTGCACGGGGTGAGCCTGATCGCCGAGCCCGGGCCGGCGACCAGGGCCACCGTGACGGTCGCGACCACGCCGCCCGGCGAGCCGGACCGGACCACCTCCCCGCTCGGCACCGACACCAGCATGGGTGGCCTGCGGGTGGGCGTACTCGCCGACGACCCGCTGCCGCCGGCCCTGGGCGAGGTAACCCTGCATCTCGACGACAACAGCATGACCGACCTCTGGCTGGTGCTCAGCTGGGGCGGCGGGGGCGCCGGGTAACCCCGCGCCGGGGGCGGCTCCCGGCCGCCCGGCCGGTCCCGGTCACCGGGCCCGCCCGTGGCGGTCGGGCCCGGTCGCCCGTGGTCAGCTGCCGGGCCGGGGGAACGCCACCGGGCTGCGCAGCCCGCCGTGCCCCACCGCCCGGACACCGAAGAAGACGTTGTCCTTGGACAGGTCGATGGTCACCTGCGTGACGTCACCCACCGGGATCACCCGCTGCCACTCGGCGGCCGTGGTCTCCCGCCAGAGCACCTCGTAGCCGGCCAGGTCGGGCTCGTCGCCGCGCTGCCAGCGCAGGGTGGTGTTGTTGGTGAGGTCCGTCGTCACGATGATCACGTTCTTCGGTGTGCCGGGCGCCCGCGCGAGCGACCAGAGCACCGCGCCGTTGACCCGCGCCACCCGGGTGATGTAGCCGAAGTCGCAGAACTCCGGCAGGTCGCCGTACTGCTTGCCGTCCACCACGCGCACGTCCTGGTGCTGGTGGGCGAAGTCCTCGTTCGGCTCGGTGAACCGGCCCGCCGGCCAGCCCTGCTCCAGGAACGAGATGTGGTCGCTGCCGCGCAGGTAGCGGTCCCGGCGGTAGATCACC